>CAZJGR010000048.1:0-12907 GCA_964545815.1 uncultured Dehalococcoidaceae bacterium | reverse complement strand
CTTCGGCGAACTCATACGGAATACCGATGTCGGCGATGCTCAATTTGCCCACCCTTTCTGCCCCGGGGAAACGGAAAAGGCCGGGCTTGGGGAAGGCAAGAGTAATGGTATAATCGGCAAAGGGGCAGACCGGGTCTACCTCTCCGGTGTCGGCGTTGAGTCCGGAGGGAAGGTCAATGGCCACAATCACCAGCGCCGGACTCTTACTCTTTAACCGATTAACCTTATTCAGAACCTGTGCAAAAATTCCCTCAAGAGGACGGGCTTTCCCGGTACCGAAAAGCGCGTCCACAACACAGTGGGCTGAGGCCAGCAGTTCGCTGAACCGGGACAGGTCCCTGTCCCGGGCGGCGTCAACGCAGGCTATATCTCGCTGCCGCACCAGCTCAAGGTTGGCGTCATCTGCCGGTCGCGGGCTGCACAGGTAGACGTGCACCTGAGCGCCCCAGTCATGCAGGTAGCGGGCAGCCACCAGACCGTCCCCGCCGTTATTGCCCGGCCCCACCAGAACCAGGAATTGCTTTTGCTTTATCGGCTCCAGAATTCGCCGGGTCTCTTCGGCGACGGCTCGGCCGGCATTCTCCATCAGCACCTGTCCGGGGGTGCCCCGGCGGATGCATTCCCGGTCTATCTGCCGCATCTGTTCGCTGGTGACGATTTTCATGTTAATTTACTTCTATTACCGGCGTGAAGCGAGCTGCTTCTCGTATTCTAGCTTGCCCGCCTGGTGCAGTTTTATGTGTTCCTTCATCATGTCCCTGATGGGCAGTTTATAGGGGCAGCGTTCCTCGCACTCGCCGCAATCGGTGCACTCCAGTGCTTTGGTAAACGAATCGGCAAACTTGCCGGTATAAAGGCGGACCAGCGGCAGGCGTTTGCGGAGATTGGGGAACGACATTATATCGGAAATGGGTATCTCCGCAGTGCAAGGCTGGCAGTAATCGCAGCGACGGCAGAATCTGATGCCGAGCTCCTGCCTGATACGCTCCATCTCCCGCTTTTCCCTGGCCGTCATCTCCTTTGGCCCATCGAAAACACGGGCGATTTCCTCTATTTCGGGCACGCGTTCGATACCGGGGATGAGCACGATGTCAGGGAACTGGAGCAGGTATTTGATGGCCACCGTGACGTTGTCAATCATGCCGCCGGCCAGTGGCTTCATGGCGATGAAGCCGACATCATGCTGTCGGGCTAAAGATAGTAGCTCCTCCTTGCCTTCATAGGACATGAAGTTCAGCGGGAACATAATGGTCTCAAAGAGGCCGGTCTTAACGATATCCTTGGCGACATCAATCTGGTGGGAGGTAGCGCCAATGTGTTTCACCAGCCCCGCTCTTTTGGCATCTTCAACCACCGCCCTCGGCCCGTTCGGGTCGAGCATGGTTTCCAGAGTCTTGGTGTCGCTGATATTGTGAAACTGGTACAGGTCTATATAGTCTACACCGAGCCTCTGCAGGCTCAGTTTGAGGTGTTTCTCTACATCTTCCCGGTTGCGGGCCTGCGATTTTGTGGCCAGAAAAACGCTTTCCCGCTTGCCCTTGATTGCCTTGCCGATTCTCTCCTCACTGGTGGTGTAAGCGTTGGCCGTATCCAGGAAGTTGATGCCCAGTTCCAGACACTTTTTAACTATGGCGATGGCTTCCTCTTCGGATGCCCTCTGGATGGGGATGCCCCCGAAGCCGAGTCTGGTGACCATCATCTCAGTTCTGCCCAGTCTGATTTTCTCCATCGCTTTCTTTACTCCGTTTCCTTTTTCGATTTTACTCCAGAGCCTTTAGCCGCCGATTTTCTGATAATATCGACCATAGTCTGGTAGAACTCCTCAGGTTCTTTGCCTAGGGATAGTTTCTCCATAGGGCACATGTCCTCACCATCGGCTCTCCGGATGGTGGGAACGGTCCTGGTGAAATGGTAGGCAATCCCGAACCTTTCCAGCGTCTGCACGGCAAGCTCACTGCCCAGCGGGCTGAACACTTCCCGGCATCCCGCCTTGATAGCAAGCAGCGCCGCGGCATTGCCGATAATCTTATCGAAGATGACCACCCCTCTGTGGGCCGAGGCAAAGCGGTCAAGATATTCCATCAGGGGCCGCAGCCTGTCTTCCCGGGAAGAGAAGACGAGGTTATCACCCTCATATACCCATAGGGTGTCATCGCTGGCCATAAATTTATCGAAAAAACGCTGGTGCATCACCTATTCATTGTAAACGGGTCGCCCGGCCGCTGGCAAACTGGCGGCATCTTTTACCGGTCTTGTCGCTTAATAATTAGCGACTGATGCGCAGGCCGCCACCCTTGAGCAGGTTTTCCACCTCGGCCAGCGTTGCCCAGTTGGCATCGCCGGGGTTGGAGTGCTTCAGGGCCGAGTAGGCGTTCCCGTACTTGACGCCCTTTCCCACGTCGCCGGTGAGATAGCCGTAGACAAACCCGGCGGTGTAGGAATCGCCGGCACCGACCCGGTCCACAATCTCCACATCGTACGTCCGGTCATCGTATATCTTGCCTGCCGAGTAAGCGATGGCCGTCCAGCGGTTCCTCAGCACAGATAAGTCCTCACGCAGGGTGATGCATACCATCTCAAACTTGAACTTATCTGCCAGCTTCTGGGCCACTTCGCGGTAATCCTTGCCGGTGATGCCGAGCACCTTTCGGGTGTCCTCCTCCGTGGAAAAGAGGACGTCAATATGCTCCATCAGCGGCTCCTGACATTTGCGGGCCTCCTCCTCCGTCCAGAGTCGGGCGCGGTAGTTGAGGTCGTAGCTCACCTTGCAGCCAGCTTTCTGGGCTATCTGCAACGCCTCGGCGGTGGCCTGGGCCGCACCGGGGCTGAGTGCCGGCGTAATGCCGCTGGTGTGGAACCACTTCGCGCCTTTCAGGACTTCCTTCCAGTTTATCTCTCCAGGTTTTATCTGGCTGATTGAGGAATGGGTGCGGTCATAGAGGACGCTGCTGGCCCGGGGCGTGGCGCCGAATTCAACGAAATAAATCCCGATGCGGTCGCCCTTGGTCCAGACAACGTGTGAAGTGTCCACGCCGTGCTCACGGGCCTTGTTGCGAATCATCCGGCCGAGGGCATTATCGGTCAGACGGGAGACCCAGGCCGTGCTGATGCCCAGCCGGCTCAGGTCAACGGCCACATTCCACTCCGCACCGCCGATATTGACATCAAGCAGGTTGGTCTGCTCAAGCCGCCGGTAGTCCGGCGGGGAAAGTCGCACCATGGTCTCGCCAAAGGTAACAACTTCAGCCATTTTAAATTCCCCCTTTATTTTGATTTAGCTTCCCTGGCCTGCTTCACCGCAGCCACAAATTTCTGGGCCGTCTCGGTGATAAAAGCCCAGTTCTTCTCGCTCACTGCTTTCTTATCCACCAGCGCTGTCCCGGCGGCCACCGCCACGGCGCCGGCCTTGATGAATTCCGGTGTGGTCTGCAGGTTCACGCCGCCGGTGGGCACCAGCTTCACCTGTGGCAGCGGGCCAAGGATATCCTTCAGGTATGCGGGGCCTCCTACCGATGCCGGGAACACCTTGACGATGTCCGCGCCGGCCTCCCAGGCGGTCAGTATCTCGGTGGGGGTGAAGGTGCCGGGGATGACAATCTTGCTGTAGCGACGGCAGACCTTGATGACCTCGAGGTTCAGAGTGGGGCTGACGATGAACTCGGCGCCGGCTAGGATACAAGCGCGGGCCGTCTCCGGGTCGAGCACCGTGCCCGCCCCGACCAGTATCTGCTCCTTCACCGCGCTCTTGAATTCCTTGATGGCATCAATGGCGCCGGGAACGGTCATGGTCACCTCAATCGGTTTGACGCCGCCCTTGGCAATGGCCAGGCAGACGTCCACCGCTTCCCGGGCGCTGCTGACCCGGACAATCGCCACCACGCCGCAGTCTATGATGGTCTGTAGATTTTTCTCCTTCTCACTCATGGTTGCCCTCCATCATGGTTAATCGGAATAGTCAAATCGTAAAAATATCTTGGACTATCAGCGACGCTTTGTCAAACGCTCCAGTTTGCGGAGCATGGCCTGCCAGTGTGTGCCCCTCCAGTAGATTCGGTGGCAGATGGGGCATTCCCTGTACTGCACCTGTGTCTTGAAGACATAGGGCGGCACGCGGTTTTTCACTGCCTCTTGGCTCTTCTCCTCCAGAGGATGATTGCACTCCAGGCAGATGGTGAACGGTCGCGACTGAAAATCGAGATGCAGCGCTTCAATCACCTGAAGAACCTGCGGCTCCGGTTTGTCGCTGTCAATGAGGATTGCTTTGAGTCGGCCACTGGCGACCACACCGCGTTTCAATATTTGGGTGTCCCGGGTCAGTATCACCCGGCTTTCCTTCAACGCCCGGTCTATCATATAGGCGTCATCATCACCTTCAAAAAAAACAGCGTCGTAGCCCAGCATTCTCAGCCACTTGGCGAGCTTGCCCACGTTGCTATCCACGATGAATTTGGGACTGTCTGGCACCACGGCCTGCCTCGACTCACTCTATTATAATTGAATTATCATTCCTTCATGCGCCAAGGTTATTGAGGTGCCAATTTCACTGGATAGCTGCGCGACCTCCGCTGCTATTTCTTTCTCCTGTCTCGGGTTCATGTGCACCAGGACCACCGGCGGCAGGTAGTCTTTCTGCTTCTGAAAAGCGAGCAGCTCCTCTTTAAGCAGGTTTGGGGTGAGATGCAGCATGCGGCGGCCAAACGCTTCATAACGGTTCGGGGCGGTGACTTCAGTAATGAGCAACTGCGGTGAGACACTGGGCCATGTCTCGGCCAGTCCCGGCC
The DNA here is from genome assembly GCA_964545815.1 of uncultured Dehalococcoidaceae bacterium. GTDB lineage: Bacteria > Chloroflexota > Dehalococcoidia > Dehalococcoidales > RBG-16-60-22 > E44-bin89. The sequence goes on along the minus strand of CAZJGR010000048.1, from coordinate 8,126 downwards.
CGGTATCCCCGGTGTAGAAGAGCACTTTTCCATCAGGGGAAGCGACCTGATAGCCAACGGTGGGTGCCGAATGGTTTACCGGAACGGCCAGAATCTCATAGCCGGCAATGGTAAATGCCCGGTTTGGCTCAATGACGGTGAACTTGATTCTCGGGCTCTCCGGCGGCCTTTCCAGAAAGTTGGCATAGATGGTGCCGTTGAGCCAGTGGGCAGCCAGGGCGTCTCTGACCGCCTGCGGGGCATAAACCGCAACGCTGGTCTCGTAGAAGAGCGCGTTCATGCCCAGCGCCGGTATATCCCTGATATGGTCGTAGTGATGGTGGGTGAGCAGGACCGCCCTGAGGTTGAGCTGGGCTTCAAGCGACAGGCTGGAGGTGAGCCCGCCGGCGTCAAGCGCCAGGATATCATCAATCAATATGCTGACCAGCTTGATGGTGGCCGATTCGCAGTTGTGGGCACCGAGAAACTGAACCTTCACCTTCTCTATCTCTCCCGTGCGTGCAATGCCTAGCGTGCCATGAGGAAGGGATTGAATCTGGTATCGTAATCGTAGGTGTCAATGGCCTCTCGCCTCTTTATCCAGTTGACGATGGCATAGGTGAGGGGGGTAGCCAGGGCTTCGATGGCCGTTTTGGCCAGCCAGTGGTAAAGAATCATGATGGGCACAAAGGACGTCGTGCCGATGAAGGCCACGGTGATGAAGATTGAGGTATCCAGTCCCTCCCCCACGATGGTCGAGCCAATGGTGCGACTCCACAGCCAGCGGCCCCGCGTCATAATCTTCATTTTGGCCAGAATAAAGGAGTTGACAAATTCGCCAGCCAGATAGCCGAGGAATGATGCCGGCAGCAGCCTCGGTGCATAGCCCAGAATGCGCTGGTAGGCTTCCTGCCCTTCCCAGAAAGGTGCGGCGGGGAGCTCCTGCCCCACCCAGACAAAGAAGACAAAGATAAGGTTGCAGAGGAAGCCGAGCCAGATAACCCGGCGTGCCAGACGGTAGCCATAGACCTCGGTGAGGACGTCACCAATGATGTAGCTCAAGGGGAAAACGAAAATGGCTGCGGGCAGGAGGAACGGGCCAAGGCTGATGACCTTGACCGCGATAACATTGGCGGTGATGAGACAGGTGATAAAGAGCGCGATAAATATCACCAAACGATGCGAGACATTCATTCCTAGATCCAGCGCCGGCGGTGGAAAGCGTAAAGCATTGTCCCAGAGATAACAAGCATAATCGCCAGCAGAAAGAGAAAGGACTGAAGACTGCCCCTCTCTATCCCACCGGGTAAAGGTATATTCATCCCATAAATACTGGAAACGATTACGCTGGGTAAGATGACAGTGCCTGCTATAGTTAAGATACGCATGATGTGATTCAGACGTTCGGCGCTCAAAATGTAATCAGTATCCTTAAATACCTCGACGGTCTCTTTGGCTTCATCTAGGGTGTCGCATATCTTGTTCAGGTGGTCCATGACGTCGCCAAATTGAACAGTCAAATCTATCTTGGTAAACTGCTTTATTTTGGTCTCCACCTCATTAGTAACCGCCCGTAAGGAATGGAGGATTCGGCGTTGAGTTATGATATCACGCCGCAGCACAGATATTTCCCGAGAGGCTGAAGCATTCTCATCAAAGACGATATCTTCCACATCGACTATCCAGGCTAAAATGTTATCCAGGATAGGGAAGTAGGCATCAACCGTCCTATCCAGTATGCAGTAGAGAAGATAGCCAGAGCCGTTGCCAAGATTCTGTTGCCGTGCTTTCTCATCAGTCTGGCACTGCTGGAACAGACTCACCAAAGTCCTAAGTTGCCCATCATGAACTGTAATCAGGTATTTTTCACCAACAAATACCGATACCTGGTCATACCGGCTTACCCGCGTCACCCTGTTCCATACCGAGAAGTGGAAGATGAGAAAGACGTAGTCCTTATATACATCCACTTTTGGTCGCTGTCGCTCGCTGAGACAGTCATCTAAATCCATGGGATGGAAGGAATAATTTTTGGCCAGGTAATCTATCTCCCGTTTGGTCGGTTTGGTAATATTGATCCAGGTCAGGCCATTCCATTCGATCGATTCCATATTTAATTGACTGCCCTGGTCTCGGACTTCGGTCTCTCGAATTGCCATGATAACACCTTTTCCTGTGTTTTCAGGAGGAAAAACGCGCTTGCTTTATCCTACCATAATTTACTAAAAGGTGAACAGACTGGCACCGCCGCTGACTTCGATCGTTTCTCCAGTGATGAAGCTTGATTCTTCCGAGGCCAGAAAGGCGAGGACGTTGCTCACCTCCTGTGGTTCCCCCATCCGGCGCATCGCCATGCGCTTGATAATGCGTTCCTTGAACTCCGGAGCAACCTGGCGGAAGCCGCCGGCGTCAAAAACGCCAAGCACCAGCGCATTGCAGGTAACGCCCTTTCGCGCGCCCTCCAGCGCCGCCGTCTTGGTCAGGCCGATGAGGCCTGCTTTGGTGGCGGCATAGCTGCACTGCCCCATACCCCCCTGGGTACCGGTGATGGAGGAAATGTTGATGATGCGGCCCCAGCCGCGCTCGGCCATGCCCGGCAGACAGCATTTGATGGTGTTGAAGGCGCCCGTCAGGTTGACGGAGAGGTCGCGGTCCCAGTCCTTTTTCTCCGTATTGACAATGGTGGCGGCCCGCACAATGCCAGAAGCAGCGTTATTGACCAGAATTGCCACGGGGCCAAGCGTCTTCTCTATCTGCCTTACTCCCCGTTGTACATCATCCAGTTCCGCTACGTCCATCTTGATGGCCATGGCGTTTCCGCCCAGATTCCGTATTTGTTTGACCACGGCCTCGGCCTTATCCATGTGAGCGTACCCGCCGACGGCCACCTGGCAGCCGACTCTGGCCAGGGTCAGGCAGTGCACACTGCCCAAGCCACCGGAACCACCGGTGACCAGGGCCACTTTACCATCAATGGGCATATGTCTTTTTCTCCCTTTCTAGACCCGAACGTCTGAATTCCTATTTATAGTCGTAAAAGCCCTTGCCTGTCTTGCGCCCGAGCCACCCTGCGGCGACCATCTTCTCCAGCAGGATTGGGGGAGCAAACTGGAGGTCCTTGAATTCATCATACATGGTGTTGCTGATATAGTAAAACGTATCCAGCCCGACCAGGTCCGCCAGGGCCAGCGGCCCTATGGGATGGTTCAGGCCAAGCATCATACCGTTGTCGATATCCTCTCTGGTGGCTACCCCTGCTTCCAGCATGCGGATGGCGTTCAATACCTGGGGAACCATCAGGCGGTTAACAATAAAGCCCGGTGAGTCCGGGGCGGTGATGGTGGTCTTGCCCAGTGACTGTCCGAATTTTCGGCCGATTTCCAGAGTCTCCTTGCTGGTGACGACAGTCCTGACTACCTCTAAGAGTTTCATCACCGGCGGCGGGTTGAAGAAGTGCAGTCCCAGCACTTTATCCGGCCTCCTGGTGGTCATGGCCATTTCAATAATGGAAAGGCACGAGGTGTTGGTGGCCAGGATGGCATGTTTGGGGCATACCGAATCCAGTTCGGCAAATATTTTCTTTTTCAGCTCCAGATTTTCGATTGCCGCCTCGATGACTAGGTCGCAGTCGCGGAAATCCTTCAGGCTGGTGGTGCCCCTGAGCCGGGAGATGATGGCCTCTTTGTCCTGCGGTGTGATTCTCGCCTTCTCCACGGCTCTGGTCAGTGATGAGTTGATTGCGGCCAGCCCCTTTTTTAACAGTTCCTCGTTTATCTCGGAAACAATCACCTGGTAGCCGGACTGGGCACTCACCTGAGCGATGCCGCCGCCCATTTGCCCGCAGCCAACAACGCCAACCTGTTTGATTTCCATAGCGCCTCTTTTCCTCCCGCATTTACCTGGCCTTGAAGTCAGGCTTTCTCTTGGCCACGAAAGCGGACGTCCCTTCGATGAAATCCTCCGTGCTCATCACGTAGGCTTCCAGCGCGTTTTCCAGCCGCAATCCATCTTCCAGTGTGAGGCTGCTGCCCCGTATCATCGCCTCTTTGGCCGCCCTGACTGCCAGAGGTCCGGCCTGGCAGATTGTCTCCGCCCATTCCCGGGCCGTGGGCATTACCGCTTCGGGCGGAACCACCTTGTTGACCAGACCGATGCGGTATGCTTCCTGGGCGTCAATCGGTTTCCCCATGAGCAGCAGCTCCGCCGCCTTACAGTACGGAATCATTCTGGGAAGCCTCTGGGTGGCCCCCCAGCCCGGGATAAGCCCCAGGGCCACTTCCGGCGAGCCAAAGCGGGCTTTTTCCGAGGCGATGCGCAAATCGCAGGCCAGCGCGATTTCCAGCCCGCCCCCCAGCGCCAGGCCATTGATGGCAGCGATGAGCGGCTTCCAGAGGTCAAGACCGCGCATGGGGGTATCCGGCATTGCCCAGGGATGCTGTGCTAGGCTTTCCTTCAGGAAGGGCAGCATATCTTTGATATCGGCGCCGGCGCAGAATACCCGGTCCCCGGCACCGGTGATAATGCCCACCCACAGCCCATCATCATCGCGGAAATCGACCATCGCCCCGTGCAGTTCCCGGGCCGTCTGTACATTGATTGAGTTCAATGCCTCCGGGCGGTTGATGGTGAAGATAGCGATTTTGCCTTCTTTTTGATAATCAATAGCCACTTCAAATCTCCTTGCCTTTATTCGCGGGAAACTCTTCGCACGCCGGTTTGTGTTGAACTGATAGCAGGATTAAAACATCACCTCCCTGCAGACGGATGTCTCCTTCCTGGAGGCTGGTTTTACCTCAGGGGGTTTTCACTTCGTGCCGATTTTAACAGAAGCATAGGGCACCGTCAAGGTTGTCCCTGTGGGTAGTTGCATTTGTTTCTGGCGCTGTGCTATAATCACCGCCAGAAAAGAATAAAGAGATTTTTTCTCCGAGCCTGTTCTCCTAAGGGCGTCAGCCTACGGAGACTGGCCGATAGGGTATCGCGGGAAACGGCGGTGCCTCCCGTATTTGGAAAGGAGAGTCTGCAGTGTCTCTTAATATGTGCAGAGCACCTCCTTAACGAGGTGCTTTCTATTTGGTTAACCTAGCGTTCAAATGAGAATCTAGAGAGGTGAAAAAATGCGCAAGCTAACTTACTGCTTATTAGTGATACTCATGCTGGTTCTGACGGCTGGTATCTTCGGCTGCAGCCAGTCGGCACCCGCCCCCGCACCAGCACCTACGCCTGCCCCAGCTCCGGCACCGGCCCCTGCCCCAGCTCCGACTCCGCAATTCCCGTTACACGACCCTCTGCAAAGGTTTAAGATTGCTACTACTACCAGTCTATATGATACCGGCCTCTGGTACTATCTGGAACCGATTTTTGAGAAAGAGGCTAACGTGGAAATGGACATTATCTATGCCGGTACCGGCATAGCGCTGGAATATGGCGAAAGGGGCGATGTCGATGCTGTCATTGTGCATGATAAGGCAGCCGAAGACCAATTTATCGCTGAAGGCTATGGAATAAACCGCAGGAACTTTGGTTATAACTTCTTTCTGATTGCTGGACCGCCTGGTGACCCTGCCGGCATCAAGGGTTCAACAGCCGCTGAAGCATTCACGAAAGTATATGATGCTGGCATGAAGGACCCCGCTGCGGTCAAATTCATCTCCCGGGGCGATAATTCCGGTACCCACTCCAAGGAAAAACTCATCTGGAAGGAGGGCGGGTTCAACTACGAGGACATCCAGAAATCAGGTGAATGGTATGTTGAAGCCGGTAAGGGGATGGGCCCCTGCCTGCTGATGGCCAACGAGATGCAGGCATACATTCTGGCTGATATATCAACTTTTCTGGCCTACAACAAAAAGAGCAACCTGAGCATAGTACCCTTAGTTGAGCAGGATGCGCTATTCCTCAATGTATATGCCGCTATAGCTATCAACCCGGAAAAGAACAAGACTGCCAAAATTGATATCGCCAATCAGTTCATCAACTGGCTTATTGGCCCCGAAGTTCAAGAGATACTGGGCACTTATGGGGAGGCTGAGTACGGCAGGTCGCTTTTCAACCCCATTGCCCGCGGTGTTGAAGACGGCAGCGCTAACCTGCCGGGATTTCCCCCGGTTGAGGACTATACCAAACCGGTCCCGTAGCATTCTTTAAAATAAGAGGTATATACTTAATACTGTATTCAGAAACCGGGTTCCAGGACTTAAGCAAGGCCGCGCCTCACACCACTCCAGCCTTGCTTAAGTCCTGATGATTGCCGTATCTGGGAGTCGAAGTATTGATAGAGTTGTGGCACGGCCTGATAAAGGCGATTGAGCTCATTGTAACGCTTGACCCTGAGGTGATGGAGATTGCCGGGCTGTCGCTCAGGATTGCCATCACCTCCTCATTGCTTGCCTCCGTTATCTGTTTGCCTGTCGCCAGTCTCATCTACTTCAACCGGTTCCGTGGTAAAAGATTCTTCATTAGCCTGATACAGACCTTCTACGGCGTGCCTACCGTCGCTGTCGGTTTATTTGTCTTCGTATTCATTTCGCGAGCGGGGCCACTGGGCTGGCTCGGGCTGCTTTTCTCCCCAACCGCCATAGTGATTGGCCAGATGTTGCTGGTAACCCCGATACTGCTCGGGCTTACCATCTCTGCCTTGAGCGGCGTGGACCGAGCGCTCATTGACACCGCGCGGTCGCTGGGGGCAAGCCGCTTTCAGACGACGCTGGCCACCTTGCGTGAGGCTAGATTTGCCGTCATGGCGGCGGTAATTATGGCTTTTGGCCGGGCTATCTCTGAAGTGGGCATCTCCCTAATGGTCGGCGGCAATATCCGGGGATTCACCCGGGTCCTCACCACCGCCATTTCCCTGGAGACTTCCAAGGGAGACCTGGAATTGTCACTGGCTCTGGGCATCATTTTGATTACGATTGCTCTGGTCATCAATATCATCTTGAACAGGGTGCAGCAGAGGTAGTTATGGCTTTGATTGAGATAATCAATTTGCATCAGCGCCGCGGTGAGCAGGATATCCTGAAGAATATCAATCTCAGCATCGAGCGTGGGGAGGTGTTTGCCCTGATAGGACCTACCGGCGCTGGCAAAACGACGCTTCTGCGCCTGATAGACCTGATCGATGAGCCAACGTCCGGGAAGATATATTTCGCTGGCGCGGATACCGCCGCGCCAGCTGCAGCGCGACTTGCCATGCGACGGCGCATGGCGTTTGTCCTGCAGAAGCCGGTGGTCTTCAACCTGAGTGTTTACGATAATGTTGCCTATGCGCTGAGGTGGCGGGGCCTGGGGGGAAGCAAGCTAAAAGAGAAGGTAAATCATATCATTGATGTTGTTGGTATGTCTGATTACCGTAACCGGAATGCCCGGAACCTTTCCGGTGGCGAGGTGCAGCGCGTGGCGGTGGCCCGGGCGATTGCGCTGGAGCCGGAGGTCCTGCTGCTGGATGAGCCAACCGCCAACCTCGACCCGCTTTCCGCAGCCCGAATTGAGGAACTTATCGGCAGCATTATCAAAGGCTACGCTGCCACCATCATCGTGGCGACGCACGACCTGTCGCAGGGGCAGCGCCTTGCCGACCGTGTCGGAGTGCTGATGAACGGGGAGCTCCTGCAAACCGGAAGCTCAAAGGACGTATTTGCCTCGCCGCGCAATAAGGAATTGGCCGAGTTTGTCGGCGTGGAGAACATCATTGATGGTGTCATCGCGTCCAATGAAGATAACATTGTCACCATCGAAAGCGGGGGCAGGCATATCGAAGCGATTTCCGATTATGCGGCTGGCGAAGAGGTGTGTGCCTGTATCCGGCCCGAGGACATCACGCTGGCCCTTTCCCGAATCTCCAGCAGTGCTCGCAATTCTTTTGAGGGTGAGATCACCTGGCTGGTGAATATGGGACCGCTGACACGGGTTGAGATTCAATGCGGGTTTCCTCTGGTGGTGCTGGTGACCAAAAGGTCGGCTGAGGAGATGGGTTTAACCAAGGGGAAGAGGGTTTTCGCCGCCTTCAAAGCGACCGGTGTCCACGTCATCAAGAGAAATTGACATCAAAGCACATTGATGTTATATTCTACTCTGTTTGGCAGCGTAGCTCAGTGGTAGAGCAGGGGACTCATAAGCCCTTGGTCGGCGGTTCAAATCCACCCGCTGCC
>CAZJGR010000047.1:0-13669 GCA_964545815.1 uncultured Dehalococcoidaceae bacterium | reverse complement strand
TGAATGATAATAATAATGGCGAAACCTGAATTAATAAAAAGGGATTGAAAGCGATACTGTTAAAGGGTTAAAAAACTATGAGCTGGCTTGACATCGTGCTCCTGGTGATAATCGGCAGCGCCGCCTTTACTGGCCTGAAAATCGGCATCATCAAGGCGGTGTTAACGCTCGCGGGGGTGATTATTGGCGTCATTCTGGCCGGGCGTTTCTACGTTGCCCTGGCGGATAAGCTCACCTTCATACCTCAGGAAACGCTGGCGCGGGTGGTCGCCTTCGCCATAATACTCATCATCGTCATGCTCATCACCGGTATCATCGCCGGCGTCCTGAAGTGGCTGGCCTCAATGGTACTGCTGGGCTGGGTAAATCGACTGGGTGGGGCGCTCTTTGGCCTGATAATGGGCACCATATTCTGCGGTGCCCTGCTGGCCATCTGGACTAAATTCCTGGGCATTTCCGACCCGATTGCGAAATCAGCCCTGGCTACTTTTCTTCTAAACGGCTTTCCCATGGTGCTGGCGTTGCTGCCCGGGGAATTCGACTCGGTGCGCTCTTTTTTCCAATAAGAGAAATTTATCAAACGCAGAAATAAGGATTTAGAGAAGAGGGCTACATTATACGGAATCAACCGGAACGTAGCCCCCACTTTTTCTCAATTACCGGTATCGGATATCATGTCAAGTTACCCTAGGAAACTGACGGCGTTTCTCCCGGATGCAGCTTCTTCCACTTTTCCAGAAGCTGCCCTCGGTCTTCCTTGTGCGCCGGGTCAGGCACGCAGGCATCAACCGGGCAAACCTCAGCGCATCGTGAGGACTCATGGGAGCCAACGCATTCGGTGCATTTCTTGAAGTCAATCACGTAGATGGTCTCCCCCTCGCTGATTGCCTGGTTCGGGCACTCCGGTTCACACGCCCCGCAGCTTATGCACTCCTCCGTAATCTTGTACGCCATATATACCTCCTTTTCTACCAAAAGTTTGGCTAAAAAGCGCTTGACACGCGACCCGTGAGTTACATTTTACCGTGAACCTTTTTCCTTAGAGCCTCCGCCACATGCTCCGGCACGAGGTCGCTGATATTGCCATTCAGGAGAGCCACTTCTTTTAGCAGGCTGGCACTGAGAAACTGATATTCCTGGCTGGCCATCAGGCAGAGCAGGTCCAGGTCTGGGGCCAGTTTGCGGTTCATCAGTGCCATCTCAAATTCTTTTTCAAAATCGGCATTCATCCTCAGGCCACGAATCATGACCTGAGCTTTTTCCTTCCGGGTAAAATCAACCGCTAACCCGCTGAATGATTTTACCTCAACGTTTGGTATATTGGCCACCGCCCTTCTGACCAATTCTACCCGCTCCCGGGTATTAAAGACGAGGTGCTTGTTTGATTGTTCGTACACCCCGATTATTATCCGGTCAAATAACCGGGCCGCCCGCTGCACGATATCGAGGTGGCCGTTGGTAATCGGGTCAAAGGTCCCCGGGTAAACAGCTACGGTCACTATGTACCTCCCTTGCGGAACACCGCAATACAGCTATCACCGTGACGGTGCTCTTTCAGCAGGTTCAACGCACCATAAGCCGAATTGAAGGGAAGGAGAGATGAGTGCGTCACCACGACTATTGAGCTATCGCTGACCAGTCTGGATTCGGCTAATTGAGTTATCAGATTTCCAATTGAAGAATCAGAATAAGGAGGGTCCATCAGAATGATATTGTACTCCTTGTCCAGAAAGGAAAGTGCCCTGACGACGCTGCAGCAATAAACATGTGCCTGCTTTGAAAAACCCGTTTTTTCCAAATTTTGTTTTATTATAGCACAACAGCGCGGTTCCCTTTCAACAAAGTCAACCCAGCCTGCCCCCCGACTTAATGCCTCTATACCGAGCTGCCCGCTGCCAGAAAACAGGTCAAGTACCTGCGACCAATTGTCAGCCATATTATCCAAAATGGAAAAAATCGCCCCCTTGACCAAATCGGTTGCGGGACGGGTGGCGGTTCCTCTGGGGGCTTTCAGCTGATGACCTTTCGCTTTACCGGCAATAACTCGCATGCCAAATACAGAACATATTTAATTCCACGCCCGCTAAGTTACGGGCGTCACATAATTTAGGATAAAGAATGCCGAAGCGATTGTCAACAAGACGCACACATAATTCACTATAGGCCCACTCCCCGCCTCAAAGACGACAGCGGGCCCTTATGCTCTCCGGTCTATCTGCCGGGGGTGTCCATCCTCCGGACTGATACGGACGCCTTTCAATGCCGCTACTTATATTTGGATTCCGACGGCCTCATCAATGGCGGTTGCGCCGGTTTCATTGCCGGCGTGAGCGCCTGGCGACGATGGCTGATCATAGGACGGCGCAGGAACGAGGGAACGTCCAGCTCATCCTCGCTCTTGATGCCTCTGAGAAGCTGGGTCAGTTCATCATCCTGACCTGCCCCGGTCAGCCCGAGCTTGGCCACAAAGCCGGTGGCAATCAGGGTAATCCGGATATCACTATCCATTGTCGAATCGTAGGCAACACCAAAAATGATGTTGGCCTCTGGATCCGCTACCTGCCGGATAACGTCAGCGGCTTCGTTCACTTCAAACAGGGTGAGGCTCGAGCCGCCGACCACATTGAAAAGAACGGCTTTTGAGCCATTGATGGAGACTTCCAGCAGCGGGCTAGCCAACGCCTGTTTGGCGGCCTCCACTGCGCGATTCTGTCCCGAGCCCCGACCAATTGACATCCAGGCCGGCCCGGCATCCTTCATAATCGCTTTCACATCGGCGAAGTCCAAGTTAATCAGTCCAGGAGTGGTGATAACCTCAGCGATAGCCTGAACACCGTGCCGGAGGACATCGTCGGCCAGCTTGAAGGCGCTATCCACGCCCGTCTTCTGGTCGCAGAGTGATAGCAGCTTGTCGTTCGGAATAATGATCAGGGTATCAACTTTGCCCATCAGCCTGGTGATACCTTCATTGGCTACCTGCGTGCGGTGGACACCTTCAAAGCTGAACGGTTTGGTGACCACGGCGATGGTCAGGGCACCACTCTGCTTGGCTATCTCAGCCACGACAGGCGCCGCCCCGGTGCCGGTGCCGCCACCCATGCCAGCGGTGACAAATACCATGTCAGCCCCGCCGACCAGCTCATGCAGCTCATCACGACTCTCTTCGGCAGCTTTCTGGCCCATGTTGTGGTCGCCACCAACACCCAGCCCCCTGGTCAGTTTCTCACCAAGCTGAACTCTTATTGGAGCTTCCGTAATCGCCAAGGCCTGGGCATCGGTATTCATGGCAATGAATTCCACACCCTGAATCTCTTCCCTGACCATGCGGGTTATCGCATTGCAGCCACCACCGCCCAAGCCGATAACTTTGATTTTGGCTGGATTCGCCACAAAACTTGTCTTTGCCATTGCCTCCTCCTTATTGCAATAATCTGCTAACTTTCATACTCGACTTACTAGCCAAAGAGTTTCTTCAGCCGTAAAGCCATATGTCGGATTGCGGAGCCAAAGCTCCACCGCGACCGGTTCTGGCTGTGCTCATGATTGACTCCCCAGAGCAGCAGGCCAACGGCCGTCGCGTATGCCGGGTCACAGAGAACGTCGGCGATGCCTCCCATGTTAGACGGAGCGCCCACTCTGACCGGGAGCTGCAGTATCTCACGCCCCAGGGTGGCGATGCCGGCCAGATTGGAGCTACCACCGGTGAGCACCAGCCCTGCCGGAACCAGGGTTTCATATTCAGAGTTAGGCAGCTCAAGCAGGATGAGCTTCAGGATCTCTTCAACGCGGGCGCGGATGATGTCGCACAGGTCCTGATATGAGACGCCGTGCCCATCCTGAGATATCGCCGTGGTGTCCTCGGTTTTGCTCTCATAGACGGGCATCACGCTGCCATATCGCTTCTTCATCTCCTCGGCGACATCAAATGGCAGGCCCAGACCAATGGATACATCTCTGGTGAGCTGATAGCCAGCGACCGGTATTATCGAGGTATGCCAGATGCTGCCATCCTTGAAGACCGCGATATCGGTGGTTCCGCCGCCGATGTCAGCTAGAATAACGCCCACTTCCTTCTCATCCGCCGTCAGTACTGCCTCACTGCTGGCGAGAGGTTCGAGAACGAGGTCCTCAATATCAATGCCGATGCTGCGGATGCACTTCACCAGGTTCTGTATTGAGGTCACGGCGGCAGTGATAACATGGGTCTCCACATCAAGCCTGAAGCCATGCATGCCGACCGGGTTCTTGACTCCAGGCTGACCGTCAACCGCGTATGACCTCGGAATAACGTGGAGGAGTCTGCGGTCGCTGGGGACCTTGACGCTCTGTGCCGAGGAGAGAACGCGTTTCAGGTCATCTGGGCGCACCACACGGTCGTTCCGCGTTATCGCTACCACGCCACGGTTGTTCAGCGAGGCAACATGACGCCCGGTCACGCCGACATAGGCTGATTCCACTTTGTAATTGCTTGACTGCTCCGCTCTCCTGACTGACTCTCTGATTGACTCTCTGGCCTCATTGATGTTGACCACCAGGCCTTTGTGCAGGCCGACTGATGGTGCGATGCCAACGCCGACAACGCGCGGCGTGCCAATTTCATTGAAGTCCGCAAGAACAGTGCATACCTTGGTGGTACCAACATCAATTGCCGCTACGGTTCGATTTTTCATCTATCCCTCCTTTTCCCTACTTTTAGAGTATCTGAACTCGGTTACGGTTTACATTTACAGAACCTCCTTGGCCCTAGCCCTCAGTGTGCTCAATGGTATCAGGACATGGAAAAGACCACCCTCAGCTTGTCCACGAGGTCGGCTCTTTTCCTTGCCCCGACTTTAGTTTCGGCCATGATACCGTACACTTCGTGCGTTCGGTAGCTATCCGCCTGGTTAATCAGGTGCTCGGCTATTTTCAGCTTCAGGTCAGCCAGCGTGGTGCCCATTCTTGCTCCATCCGCTCCCCGCCTACCTGGTTGTACCTGTTCCATTACTTACTCCCCCTCTAGATGCTGCGCTTTTGGAGCCTTATTTTTACCCCTGGCCAGTTCAGGCCATGGCAAATACCATCTGCAGTTTGCGTAACAGCGCCGGTTTTCGCCAGGCCCTGGCCTTTATCTCCGCCCAGAGGACTTCCACCTCATCTGTTTCCAGGCAATCATTCGGCACTGTCAGACGCGTGGCAACTCTCAGCTTGGCGCTGCGACTGCGTGGATTGGCCTGCACCTCATCCTCGGAAGGCGTAATCACATGTCGGCGAATAAGTCTCAGGCGAGGTTTATGCCCGCAGACGCATACCGGCGTACCGGGAGGACAGATGCATCCCCGGGCTTCCCGCTGCATGAAGCGCTTTACGATACGGTCTTCCAAAGAATGGTAGCTTATCACCACCAGCCGGCCTTCAAAGCCGAGGAGCTCAATTGCCTGTTTCAGTGCTATCTCCAGGTTTTCCAGCTCCAGATTCACCGCAATCCGGAGTGCCTGAAATGTCTTCGTGGCCGGATGGATTTTACCCGTTCTCCGGCTTACCGCCTTCTCCACGATACGGGCCATATGAAGCGTGGAGGTGATGGGACGTTCGCGCACGATGAGACGTGCTATCTGACGGCTGTAGCCTTCCTCGCCATAGGTTCGGATAAGGCGCGCCAGCTCAGCTTCAGGCGAAGTATTGACAATATCAGCCGCTGTTACTCCCTGTCCGGAATTAAAACGCATATCGAGGGGGTCGTCCTGTTGAAAGCTGAAGCCACGTCCGCTCCCGTTCAGCTGCATTGAGGAAAGGCCAAGGTCAAACAAGATGCCATGTACCGGAAAAAAATCATATTTGATGCAGGTTGCCTGCAGGTTGACGAAGTTATCATTGACCAGGAGGACGGAATGCCGATATGCCTCAAGTCTTGTCTCAGCTACCTTTATCGCTTCGGGGTCGGCATCAATGCCGAGTAGCTGTCCACCGGGGTAACTGCGTTCCAGAATTGCCCGGGCATGGCCACCACCACCCACCGTGCAATCAACGTAGCGGCCTCCGGGCTGGACCGCCAGCGCCTCCATTGTCTCTTCGAGCATGACGGGGATGTGGTATGGGCCATGTCTATTTAGACTCATCACGTCGCTCCAGGCTTTCTATAATCTGCCAGGCCTGCTCCTGGCTGATCGTTTTTTCTTCTTCCCAGAGAACCTGAGCCCAGATTTCCAGGTAGTTGTTGGCTCCGGTAACGACGACGTCTTCTTGAATTTCGGCGTGCTCGCGCAGTGGTATTGGCAGGGCCACCCTGCCCTGCCCATCAAGGACAACGCTGAAGGCGGTGGCAAAAATAGCCCGCTTCAGCCTTCTCATTTTACTGGGGGTCAGCGGGCCGCTGGTAAGGGAGGTAGCCAGTTTGCGCCATTCTGACAGCGGGTACACGTTGATGCACTTCTCCGCTCCCGGAGACAGGACCAAACCGTCCTTCAGTTCCCTGCGGAACCGGGGCGGTATCGCTACCCGACCCTTTTCGTCTATCTTGTAGGTGTATTCACCGTAAAACATTCGTCACCCTCAGACAGCTATTAACCCCATTTTTTACCACTATTCCCCATTTTTTACCATTTTATAACACTTTTATAACACGAGGCGACACGTTTGTCAAGGCTTTTAGGCCAAATTTAATGAATTTTCCATAAAATTTTTTCCATTTTTGTTATCCGCCCCATCTGTGGTACAATAAAACTTGTTTTGGTGCGCAATGATGTTTACCGTTGGCATACTCACCATCAGTGATAAAGGGGCGCGCGGCCAGCGCTATGACGAGAGCGGTCAGACCATCAAGGAACTCGTCTCCAGCCTGGACAGCGAGGTCGTTCACTACGAGATTGTCCCTGATGAGCTGGATGTTATCCGCCAGAAGCTGGCGGAATGGGCAGACAGCGGAAAGGCGGACGTCATCATCACCACCGGTGGTACCGGGCTGGGCGAGCGCGATGTTACACCGGAAGCGACCGCAGCCGTTATTGACCGGGTTGTTCCTGGTTTCGCGGAAGCGATGAGAATTAAATCATTGAGCAAAACACCGATGGCGATGCTGAGCCGGGCCATCGCCGGGGTTCGAGGCCGGAGCCTGATAGTGAATCTGCCTGGTAGCCCCCGGGCGGTCAGGGAATGCCTTGAGGTGGTGCTGCCGGCCATACCGCATGCTGTCGATATTATCAAAGGGGTGGTCACCGAGCATTCTTAGCCGTGGCAGGGATTTAAAATGCGTATTGATGTATTGACCATATTTCCCCAGATGTTTGAGGTGCCGTTCAGCTTCGGCATCTTCAGGCGGGCTATTGACCAGAACCTGGTCAGTATCAGCGTACATAACATCCGCGACTACACTCATGATAAACACCACACCGTGGATGATTACCCGTATGGCGGCGGCCCGGGCATGATATTTAAACCCGAGCCCATCTTCGAAGCGGTGGCCGCGGTAAAGTCTCAGTTCCCTGAAGAATCCGGGGCTGCGGCACCGCCGATTGTCCTGCTCACGCCGCAGGGACGTCTTTTCAACCAGCAAATCGCGATGGAACTTTCAAAGTACCGCCATCTCATCCTCATCTGCGGCCACTATGAGGGCATTGACGAGCGCGTGGTAGAACACCTGGCCACCGATGAAATCAGCATCGGTGATTACGTGCTGACCGGCGGAGAACTGCCGGCCCTGGTGGTCATTGACGCCGTCATTCGCCTACTCCCGGGAGTGCTCGGCTCGGAAGACTCGGCGCAGGAAGATTCACATGTGAATGGTCTGCTGGAATATCCCCAGTACACCCGGCCGGCTGATTTTCGGGGCTGGTCGGTTCCCGAGGTACTGCTCTCGGGAAACCATGCCCAGATTGCCCGGTGGCGCCGGGAGCAGATTATCCGGCGCACCCTGGAACGCCGCCCGGATCTCATCAAAAAGACCAAACTTAGACCGGAAGAGAAGCAGCTGGTGAAGCAATTCACCGCTTTATATCAAGCCAAATCCAGTCTGAATAAGGAGCCTGAGAAATGAATATTGATTCGCTGACCAATGTCAAACGCAATCCCAGAATTCCCGATATCGCCCCGGGGGACACGGTACGCGTTTACACCAAGGTGGTGGAAGGTGGCAAGGAACGTACTCAGCCATTCCATGGAGTGGTCATCAAGATGCAGGGGGGTGGGATAGGCGCCACTTTCACCGTCAGGCGCATCGCTTATGGTGTCGGCGTGGAGCGCACGTTCCCGCTGTACTCACCAAGAGTGGAGCGGGTGGAGCTAATCCGCCATGGAAAGGTGCGCCGGGCCAAACTGTACTACCTGCGCGGACGCAGCGGCAAGGCAGCTCGCATCAAAGAGCGACGGCTAGAGCGTGAGAAAGAACTGGCGCTCCTGGAGCCGCTGGCGGCTGAGGCTGAAGAGGAAATACCAGCCACAGAAGAGGCGGTGGCAGAGGTAGTTCCGGAAGAAACAGCCGAAGCGGCACCGGAAGCGGAAAAAGCTCCCGCGGCAGCAGAAGTAGTAGAGCCAGAGGTAACCCAGACTCAGGGTAAGCTCGCTTCTGAAGAGCCGGAAACAGCGCCGGCGGAAGAAGAAAAAAGCAAAGAGTAGCCTTCCCGATTAACGCTTAAAGTTAAAAGTATCATCCGCACGTCCGGGCACCAGAAGCTTCGAGGCAATCGGTGGAGCACAGTATGAAATATGCTGAGGTCAGTGTTAATTCCCCGATTGCCCAGCGCCGTACTTTCAGCTATGCCATACCCCCACATCTGAATATCGAGGTGGGGCAGGCGGTATTGGTTCCCTTCGGCGAGCGCACTCTACAGGGCATTGTCATGGCGCTGAGCCCCCACCCGGCCGTGGCCGAAACCAGGGATATCATCGATATTATTGAGCCCCGCCCGTTCCTATCCGCAGCCCAGGTGAGCCTGGCCCGGTGGATAAGCGAGTACTACCTGTCCCCTCTCTTTGATGCGGTAGCCCTCATGCTGCCACCGGGTTTTGAAAGGAAAACGCTGACCTTTGTCTCGGCGGCACCAGGTCCTGACGAGACGACCATTTCCTCTCTTACTTCATTGCCGCGCCAGGTCTTTGCCCTGTTGCCAGAACAGGGCAGAATCAGCCTCAAAGAACTGGAGAAGAAGCTCGGCGAAAAGAAGGCACAAGCCATCGTCTCACAGCTGGTAAGACGGAGGCTGGCGGTGAGGAGCTACGAGCTGGAACCGATAAAGATTCACCCCAAGACCGTGCCCTTCCTTCGCCTCAACCTGCCCGCAACCAGTGCCCGGGAAATAGCGGCCGAACTCAGGCGGAAAAGGGCTATTAAGCAGGCAAGCCTTCTCGATTTCTTAAGCGAGCAGGCCGAGCCAACTCCATGGGCAGAGGCGAGACAGAAGCTGGGCGTAAGCAAGGCAACTGCCGATGCCCTGATACGCCAGAGGCTTATCGCCTTTGAGACAGTCGAGGTAAGAAGGGAGCCAATTCCCTGTCAGGAGATTGTGCCAGCGTCGCCGCCGCAACTGACCCGCGCCCAGGAAGACGCCTTGTCACGCATCCGCGAAGCGATAAATGATGCTCAGTTACACCCCAGGGTTTTTCTGCTCCATGGCGTTACCGGCAGCGGTAAGACCGAGATATACCTGCGGGCACTGGCGGAAACGGTGAAAATAGGCCGGCGGGGCATAGTGCTGGTGCCGGAAATCGCGCTCACCCCGCAGACCATAGAACGCTTTGTCTCCCGCTTCCCGCATCGGGTCGCTGTCCTGCACAGCCAGCTCTCGCCGGGGGAGCAGTTTGACGAATGGCGGAGGATAAGGGACGGCGGGTTCGATGTTGTCATTGGCCCGAGGAGTGCCCTCTTTGCCCCCCAGCCCGACCTCGACCTTATCGTTATCGACGAGGAACACGAATGGAACTACAAGCAACCGGACCGGTCACCCCGCTACCATGCCCGCGAGGTGGCCATCAAACTGGCTGAGCTTACGGGCGCGGTGGTCATCCTGGGCAGCGCCACCCCTGATGTGGGCACCTACTTCCACACCCGACAGGGAACCTATGAACTTCTCCGGCTTCCGGAACGCGTCGTCCCGGTGGCAAGCGCACCAATGCCCCACGTCGATGTCGTGGACATGAGGGAAGAACTAAAGTCCGGCAACCGCAGCATATTCAGTCGCGCTCTGTCCCGGGCGCTGGCACAGGCCGTAAACGGCGGCGAGCAGGTGATTCTTTTTCTCAACCGCAGGGGTGGGGCCACCTTCATTCAGTGCCGGCGCTGCGGCTTCGTGCTGCGCTGCCGCCGCTGTGAGGTACCATTGACCCACCACTATGCCGAGGATGTGCTTGTCTGCCACCAGTGCAACTACAAGACCGCGGTGCCCGACCGCTGCCCACGGTGTTTCAGCCGACAGATGAAATACCTGGGACTGGGCACGCAGAAACTGGAACAGGAAGTCAGTTACACCATGCCTCGGGCGCGACTGCTCCGCTGGGACAGCGATATGACCCGAAGCAAGGAATCGCATGAGAAAATACTGCGCCAGTTTCGCGACCACAAAGCGGATATTCTCATCGGCACACAGATGGTGGCCAAAGGGCTGGACCTGCCCCGGATAACACTGGTGGGAGTGGTGAGCGCGGACACAAGCCTTAACCTCCCCGACTTCCGGGCCGGCGAGCGGACTTTCCAGCTCCTGAGCCAGGTGGCCGGCCGGGCCGGCCGGGGGCCCCTCGGCGGGCAGGTAATCATTCAGACCTTTGCGCCAGACCACTATGCCATCCAGGCCGCGGCGAAACATGATTATGCGGCTTTTTACGAAAGGGAAATTGACTACCGGCGTCAGCTGCATAATCCTCCATTTTCCCGGCTGGCACTTTTAACCTGCAGCCACACCAATGACGCCGTCTGCCAGCGGGAGGCAGAAAGAATGAGGAAGGTATTAACGCTGGAAAGAGACGCCAGAGGCGTAAGCCCTCTCAGCCTGATTGGTCCGGCCCCGGCGTTTATCCATCGCCTCAGAGGCCGCTACCGGTGGCAGATAATATTACGCGGCACTGAACTGCCCTCTTTCCTCTCAGCGATAACTTTTCCGCCGGGCTGGACGGTCGACATTGACCCGGTGAGCCTGCTCTAGTAAACTGTAATCGATTTTATCATTCAAGGAATCACTATGGCCGTACTTCCAATCCGTATTGTTCCCGATTCCGTGCTGAAACAGAAGGCTAAAAAAGTCCACACCTTTGACCGTTCCATCAAAAAGCTTATCCGGGACATGCTGGAGACGCTTCATGCCGAGCCGGGTCGTGTTGGGCTGGCGGCACCGCAGGTCGGCGTCCCGCTGCGGGTCATCGTTATTGGCCTACCTGAAGAAGACGATATCATCATGGTCAACCCGGAGATAGTGCGCCGGAGGGGGGAAAGAGTCATTGACGAGGGCTGCCTCAGCATCCCCGGTTACTTCGGACAAATTAAACGCGCTGAATCCGTAACCGTGAAGGGCCGCGACCAGAATGGCAAAGAAGTGAGGGTAAAAGCTGAGGGCCTGTTAGCCCAGGCACTGGAACACGAAGTCGACCACCTAAGCGGGACGCTGTATATTGACCACCCTGAAGTAAGGGAAACATTGCGCAAGATACAGCCGGAAGAAACCGGCCTCTAAAATCGAGGCTATCCGCTCCCGTTAGATTCCCACTAAGTTCTCCGATGGTTAAATTTTTCTTCCCTTTTATTTAAATGGTCTGGTAACGCCCGTGACACCTGTCCCTACGGCAAAACCATCGAACGATTCCTTATCGAGATAAAAGAGGTCATCCAGCCCGTAATCGGGAAAGGCCCTTTTGGCCCCGACGATGAATTTTTGATTGATATGGCGTTTTCCCTCACGGACCCGATAAACCTGGCTCACGGAAAGTCCCATAGCCTGAGCCAGCCCTGACAGGTTATGATAGCGCCCATTACAAAGCTCAAATATCCTGGTTCTGATTATCATGGCAGCATCTTTTTCCTTGTGACATTTGGCATATATTATAGCTTTTAATGTGACAATTGTCAATAGCAATAGCGTCAGATAAAATTTGACAGCCACCTTGAAGGGGCATAAAATAACCTATTGCACTGATGGAAAGAGCCGGAAAAGCCGACAGGAAGAGACAGCGCCATATTGTAGATTTTGATGCAGAGGATTATAATACCCTATGCCCTAAATAGAAAACGGAAGGAAGAAATGGGATTCCAGAAAATTCTGGTACCGGTGGTTGGTAGCGAGGTTGATGATGAGGCGATGAGGCTGGCTATCAGGCTTGCCAAGAAAGAAAAGGGCAAGATCTGGTCAGTTTACGTTGTCGCCATCAAGCGTGCCCTGCCCATTGATGCGGAAATCAGACCTGAAATCGAAAAAGCCGAGGGCATTCTCGACCATATGGAAATCCTGGCCGAAGAAGAAGGCTACGAAGTACAGACTGATGTCCTTCAGGCCCGCGAGGTAGGCCCGGCGATAATCAATGAAGCAGAGGAGCGTGAGGTCGACCTTATTCTGATGGGTGTCAAACATGAAAGACACTTCGGTCAATTCAGTTTGGGCGATGTGGTTCCCTACGTGCTGAAGAATTCACCCTGCCCGGTGATACTATATCAACATTAAAATAATTTGCTGAGGTCAATGATGAAAATAGTCATTATGGGCTGCGGCCGAGTCGGTGCTCAGCTAGCCACACTGCTGGAACAAGGCAGACACGAAATCACCATCCTTGATATCGATGCTCAAAGTTTCCGGAGGTTGCCGCCTGATTTCAGAGGTACCTTGCTGCTCGGCAACGGCGTGGATGAAGAGGTACTGAGGAGAGCCGGCATTGAAGAGGCAGACGTTTTTGTCGCCATGACGCAGGGGGACAACCGGAATGTCATGGCTGCCCAGATTGCCAAGCATATTTTCAATGTGCCACGGGTTATTTCCCGAATCTATGACCCTCTGCGCCAGGAGCTTTATAATACCCTTGGTATAGAGGCTTTCAGCCCGACGACGATTTTCGCCGAGCTGGTAAAGAAAAAGATAGAGAGCTAAGAGGAAAGAGATGTATATCGTCATTGTTGGTGGTGGTAGAGTAGGCTACTATCTGGCCAGAGCCTTGCTTAATGAAGGACATGAGATACTCATTGTGGAAAAAAACGCCCATTTCTGCGATATTATCAACGAGGAAATGGGCAGCGTTTGCGTGACCGGTGACGGCTGCGAGGCGGCCACGCTGGCCGAAGTAGGCACGGGAAGAGCGGACATGCTGGTGGCCGCTACCGGAGACGATGAAGATAATCTGGTCGCCTGCCAGATAGCCAAGCATAAATTCAATGTGCCCCGCACCATCGCCCGCATCCGAAACCCGAAGAACGTGGTCATCTTCAAGAAGCTGGGCATTGATGTTACGGTAAGCACTACCAGTATTATCCTAGAGGCTATAGAGCAAGAGGTGCCCACCCATCCGCTGACACATTTGCTGACACGAAGCGACAAGGGGCTGGAGATTGTCGAGGTAAGAATACCGCCGGGCTCAAAGACCATTGGCAAACCCATCAAGAAAGTCTCGCTGCCAGAGGGAGCCAAGCTGGCACTGATAATTCCCAGAGACCGTAAGCCGGTCATTCCTAATCCCAACACCATTATCCGCGAAGGTGACCAGATAATTGCCCTGACGGCTCTGGAAC
>CAZJGR010000046.1:6706-13766 GCA_964545815.1 uncultured Dehalococcoidaceae bacterium | reverse complement strand
TTATAGGTCAGCCCATTGCCGACAATTTCAATGAAAGGCAGCCGCTGCAGGACGGATGATTCCTTGATAATGGTCTCCACCACGCCCTGGAGCAGCATATCATTTGATAACTTACTTGCTTCCACCAGTGTTAAAGCCATTTATCTCTTACCTCCTATTGCGTATTGAATTTTCTCCCGCGGAGACAGAACCGACAGGTCGAGCGGTGCCCGCGGTGGCGCACCGGCCGGCACTCTGGTTTTTGAAGTTTCAGCCTCTATTCCCTGTTTCACTTTATCGACCAGCGCTTGGGCACTCCGCAGTGATTCATCCACCGATGCCACCGAATCGCCGGCGATGAGCTCGGGCGGTATTTCCGGATGCGCCGCTGCCACCATCTCCCGGTAGCTGGCCACAGCCTGGGATAGACGCCCGTTTATTTCAGACAGCTTCCCTTCTGACTCGGCGATGGTCTGCTTCAGGACAGCAATCTCGGTATCCCTAGTCGCCAACGCCCCCTGAAGCTCGCCTACGGTTGCGGCTCTGGCTTCAAGCTCACGGGCCAGTGCCTCTTTTTTCTGCTTCAGACTTTCCAGTTCCCCCTGAAGTGTTTCAAGCTCATCTGTCAGTTCCTTTTCTTTATCAGCCACCATTATGCCTCCTGCTGGTTATTCCGCAACGCCTTCCGACGGAACTGCTAAAACCCTCTCTCTCCCTTCGTTTCTCGTCGGTCTGGCGTTAAGCTGTCGGTTCATTTTGAGAATGGTCTCCCGCTCTTCAAGCCATCGCTCGAACTCGTTATCCGGGTCCCTGACCCCAAGCTCATCCATGGCCCGCCTACGGGAATGAATGCCGTTCTGGACGAGTACCTGTTCGTTGTTTACCTGGCGGGTTATGTCCTGAGGCAGTACCGGCCCCCACACCACCCGCAGATGGTTGTGGCCAAAGTCCAGGCCCCGATACTTTTTCAGCAGCCGGAGAATCATCTCATTCCGGCGGTTGTAGACGGCGGTGCGGATGATTCGTTTCCGGCGCACCTTCTGCAGCAGCGGGTGGAGTTCAATCTCCAGCGCCACCCCGGACAGGTCTCTTTCCGTACCACCAAAGGCAGAGCGGGGCGATTCAGAAATGTCATGCAGGGTGCGGTAAAGCAGCTCAATGTAGTTGATGTGCAGATTAACGCCACCGCCCTGAAGCAGGTCGAGCAGGTAGGCCTTGGCGTCCTCCGGTATGTTCCACACTGCCCCAGGCCTGATGGCGATATCTTCTGACTCTTCCACATTCTCCAGCACCGCGATTGGGTTGCCGGAAAGTTCCAGTATCCGCGATAGCTGGCTCATCGCCCGGTTCAGCTCACGCTGTGATTCCATAATCTGGGGCAGGTCAGACACGCCCCAGAATTTCTTGGGCTCACGCAGGTTGGGATAAATGATGAAAGGGATGAAGCCGTATGGGTTTGGCTTCTTTTCCACCAAGACATTGTCCAGATATAGCTCAAAGTCCCGGTCTGTCCACACTTCAACCACGGTGGCTGTCTTGTTCTTGGGCCTTACCTGATAAAGGAGCTCGGTTTCTTCCGCCGATAATATATACCGGGAAGCGACCCGCCATACCCTCGAGGTATCGTCTCCCAGCCACCAGACATAAATACCCTGGACATCGGGAGTGGTTACCCTGACCTTCTTTTCCACCGTGTCCCAGATAACCTTGTAGCCAGCATCACCAAGAATGGCGCAGTCTATCTCCGTCTCCAGGTCGAGCTGCTCCAGATTATTTTCCTCATAAACCCCGTATAGAGCCTCTTCAGCCTGCTGGGCCTTGTCTCTCGCTGCCTCTGAATTTTCCGCCGCATCAACGGCGAAGTGAATGCCCGACATCAGATATGATGCCACCTTGTCGGTGAACACCTTGGCGTAGTTGAAGATGAGACGTCGTTCCCCCCTCCTCTCCCGGCCGGCCCACTGCCGACCGTAATAGAAATCGAGAAGCTCCTTGTAACCCTTGGTACGGTCAACGTCCAATCTTGCCAACTGCATCGGAAGCGTTTCCTTCATTTTCTGACCGTTCTCCTTTTATCAGCGTTTTGCCTAGTGCCCTCTGCACTGTCCTGGTGCTTACCCCGAACATCAGGGCCAGTTCTTTTATCTCCTTACCTTCTTTGGTGAACAGCCTGATTATCTCCCGGTTCCGCATCGCTTTCAGCCAGTGCTGTCTGCCGCCGGGCTGCTCATAGATGCACTGCGGAAAAGGGCACCTCAGACAGGCCGCAGCCAGGTCACACCCTTCGTCACGGTAACGGCAGAATTCTGGCGGTAAATCACGTTCATCTCCGGAAAGTTCTGCTACGGGATATTCGGCTTCCATTGTGCCCATGTCTTCTCACACTGGCCCCCGGCCCACCGTAAAAAATCAAGTAACCATAAATTAGCACATTTGTTCTATTTCAGTCAATAGCCTTTTGTCGTTATTCCCTTGACAGTTGATAGTGGTCTTGTTAGTATCATATTAGAGAAAATATGCACGGAAGCATTTATTTGAACGTAATTCTGGCCGGTTAGATTGGCATTTTCACCTTTTCATCATAAGGCTTGAAATAGGCAACCAATATGGCACCAAAACGAGATTACTACGAAGCCCTGGGTGTACCGAGGGATGCCACTGCGGAAGATATCAAAAAGGCTTTCCGTCGGCTCGCCTTTAAGTACCACCCCGACCGCAACCGCGATGACGGGGCGGAGGAGAAGTTCAAGGAAATAAATGAGGCCTTCGAGGTACTTTCCGACGTCGACAAGCGCGCCCGCTATGACCGTTTTGGCCACATTGATACCGACGGTATTTTCACCCGTGGTTTTGAGGGCTTTGACTTTGGTGGCTTCGGCGATATCTTTGACGCCTTTTTCAGCGGCATGACGTATGCTCACCGCCGTGCGCCACAGCGGGGCGCTGACCTGCAACACGAAACCGCCATATCCCTTGAAGAAGCCGCCTTCGGTTGCGAGAAGGAAATTGAGGTAAAACGCACCGAGCTGTGTACCACCTGCCGCGGCACCAGCGCCAAACCGGGCAGCCAGCCGTTTCGCTGCCCGAACTGCAACGGCACCGGCCAGGTGCGACGCGTCCAGCGCAGCCTCTTCGGCAGCTTCATTAACACGACCGTATGCGACCGGTGCCATGGTGAGGGACAGGCCATAGCCGAGCCGTGCCCGCAGTGCCAGGGAAAAGGCCAGGAAAAACAGTCGCGTCCCATCTCGGTCAAGATTCCGGCCGGCATACAGGATGGCACCCAGATACGCCTGAGCGGCGAGGGGGATGTTGGTTTGAGGGGCGGCTCCTCAGGTGACCTCTATGTGACCATCGGCGTGCGAGAGCATGAACTATTCGTGAGGGATGGCGACGACATCATCTGCGAACTGCCGGTTAACTTCGCGCAGGCGGCACTCGGTGACGAGGTCGAAATCCCCACCCTTTACGGCAAGGAGAAAATAACCATCCCTTCCGGAAGCCAGACGGGGAAGGAGTTCCGCCTGAAGAACAAGGGCATCGCCCACCTGCGACAGAACGGGCGTGGCGACCAGATTGTCAAGTTACGGGTGGTTACTCCGGAATCGCTGACTAAAGAGCAGCGCCAGCTCTTTGAGGAACTGGCGGCTAGCCTGGGACAGGCAAAAAGAGACGGCAAAAAACCCCGCTCCTGATTCGGAGTGAGTCAAACGCCAATGGCGTGCTTACCCGCTCCCCTGAGGTATCTTGCGACGTCTGAATAAAGAGAACAGTCGCCAGCGTCTCCCGGACAGCTCGTGCCGCACGTTTCCGCCCATCATTTCCACCGCCACTTCGCGTGGGTCAGCATTCTCGTAGAGTACCCGGTAGATTCTTTCCGCTATCGGCATTTCCAGCCCGAGGTTACGGGCCAGATTGCGGGCGACCAGCGTGGTCGTTACCCCCTCGGCGACGCCGCTCATGGTGCTCACTATTTCGGACACGGAACGACCTTTGGTTAATTCCACGCCAACGTAGTGGTTGCGGCTCAACGGGCTGGCACAGGTGGTGATGACATCGCCCAGGCCGGCCAGTCCGGAGAAGGTAAGCGGATTTGCCCCCAGAGCAACACCGAGCGCCGTGATTTCCGTCAAACCCCGCGTCATGAAAGCAGCCTTGGCATTATCGCCATAGCCCAGTCCGTCGGCAATACCGGCACCGAGCGCGATGATATTCTTGAGTGAGCCACCCAGCTCCACGCCGACAACATCCGTATTGGTGAAGACGCAGAGGTTTGATGTGGTCAGTATCCTCTGTGCCTGCCTTGCCACCGAGCTGTCTTCGGCCGCCGCCACCGTGGCGGCCGGCAGGCCGCACAAAATCTCTCTGGCCAGGTTAGGGCCCGAGAGCACACAGATATTGGAGCGAAAACGGGGGTTTATCTCCTCGGCAATCACCTGTGACATACGTCGGCCGCTGCCAATCTCCAGCCCCTTGGCGGCACTGACCACCAGCATTGATTTCGTAAGGTGGCCGGCTATCAGCTTGGTGTTCTGCCGCATTGATTGGGATGGCACCACCAGAATCACCGCCTTGGCCTCATCAAGGGCTTCCTCCATCTTATGGGTGATGAGAATATTGGGCGGGAAGGTAACATCTGGTGTTTCGTCCGGGTCCGGGCCGCTGTCCCGCAAGTCATCGGCTTCCTTCTCGGTGCGAGCCCACAAACCGATATCTACCCCTTTTTTCGCCAGGATGATAGATAAAGTAATGCCCCATATGGTGGTACCAATGATGCCGACTTTGAGCATAGCTTATTTTAATCCAATTGCGGGCATTTGGGAAACCCTTGATTCAGGAAGCTAAAGTTGGCGGCTGCTCTTACAGCTTGACCCGTTCGCCGAGCTGGCGCTCCTTGCCCGCCAGCAGCCGGCTGATATTGTCGCGGTGAACGACGATAATGAACACGGCGCCGATGAGCGCATACACCAGATATTCGACAGGGAAACCGTTGAGTATGGTAAGAGGAATCATTATCGCATAGGCAGCGACTGCCCCCGATATCGAACCGAGCGATGCATATCTGGTCAGACAAGCGCCGAGAAATAGTATTTCACCACCAAACAATGCTGCCGCCGGGCACAGACCAAACAAACCGCCAAAGAAGGTCGCCACACCCCGGCCACCTCTGAAGCGAAGAAACACCGACCACTTGTGACCGGAAATCGCCGAAAGTGCTGCCAGCACCTGAGCACTTCGGGAAAGCCACCACGGGCTCGTGCTACCGGCCAGCACATATTCACCATTAAACATCAGGGCGGCAAACACCACCGGCAGAAATCCCTTGAGAATATCAAGAACGACAACTACACCGGCCGCTTTTTTCCCGGCCACCCTTAACACGTTGGTGGCGCCGATTTTACCGCTCCCGAAGCTGGTAACATCCACATTGGCGCTTCGCCGCGCTACCATCACGCCAATGGGAACTGAACCAAGAAAATAGCCAACAAAGGCCACGGCCACTAATTTGGCCGCAATCATGACTCTTCCTCCCTGGTCCTGAAAATTAAACGAAGCGGTGTTCCAGCGAAACCGAATGCCTGGCGCAACTTGCTCTCCAGATAACGGCGATATGAAAAGTGCGCCAGTTTCGCATCGTTAACGAAAAAAACAAAGGTTGGCGGATTGACTTCCGCTTGAGTTGCGTAGAGGATTTTCAGCTGCTTGAGTCCCTTGCGTGGTAGCACATGGGCCGCTACCGCCTGCTGAATGACATCATTAACCTCGGCAGTGGCCAGCCTTTTTATCCTCTGTTGGTAGACCTGGCATGCTTCTGGCATTATCCGGTTTACACCCTCACCGTACTTCGCCGAGGTATAGACTACTGGTGCGTAGCTCATAAACTTCAGCTGACTTCTAAGATACTGGTTCCACTCGTCTACATTTTTATTATCCGCCAGGTCCCACTTGTTGACCACCACCACCGCCCCTTTGGCCGCCTGCTGGATATAGCCGGCAATGTGCGTGTCCTGAGCGGTTACCATATCCATAGCATCAAGCACCAGCAAGACTATGTCCGCCCGGTCAATAGCCCGCAAAGCACGGATCACACTGTACCACTCCACCCCCCTCTCGATCCGTCCCCGCTTCCTTATACCGGATGTATCAATAAGTAGCACATTTTGCCCATCAAAGTCAACTACCGTATCAATAGCATCACGGGTCGTTCCCGGGGCATCATCTACAATGGCCCTTTTTTCACCCACCAGGGCATTGAGCAGCATTGACTTGCCCACGTTGGGCCGACCGACAATGGCTATCTTCATGAGCTCCGGTTCCGCCACTTTCTTTACCGGCACCGGGAACAGAGCAATGATTCGGTCCAGAAGTTCCGCTGTACCGCGTCCGTGGTAGGCACTGATGGCGAGAGGCTCCCCCAGCCCCAACTGGTAAAACTCCACTGCCCCGGCCTCCAGCTTTTCATTGTCCGCTTTATTAGCCACCAGCAGCACTGGCTTTCCCACCCGCCGCAGCCTGTCCGCCATCTCCATGTCGTCAGCGATTACCCCGCTCTTCACATCCACCAGAAAAATAATGACATCAGCCCCAGCCATCGCGGTCTCTATCTGCTCCTGGACACCGCGGGCAACCGTCGAACGGGCGGCAAATTCCAGGCCACCGGTATCGACAACGGTAAATTCCACGTCACGCCAAGATACGGAAGCGATGACCCGGTCCCTGGTTGTGCCGGGCAAGTCGGCGACAATTGCCAGCCGCCTCCCCACCATCCTGTTGAACAGGGTGGACTTGCCCACATTCTGCCGACCCACGATCGCCACGATTGGCTTGCCTGCCGCCACGTTTTTTACCCCATTTTAACGGACTTCCTAAGCCAGTTTTACACTTGGGGGTTCAATGCCGGTTCGGGCAATGCTCTTTAATTCGGTCATATGTTCCCGCAAGTCCTGAGCCACGGTTGATGATTGCCTTCAGCGTATACATTCGGCCCCCTTTTACTCGTATTTCATCCACGGTATCTCTAGGCCACCAATCATATCCGATAGCAACGCTTTCTGCAAATGCAGCCGGTTCTCCGCCTGGT
>CAZJGR010000046.1:0-6606 GCA_964545815.1 uncultured Dehalococcoidaceae bacterium | reverse complement strand
CCAATCATATCCGATAGCAACGCTTTCTGCAAATGCAGCCGGTTCTCCGCCTGGTCAAAGACCACCGACTGCGGACCGTCGAGGACTCCTTCCGCCACCTCTTCCCCGTGATGGGCGGGCAGAGGGTGCATCAGTATGGCATCTTCCTCGGCCAGCAATAAAAGTTCGCCATTTATCTGGTAGCCGGCGAACGCCTTGCGCCGCTTCTCGCTTTCGGCTTCCTGTCCCATACTTGTCCAGACATCGGTATAGACAACGTCAGCCTCATGCACCGCCCGCTGCGGGTCCTCAGTACAAAGTATTTCCGCACCGCTCTCAGCAGCATAACCCTGCGCCAGTTTGAGCAAATCATCACGCACCTGATAGCCAGCCGGCGAGGCAATCCGGAAATTGATGCCGACCAGTGCTGAGGCCAGCATGAGGCTGTGCGCCACGTTATTGCCATCACCCACGTACGCCAGTTTCAACCCCTCAAGCTCGCCCTTCTTTTCATAAATGGTAAACAGGTCTGCCAGTGCCTGGCATGGGTGCTCCAGGTCAGAAAGGGCGTTTATCACCGGGACGTCCGCGTACCGTGCCAGCACCTCCAGAGTTTGGTGCGAGAAGGTGCGGGCGGCAATGGCGTCCGCATAGCGGGAAAGAACCCGGGCTACGTCCGCCACTGATTCCCGTTTTCCGAGGCCAACCTCCGCCGGAGACAGATAGATAGCCTGCCCGCCCAGCTGCCGCATGGCTACCTCAAAGCTCATCCGCGTCCGCAACGATGGCTTTTCAAATACCAAGGCCAGTACTTTCTCGCTGAGGGAAAGGCTCCAGCCTTCGGCTTTCAGCTCAACGGCACGGGAGATAAGTAACGGTATGTCCTCACGGTTCAGGTCAGCTATGGAAAGGAAGTCCTTACCTTTCATATACCCTCCCGCTATGCCCTACAGTATATCACGAAAAATCTTTATTCAAAAGATAGTTTACACCGATTTCTTGACACATCCCACGCGTCTTATCTAATATGCAGTAGGGCCCGGAGGCGAACGGTGACCGAGATTATCCTCGTCAGACACGGTGCAACGGAATGGAATGTGGCCGAGGTATTCCGGGGCCAGATTGATATCGATTTAAGCGAAACGGGAGTCAGGCAGGCGGAACTGCTGGCCGCATACTTAAGCACATCAGCAATAGAAGCCATTTACTCCAGCCCTCTGAAACGGGCGCTCAAAACCGCCGAAATCATCGCCAACCACCATAAGCTAAAAGCAAACGTTGAACCAGACCTCATCGACTTCAACTTTGGCCAGTGGCAGGGGCTGTCGCATCAGGAGGTGAAAGAGAAATACGGAGACCTGTACGCCAGATGGATAGCTCATCCGGAAAAGGTCAGGATGCCCGGCGGTGAGACCCTGGATGATGTCCGAAAAAGGGTGATACTAGTTAGAAATAAGGTTATAGAAAATCACCGTGGCACCATAGTAATCGTCGGGCACCGCGTGGTGAACAAAGTCATGGTCTGTGCGTTGCTGGGACTGGACAACCGCCATTTCTGGAAAATCAGACAGGATACCTGCGGCATCTCCATTTTCGCCTACCAGAATGAGCAGTTTATCCTCACCAGACACAACGATACTTCCTTCCTCAAATCCATCGCCGGAGCACCACTGAGCGACTTCTAATCGGCTGCCCCTTTACATTGCTTGACAAGATAGCTACAATATTATGGTAATCTGTTGTCGACGGAGGTAAGGACCAGTGGATATGGAATGGTTCCGTGACCTGGCGATAGTAATCCTGGGCTTCGGTGTCACCATCGTTGTCATCTCTATCGGCATTCTGGCTTTTATGCTGTATTGCAAGCTGAGGCCGATACTGGACTCGGCAAGGGCGACGGCCAAACGGATTGAGAACATCTCCGCAACTGTAGAGGAGGAAGTATCGAGGCCACTGGCACAGCTGGCTGCCTTTGTCCAGGGCGTGCGGCAGGTAGTTGGCCTGTTCCGTGGATTTGCCAGAAGAAAGCAAGGAGGTAGAAATGGCTGAAAAAGATACTGGTGCCAGTTTCGCAGTTGGATTTCTTTTGGGTGCCGTTGTTGGCGTGGCCATTGGCTTTCTCTACGCGCCTAAACCGGGAAGGGAAATGCGGGCTATGCTGAAAGAAAAGGCAGAGTCTGCAGCTGAGAAGGCGAGAGAAACCGCAGAAAAGGCTAAGGAAGCCGCCGCTGCCGTTGAGCGCCGCGTCGAAGAGAAACTGGGCCGAAGGAAATCAGGCAAATAACCGGTCAGTTCCTGATTACCTTTGTCTTCAGTCTTTGATACTCATCTCTGGTAAGTTAGCAGGAGAATTGTATTTGTAATGGCTCAATTTTCCCGCCGGCACTGGCGACTGGTCGTTCTGGTACTGGGCACGGTTATATTCTGCTGGGTCCTTTACCTCCTCAGAACGGTCATTCTGCCATTTGCTCTCGGACTGGTGCTGGCTTACCTGCTCTCGCCAATCATTGCCTGGTTGGAACTAAGATTCCCCAGACCGGGAAAATGGCCAGAATTCAAGCGTGTCCTGTCCATCCTGATTGTCTTTTTTATTCTTCTGGCGTTGCTGGTTGTTTTCTCCTATGTAATCGCTACCGCGGTTATCGATGCTTCAGTAAGCCTGGCTACAGGTGCCCCCTACTTTATCAGCCAAAGCCTCTATCAAATCACCCAATGGCTTGAAGTTATAAAGGAGCAGTTTCCCCCGGAGATACGCAGCGAGGTGGACAAAGCACTTCTGGAGACCGGTGTGGCCCTGGGCAACGCCATTCGGGACGCCCTGTTCCGGGGCGTTTCCCTCATGCCGGAGACTTTCAGCCTCGTGTTCGGTCTGGCCGCCTTACCGCTGTTCCTTTTCTACGCTCTCAAGGATTCTGCCAAACTTAAGCGTAGCCTGTTCTCAGCGTTCACCCCCGGCATCGCCGAACACATCAGGAACCTGTTTTCTATCATCGAAAGAGTCCTCGGGCGCTATATCCGTGCCCAGTTGATGCTCGGCATGGTAGTGGCGTACCTGGTTTTCATTGGCCTGCTGATACTGGGAATCCCGTACTCGCCGGTACTGGCGATTCTGGCCGGCATTGGAGAACTCATCCCCACGCTCGGACCATGGTTCAGTGGCGCCGTGGTAGCGATAATTGCTCTGGCTCTGGCTCCGGGCAAGGTAATCTGGGTCATCGTCCTTTTCCTGGCCGTCCAGTTGCTGGAGAACAGCCTGCTGGTACCCCGAATTCAGGGGGGTTACTTGCGCATCCACCCCGCCGTGATGATTTTTATGCTTGTCCTGGGTGCTTACCTTGCCGGCGTCTGGGGGCTCATTCTGGCTGGCCCCTTGACCGCCACCGGCATTGAAATCTACAAGTATATCCGCCAGCGCTACCAGGACGAGAAGTCCCTGCCTCCAACCGTGGAGGAATGATTCCCCCTTTCCGTCCTTCTTTCCCATCCCCTGCTCTGCTATAATTTAATTGTGAAAAAGCCGCTCCTCGTTCTGTTTGATGGCAACGCCATCATCCACCGCGCTTATCATGCCTTCCAGTCAAGCCGGTCGCCGGTAAGATTAACCGTAAGCAAGACCGGAGAGATTGTCAGCGCCGTATATGGTTTCACACAGATGCTGCTCAAGACCCTGAATGAGCTCAAGCCCACCCATTACGCCATCGCCTTTGATAAAAAAGGCCCCACCTTCCGCCACCAGCTTTTCGACCGGTACAAGGCGCACCGCCCCCCGGCTCCTCCAGAACTAATCAGCCAGATAGACCGGGTAAAGCAGCTGGTTGAAGCCTTCCGCATCCCCATCTATGAGCTTGACGGCTATGAAGCTGACGACGTCCTGGGAACACTGAGCCATCAGGCTGACCAGCAGGACATTGACACGGTCATCGTCACCGGTGATGCCGATACCATGCAGCTTGTTTCCCCTCACGTGAAGGTGCTCTACCCAAAGGCAGGCCGGTCTTTCAGCGATACCACGCTGTATGACGAGTCAGCGGTCAGCAACCGGTACGGAGTGAAGCCAGAGCAGATTGCCGACCTCAAGGGCCTGGTTGGCGACCCATCAGATAATATTCCTGGTGTCCCCGGCGTGGGTGAAAAAACGGCGGTCAAGCTGCTCCAGCAGTTCGGCACCGTGGAAAGCATCTACGAGCATATCGACGAGGTCGCTCCCCCGAAGCTCCAGGAGACAATGCGCCAGAACGAAGCGGTGGCACGCCAGAGCAAGCAACTGGCCACCATTATTACCGGGGCACCGGTTGAGCTGAACCTTGACCTCTGCCAGACAAGCCGGTATGACCGCCAGGCAGTCACCGAGCTCTTCCGCGAGCTTGAATTTGTCAGCCTGCGGAACCGGCTGCCGGAAATCGAAGTCGAGGCAAAGGTCCCTGAGTCACCACCCGCTGAAGTGAAAACCGGGCCCCCGCAGGGAGATTACGGTATCATAAATACCTCCTCCGCCCTTGATGATTTGATTAACCGTCTGGTGGCGTCCAAGTCTTTTGCCTTTGACCTAGAGACAACCAGCCTGAACCCACTGCAGGCTGACTTGGTCGGCATCTCTTTCTCACCGGCACCGGCAGAAGCCTATTACATCCCGGTGGGTCATACCAGCCTGCAATCGGTGGCACAGCTCCCCCGGCAGCAGGTCATTGACCGCCTCAAGCCCGTTCTGGAGGACAAAGGGCTGGCCAAGCTGGCCCACAACAGCAAATACGATATGACCGTGCTGGCCGAGCTTGGGGTGAGCGTAAATAACCTGACTTTTGATACCATGGTCGCCGCCTACCTGATGGGAGAAAAATCGCTCGGCCTGAAAACCCTAGCCTTCAGCAGGCTGAATATTGATATGACCCCCATCGCTGATTTAATTGGCTCCGGCCCCAAACAGCTCTCCATGTCCCAGGTTGAGATAGAAAAGGTGGCCAACTACGCCTGCGCCGATGCCGATATGACCCGACGCTTGACCGATTTCTTCAGCCAGGGACTGCAGCAGCAGCAGGGGCTCTGGCAGCTCTTCTCTGACGTTGAGATGCCCCTTGTGCCGGTGCTCCTCCGCATGGAGCGAAACGGCATCGCCCTCGATAAGGAACTGCTGCAGGAAATGTCACGGCAGCTCGGAGAGCAGATTGCCACGCTTGAGACACAGATATTCACTCTGGCCGGGCATGAGTTCAACATCAACTCGCCGCAGCAACTGGGCAAAGTCCTGTTTGAGGAGTTAAAGATACCCACCACACGGAGAGGCAAGTCCAAATATTCCACGGAAGCATCAGTCCTGGACGAACTCAAAGAATACGAGATAATCCGCTTAATCCAGGAGTACCGGCAGCTATCAAAACTCAAGTCCACCTATATCGATGCCCTTCCCGGCCTGGTCAACGCCAAAACCGGCCGGGTGCATACCAGCTTCAACCAGACGAGGACGACGACCGGTCGGCTCTCGTCCAGCGAGCCGAACCTACAGAACATACCCGTCCGTGGCGAGCAGGGAAGGCAGATACGGTGCGCCTTCATCGCGCCACAGGGCAGCTGCCTGTTCGCCGCAGATTACTCACAGATTGACCTGCGGGCGCTGGCCCATCTTTCCCAGGACCCGGGCCTAATCCATGCCTTCCGGCACGATGAGGACATCCACGCCGCCACCGCCGCCCAGCTTTTCAATGTCGAAAAGTCACAGGTGACCGCTGACATGCGCCGGCTGGCCAAGACGGTGAACTTCGGCATTATCTACGGCATGAGCGAGTACGGGCTGGAGCAGGCCACCGAGCTCTCGCGGGAAGAGGCCGCCCAGTTCATCGCTGCCTACTTCGCCAAATACCCGAAGGTGAAAGAATACCTTGAATCAACCAAAAAGCAGGCCCGGGAAAACGGCTACGTGCAGACCATTCTGGGCAGACGGCGTTTCATCCCGGAAATCAACTCGTCCAATCGCCAGGTGCGGGAAGCCGCCGAACGCATGGCTATCAACATGCCAGTGCAGGGCACCTCGGCCGATATCATCAAGGTAGCCATGATCAACCTCGACCGCGAGATGGACAAACAGCGATTGAAGAGCAAGATGCTGCTGCAGGTACACGATGAACTTGTCCTTGAAGTGCCTGATGGGGAGATGGAAACAGTACAGAAGCTTGTGCCTCAGGTAATGTCCTCAGCGCTTCAGCTCAACGTACCGCTGAAGGTTGACACCAAGCAGGGCCAGAACTGGGGGGAAATGGAATAACATGCCCGAACTGCCCGAGGTGGAAACAATAAAAAATGAGCTTGCCCCGCATATATTAGGGTGCACAATCACCGGCATCACCCTTCTCTGGGACGGCATCGTCAAGGCACCATCGATTGAGGAATTCCGTTCCCGCCTGACCGGACAGAAAATCACCGGCCTTTCCCGGCACGGCAAGTACCTTGTTTTGAACTTGACCGACGATGACCTGCTGGTGGTTCACCTGAAGATGAGCGGCTCGCTGCTGCTGGGCCGGGACTCCACGCAACCGCCCGAATATACCCGGGCTGTCTTCCATCTGGACAGAGGCACGAAAATCTTTTTCCGCGACCCGCGCAAGTTTGGCGGCGTCTGGCTGGTCCGTGACTGGA
>CAZJGR010000045.1:0-13844 GCA_964545815.1 uncultured Dehalococcoidaceae bacterium | reverse complement strand
GGACCCCTTTTCATCACCTCCTAAAGAGTCCAATATGTTTCTGAACTTTTGCAGTTCAGAGCGACAAAACTTACGGTAGTGAGGTGAGCGGTTAATCGTGCTATAATTTATATGTACTTAATGCTACGGCTAAAGGAGACGGGTGCTATGGATGAGCTAAAGGTATTCACGGGCAATGCCCACCCGGAACTGGCCAAAGAGGTGGTCGACTATCTTGGCATACCTCTGGGCAAGAGCGAGGTATTTCAGTTCAGCAATGAAAATATCTTTGTCCGCATTCTGGAGAATGTTCGTGAGCGTGATACCTTTGTCATTCAGCCTTTGTCCTCGCCGGTTAACACCAACCTCGTTGAGCTGTTGATTATGATAGACGCCCTCAAGCGGGCGTCAGCCAAGCGGATTACGGCGGTCGTTCCGTACTACGGGTACGGGCGTACCGATAAGAAAGACCAGCCTCGCGTGCCGATTACTGCGAGGCTTATTGCTGACCTGCTGACCGTGGCCGGGGCAAATCGGCTGCTGACCGTTGACCTGCATGCCGCGCAGATTCAGGGTTTCTTCAACATACCGGTGGATGAGCTCACCGCCTTGAATCTGCTGGCCAATTATTTCAAGGGCCGGGACATGGATGACCTGGTGGTGGTGGCCACCGACATCGGCATCAGCAAGCGGGCGCGGGACGTGGCGGAGAAACTCAACGCGCCGCTGGCCATTATGGAGAAACGACGTATCGACAACGTTGGCCAGACGGAGACGCTGAACATCATCGGCGAGGTGGGGGGCATGACCGCGCTCACCGTGGACGACGAAATAGACACGGCTGGCTCTCTGGTAGCCGTTGTGGCCACGCTGATTAAGAACGGTGCCAAGAAAGTATACGCCTGCTGTACCCATCCCATCTTTTCCGGCGAGGCGATTCAGAAAATCGCCTCCTGTCCAGTGAAGGAAGTGGTCGTGACCAATACCGTCCCGCTGAAAGACGATAAGAAATTGGACAAAATCATTGTTCTCTCCATGGCGCCACTGCTGGGTGAGGCGATTCACCGCATTCATACCGGACTGTCCATAGGTGCCATGTTTGAGTGAGCCGCGGTGACCAAGCAGAAAAAGATGGTGGCGATATACCGGGCAGCCAGTGAGGCGGAAGCCCGGATTATCGAGAGCTTTCTGGAAAGCAACGGCATACCGTGTCTGCTGAAGGCGAATGCCGCCCCTTCCGTACATGCCTTTGCCGTTGATGGCCTGGGCGAGGTCAATATCTTGGTCTGGGAGGATGTGGCAGAGCAAGCCAGAGAACTGGTCAGGGAGGAAGAGGATGCTTAAGTGGCTGGGCAGTCTGGTTGATTCCAACGAAAAGCAGCTGAAAAAACTCCAGCCAACTGTGGACAGAATAAATTCGCTTGAGCCTGAATTCGAGAAGCTCAGCGACGCCGAGCTGCGGGCCAAGACTGAGGAGTTCCGGGCCCGCCTGAAGGACGGAGAGACGCTCGACCAGCTTTTGCCCGGGGCCTTTGCCGCCGTGCGTGAAGCCGCTAGGCGGACCATTGGCCAGCGCCACTTTGATGTCCAGCTCATGGGAGGCGTTGTCCTGCACCAGGGGAAAATCGCCGAGATGAAGACCGGCGAGGGAAAAACGCTGGTGGCCACCCTGCCCCTTTACCTGAACGCATTGACCGGCCGTGGCTGTCATCTGGTGACGGTGAACGATTACCTGTCCCGGCGTGACCCGTACTGGATGGGTCCAATTTATCATTTGCTGGGATTGTCGGTGGCCAGCATCTACCCGCAGCAGACGCCGGACGAGCACCAGCCATCACGACGGTATGACCCGGCGTATGACTCGGGGGACAGCCGTTGGCGATGGTTCCGCCCCATTTCCCGGAAAGAGGCGTATGAGGCTGACATCACCTACGGGACAAGCAGCGAGTTTGGCTTTGACTACCTGCGGGACAATATGGTGGTTGACCTGTCACAGTGCGTGCAGCGCGAGCTGCACTACGCCATTGTTGACGAGGTGGACAACCTGCTCATTGATGAAGCCCGCACCCCTCTGATTATCAGCGGCCCGGCGGAGGAATCGGGGCAGATATATAACGTGTTTGCCCGCCTTATCCCTAAATTAAGACCGGAGGCGGATTATGTTATCGATGAAAAGGAACGCGAAGTCCACCTGACCGACGCCGGCATCAGCACCATGGAGGCGATGTTAAGACGGGAGGGATTGCTGAAGTCGCCGAACCTCTATGACCCGACCAACTACGTTTTCACCCGTTTTCTGGACAGCGCCCTCAAGGCCCACGTGCTCTATAAGCGCGACCGTGATTACGTGGTCAAGGACGGCGAGGTCATCATCGTTGATGAGTTCACCGGGCGGCTGATGTTGGGTCGCCGCTACTCTGAAGGACTGCACCAGGCGATTGAGGCCAAAGAGCATGTCAAAGTGCAGCGTGAAACGATGACCTATGCCACCATCACCATCCAGAATTACTTCCGCATGTACGGGAAGCTGGCCGGAATGACCGGCACTGCGGCCACTGAGGCAGAGGAGTTTCATAAAATATACGGTCTGGAGGTGGTGGTCATCCCCACCCATAAGCCGATGATTAGAGAAGACTTCCCCGACCAGATTTACAAGAACGAGCGGGGCAAATTCAACGCTGTGGTCCGGGAGGTCGAGCAGCTCCACCACCAGAGCCGGCCGGCGCTCATCGGTACCGTCTCCATTGAGAAGTCGGAATACCTGAGCGACCTCTTGAAGCGCCGGGGTATTCCCCACGAGGTGCTCAACGCCAAGCAGCATGAAAAGGAAGCCTATATTATCGCCCGGGCCGGTGAGCCGGGGTCGGTGACCGTGGCCACCAATATGGCCGGACGGGGCGTTGATATTGTGCTCGGGGGGAGTCTGGACGGCCAGAAGGAAACCGAATGGCAGGAGAAGCACAATAAGATAATATCGCTCGGCGGGCTGCACATTATCGGCACGGAGAGACACGAGGCACGGCGGATTGATAACCAGCTCCGGGGCCGTTCCGGGCGACAGGGTGACCCGGGCAGTTCGCGCTTTTACGTTTCCCTCGAGGATGAAGTGGTGAGGCGCTTTGGCGGCGAGCGGATTAAAAGCATTATGGACTGGGTGGGCATGGACGAAAACATGCCCATCGAAAATAAGCTGGTGAACCGCTCCATTGAGAGTGCCCAGGTCAGGGTGGAGGGCTTCCACTTTGACATGCGCAAACACCTCGTTGAGTATGACGACGTGGTCAACAGGCACCGCGAGCTTATTTATGTGGAACGCCGCAAAATACTGGGCGGCACCGACCTCAAGGCAAACATCCTGTCCATGGTGCGGGATGAGATAGGGAATATGGTTGCCCGCCACATCGCCGATGAGCATGGCCTTGGCTGGGATGTGGCAGGTCTGCTTGGTGACCTGGCCACGGTCTTGCCCCTGCCCACCACATTGACCGCAGACTCGCTGGCGGAGTTGAAGCCCAAGCAGATTGAAGAGAAGCTTGCCGAGGTGGCGGAAACGCTTTATGAGGAGAGGGAAAAGGAACTGGGGGCGGAGAACATGCGGGTGCTGGAGCGGCTGGTCATGCTGCGCATCATTGATAACCTGTGGGTGGAACACCTGACGACGATGGAAAATATGCGCCAGCAAGCGCAATGGGAGACTTTGCGCCAGACACGGGCGGTGGATGCCTACAAGAGTGAAGGCTACCGGCAGTTTCAGACGCTGCTCGATACCATTCAGCATGATGTGGTCCATACCATCTACCACGTGAGCATTGTCAAGAGAGAACCGTCGGCACAGGCGCCGTCACCAATGGCTCAGGTGGTCGGGCGGAGCCGACCCGTTGGCAAACAGAAGGCGAAGGTGGGTGGCCGGAAGGTGGGGCGCAATGAACCCTGCCCCTGCGGGAGCGGGAAAAAATACAAGCACTGCTGTGGAAGGTAGATAAGGTTATGTTCAGTGAAGAACAGTTAAAGGAATTGCGGCAGGAAGTGGGCGGGGAGCTGGACCAGCTGTCCAGTCTGGAAAGGCCGCTCACCAAGGAAGAGGAAAAGCACCGGAACCGGCTCCGCATCAGGAAGTACGTGCTCGATAAGATAAAAGAGGCCAAGGACGAGAAACAGAGAGGTGATGAGCTTTACAATACCACCTATTACAGTATGCTGGTGCCGTGGGGTGAGAAACACCCCATACTGTTCGCCATCTTGATGCGCATCCTCAGGGCGAGGTGGTGGGGGTTCCCGGCCTATGCTTTTGGTGATTTGTGGGTGAAGAAGGAGAAATAAGGAACAGGTAAAGGGCAAGACCAAATGAAAAGACCGAGCAGGAAGCAACTGATACTAGAATATGTTAAGAAAAACATTGGTAAGTGGATACATAACCAAGAACTTCGTGATTTAACGGGACTAAATGATGTGCCGAGAACTATTCGCCTTTTAAGGCAAGAAGGTTGGAAAATAGATGTTCGTGGTGATGGTTATGTAACGCTCACCTCATTAGAAAAAGGTGAAGCGCGTGGTGTGAGGAAAGCTATTTCCGAAAGAATAAGATATCAGGTATTCAGCAGGGATAATTTTAGGTGTAGAACTTGTGGACGTAGTGTTGATGACGGTGTGAAACTGACTGTTGATCACATAAGGCCGGTTGATTGGGGTGGTACAAATGAAATATCAAACCTTCTTACGTTATGTGATGAATGTAATAGAGGCAAAAAAGCTTGGGTTGATAGTGTTCCCTCAGAGGCAATGAAAGAAATCATGGATGAACCGACAGTTGAAAAAAGAATTGAAAAATTATTTGATTGTTTTCCTAATAAAGATATTCCTTCGACAATGGTACAGTTAGTTTCAAAAGGTTCTCTTGATTGGCAAAGAGCTTTACGTAGAATAAGGCAAAGAACTGGAAAGAGGATTTCACCGGTTCAAGGACGCACAGCCTATCGCTACTCTAAGGCATGATTAGGAATTGAATATGGATATTTTGAACCGAATTACTTGTGGTGATTGTTTAGAAGTAATGAGTCAAATACCAGATGGAACTGTTCATCTGGCGGTAACTTCACCACCTTATAATTTGGGAATTAGTTATGATAACCACGATGATAGCTTGGCTTATGAGAGTTATTTGGGCTGGTTAAAAAAGGTCTGGGTAGAAACAAAGCGCGTGCTGGTGAATGGGGGAAGGTTTGCCTTAAACATTGCACCAACGAGTATAAAGGATTTTCGGCCTATTCATCACGATTTCTCCAATCAATTAAGAGAAATCGGAATGATAATGAGAACTGAAATTATCTGGTATAAGCAGACTATGGGGCGTAGAACTGCATGGGGTAGCTGGAAAAGTCCGTCAAATCCACACATTGTACCTTCTTGGGAATATGTTTTAATCTTCTGTAAAGATTCATGGGCTCTTGAAAGCGATAGCAAAGATGCTGACATTACAAGTGATGAGTTTATGAGATTCTCTGACGGCTTCTGGTATATTCCGCCAGAGTCGCAACGTAGAGGACACCCTACACCTTTCCCAGAGGAATTAATTTATAGACTTATTAAATACTACACTTATAAGAGAAATATTGTTCTCGATATGTTCGGTGGAACTGGTACCGTGGCTGTAGTTGCTGCAAAAACAGGTAGACATTTCATTCATATAGATATCTCAGAGAAATACTGCGAGATAGCTCAACATAGGTTAGACACTACAAGGATGCTTCATGAATTTCCCGTGTCGGTTGGGAGAGTTGGAAAAAAGCCAAAAATAATTAAATATAAATCAAGTAAGAAGGAAATATCAGCGATTGGAAAGTGTCCTGTTAAAGCACATCAAAATATATTATTAGAAAAGCGCAGTAAGTATAAAATAAATCAGAAAAAAGCTACAAATGACTAACGCTGAAATCGCGCAGGTGTTTTTCGATATCGCCGAGCTTTTAAAGCTGAAGAAGGAAAACATCTTCAAGATACGGGCGTATGAGAAGGCGGCGCATGCCATAGAAGAGCTGCCGGTGGACGTGGCCCAGCTCGCGGCGGAGGGGAGACTGCGGGAAATCCCGGGGGTGGGGGAGGCCATAAATAAAAAAATCATGGAGCTGGTGACCACGGGCAAGCTGAACTTCTACGAGAGGCTGAAAGCGGAGTTTCCGGAAAGCCCGGTACAGGAAAAGCAGTAAAATGAAGGGCGCAGCCGAACAGGTAAAATCTTCAAAATCGCTGCTGACCAGCGATGCCGAAGCTATCAGGCACCTGGAGCAGGAGATTGCCGGCGGCAGGCACTGGTATGTTGCCCTGCTGGAGGCGATGGGGATGTGGAACTCGGCGACGGAAAAACATCACGGCAGTGTGTACCAGTACCTCATTGCCGGGGAGGCCTTTGACTGGCTGCTGCTGGCGGAGCGGCTCTGCGAGGCGGTTGATGGCCTTCTGCCGGTGGATGAGAAGGAAACGCTCCTTTTCCACACCAGGCCACCCCTGAAACTCAGTCCCAAGGAAGTCAAAGCGCTCATCGGGCAGAGCAAATACCGCCAGTACCTGAACTACTTCTACGGCGTGACGGTGGAGCAGGCGCTGCTCATGGCCGCCGAGGAAGAGGTGCACAAAGAAAGGCGGGTATCCGGCTTCAATAAAGATGTTGACGTCAGCAACGAGGCCTACCGCCGCATATATGGGAAGACGAGGCCGGTATTGCTCAAATGCTTTCGTAAGGAAGCGGGTTATCCGCAGCTGAGGTCGACCACACTGGCCGAGATGAAGGAATTTTCCTACTGGCTGTTCAAATATCGTATTGCGCAGTGTGAGCCGGCCAAGGTAGCCAGCGATACCAGGAAGGCGCTGGAGTATTTAAAGCAGCTGTGGGCCAGCCGGGGCGTTTTCGGTGTGCTTGCCGCCGAGGATGCCTCCACCGAGCGCCCGCGCTGACGGTGCCACCTTGCCCGCTAGGTATTCTCCGTATCTTTTGGCGCCCGTACCACCAGCACCGGCACATTTGTCGTACGCAGGACCCTGGCCGTAATGCTGCCGAAGGTAAGCCGGCTGAGCCCGGAACGTCCGTGAGTTGACATGGCAATGAGGTCCGCCTTCAACTCATCTGCGGCTTTGACAATCTCCACCTCTGCTTTGCCCGTGGCCACCTTGGTCTTGACGCTGATGCCTTTGTTTTTCAGGCATTCCCCGGCTTTGTTCAGGTATTCCTTGGCCTTTTGGGTGATGTACATTACCTCTTTATCGGTATAGGGCACCTGAACGCTGGCTTCGCCGGCAATGACATAGTGGCTCAGCGAGGTCAATACCTGAAACAGAACTACCTCGGTTTTAACGCCTGGCGCTATCTTGGCGATGAGTCTCTCGACATGTTCCAGGGCAGCTTCACCGACTTTGGAACCGTCCAGTGGCACCAGAATTCTCTCGAACATATCCCGCCTCCTCAGAGTTTATTGAGCTGCTCTTTCAGCCGCTCCAGCTTATCAGTTATAGTGTATAGCTTCTGGCGCTCCTTATCAATAACTGATTTTGGCGCTTTGGCTAAAAATGTCTGGTTGTCGAGGCGGGTTTTCAGGCGTTCCGTCTCAGACTGGCTCTGGTCTATCTCCTTTTGCAGCCGTTTTTTCTCCGCTTCCAGGTCGAACATGCTGGACATGGGAATGATAACCTCGGCCCCC
This sequence comes from uncultured Dehalococcoidaceae bacterium, assembly GCA_964545815.1. GTDB lineage: Bacteria > Chloroflexota > Dehalococcoidia > Dehalococcoidales > RBG-16-60-22 > E44-bin89. The sequence goes on along the minus strand of CAZJGR010000045.1, from coordinate 6,177 downwards.
TTCAGGACGGAAACCAGCGATTCTTCTCGTGAGGCACCTTGGTCGCGTTGCTTCAGGAAGGTAACCGGCCTGGCCCTGGCCAGAGTCTGAATGGTTTCGGTATAGGGGATGATAGCCTTAGTGAGCCTGTCGGTGAAAACCTGGGCTTCAATCCAGCGGTTGCTCTCTACCCGGTACTGGGCCCTGGCATTGCGGATGGAGCGGACTATTTCGATTATGGTGTCCATCACCCGTTCTGCCTCCCGGTCAGTCGCCGATTTTTCGGCCTGGGGATAAGCGGCAATCATGATTGATTCCGGTTCCAGCCAGTCAGCCGGCAGAGAACGTTTCAGGTTCTGCCACAGCTCCTCGGTAATGAAGGGCATATAGGGATGGAGCATCCGCAGCGAGGTCTCAAGGACGTGAATCAGTACCGGGAGCGGCGAGGGCAGGTCGCTGCCGGGGCGGAGGCGGATTTTGGCGAACTCGATATACCAGTCGCAGTACTCGCCCCAGAGAAAATCGTGTATCTGGCGCAGGGCTTCGCCAAGCTGGAATTCATCTATCAGGTCGGCCACGCTGGCCACGGTACGGTTGAGCCGACTTAAAATCCAGCGGTCTTCAAGCGGCAGGCGGTCTGACCTCATTTTTATTTCCGTCGTGCCGGGTTCAATGCTGCGGACCACAAACCGGGCGGCGTTCCACAATTTATTGGCGAAGTTGCGGCCGGCTTCCAGCCGGGATGGCGCCAGCTTGATGTCATTGCCCGGCGCGGTGCCGGTGGACAGGGCGAAGCGCAGCGCATCGGTGCCGTACTGCTCCAGCGTATCGATGGGGTTGAGCACGTTGCCTCTGACCTTGCTCATCTTCTCTCCCTTTTCATCGCGGATGAGGCCGTGCAAGAAAACGGTGTGGAAGGGGATATCAGCGCAGTCGGCGAGCCCCATCATAATCATGCGGGCCACCCAGAAGAAGAGGATATCATAGCCTGTCTCCATGACTGATGTCGGGTAGAAATAGCGGAGGTCTTTGGTCTCGTCCGGCCAGCCGAGGGTGGAATGCGTCCACAGTGCCGAGCTGAACCAGGTATCGAGGACATCGGGGTCCTGCTGCAGCTTCTTTGAGCCGCACTTCCGGCAGGCCGCGGGGTCGGTAATGGAAACGGTAAGCTCGTCGCAGTCCTGACAATACCATACCGGGATGCGGTGCCCCCACCACAGCTGGCGGCTGATGCACCAGTCGCGGATGTTCTCCATCCAGTTAAGGTACACCTTGGTGAAGCGCTGGGGAACGATTTTTATCCGCCCGCTGGTTACCGCCTCAATGGCCGGTTTCGCCAGCGGCTCGGCTTTAACAAACCACTGGCGGCTGGCGATGGGCTCAATCATGGTCTGGCAGCGGATGCAGTGTCCCACGGCGTGCGAATGTGGCTCGATTTTGATGAGGAGCCCGTCTTTCTCCAGGTCTTCTATAATCGCTTTCCGGCAGGCGAAGCGGTCCATGCCCGCATAAGGGCCGGCATTTTTATTCATGGTGGCGTCATCGTTGAGGATGTTGACCAGCGGCAGGCCGTGGCGCTGGGCCACCTCAAAGTCCACCGGGTCGTGCGCTGGGGTGATTTTCACCGCGCCGGTGCCGAATTTGGGGTCAACCGCCCCGTCAGCGATAATGGGGATGACGCGGTGCACCGCGGGCAATACCGCCTTTTTGCCGGCCATTTTCTTGAACCGTCTGTCCCTGGGGTTAACCGCGACCGCGGTATCGCCGAGTATAGTTTCCGGGCGGGTGGTGGCCACGGTGATGAACTCTTTATCGTTATCGGCGAGAGGATAGCGGACATAGTACAGGTGCCCGCCAATATCCTTGTGCTCCACCTCCAGGTCGGACAGGGCCGTGGTGCAGCGGGGACACCAGTTGATGATGCGCTCGCCACGGTAAATCAGCCCCCTTTCATAAAGCCGGACGAAGGCGGTGCGCACCGCCCGGCTCGGCCCCTCATCCAGCGTGAACACCTCCCGGTTCCAGTCGCAGGAGGCGCCGAGTCGCTGGTGCTGTTTGGAGATGGTGCCGCGGCAGCTATCGGCCCACTGCCACATCCTTTCCAGGAACTTGTCCCGGCCCAGCTTGTGCCGGTTTAGCCCCTCTTTGGCCAGCATTTTCTCCACCACCACCTGCGCCGCGATGCCGGCATGGTCAACGCCGGGCAGCCAGAGCGTGGGCTCACCCTTCATACGGTGCCAGCGGGTCAAGATGTCCTCCATGGTGGCGGTCAGGGCATGGCCGAGGTGCAGCTCGCCGGTGACATTGGGCGGGGGCATGATGATAACAAAAGGCTTCTTGTCCGGGTCAATTTCAGGCTTGAAGTAGCCCTTGTCCATCCAGAACCGGTACCACTTCTGCTCCACCTTGCCCGGCTCATAGGCCTTGGGCATCTCAAATTGGGTATTGACTGAGTCTGTCATGACGACCTTTCCAGATTTTTACTTTACAATCTCAAGGCGATATTTCTTCATTGTCCTTCTTTATTTAATGATATTAGCGTCTTGAGTAATTCGCTGGTATCATCAATACCGATAGTCTCGAAGGCGGGTACGGCTCCATTATGCGCAACTGATATTTCAGTTAGTATTTCAGCCAAGTCATTTAGTAACGCTCTCGCTTCACCAACGTAAACGTGAATCGATTTACGCAAATTGGCGTTTATGTGGAATTGTTCATCTATGTGTGCCAACTTCTTGTCGCGAAGCGTTCTTAGACGTTTCAAGACTTCCTCTTTTTTGCTTAACTTAGTTCTCAATGCGTCTATATCTAACGACTTATCTGTAATCAGACCCGGCTGTTTTTCCATCATTTTAATAAGCCTGAATATGTTGATACTATCCTTATGACGGTCTAGGATTTTACTGAGCTGTAAGAGGAATTGGTCATTGTGAGCTTTTCTCGTTAATTGAAAGAAATTCAAGTAGAAGTTCTCGACATTTGCTATTTCTTCCGTAGAAGGCCACAACTGCTCCCACACTTTAAAGTAACAAGTGGCCCAAACTAGCTCCTCAATGATTTGATCTAGCCACTGCTTGAATTTTTGCTGCTCTCTATTACTCATTCACTAAGCCTCAATTTATCAAAGTACGATTTCTTTATGCCCTTCTACTTAGGCTTGTATCGAGAGGGGGAACAATGCAATTATTGAAGTACTAGCTTACGTCTCAATCCTCTATACCAAGCTTCTACCTCTTACCCAAAATCTCCATCACCCTGTCCAGTATCTTTTCCGCCACCTCCCTCTTGGTCAGGAGGGGCAGATTATCCACGTTACCCTTTTTATCGATGATGGTGACCTTGTTGGTATCCGCGCCAAAGCCGCTCTCGGTGCTGGTGATGTCGTTGGCCACGATTAAGTCGAGCTTCTTTTGCTGCAGCTTCTTTCTGGCGTTGGCGACCACGTCCTCGCTTTCGGCGGCGAAGCCAACCTTTATAAAACCACCCTGAACCTCGGTCAGTATGTCAGGGGTCCTGACCAGCTCCAGAGTCAGGGTGTCGGCCTCCTTTTTGATTTTAGATTTAACATAACTCTTTGGCTGGTAATCGGCAACGGCCGCGGCCATAACCAGGGCATCGGCTTTGCTTACCGCCCTGGCGACAGTCTCCTTCATTTGAGCCGCCGTCTGGACATGGACAACATTTATGCCAGCTGGGTCGGGCAGGGAGGTGGGGGCGGTAACCAGTGTTACCTCGGCGCCTCTGTCCCGCGCCGCCTCCGCTACCGCGAAGCCCATCTTGCCCGATGAGCGATTGCCAATATGCCGCACCGGGTCAACCGGCTCCTGCGTGCCACCGGCAGTGACCACAATGCGCCTGCCGGCTAGGTCTCCCTTTCTGCCCAGCACCTGTTTGATAGTGCCGATGATGACCTCCACATCGGCCAGACGACCCCGCCCCATCTTCCCCGAGGCGAGGCGACCATATCCGGGCTCAACGATAATGAAACCTCTTGACTTCAGTTTATTGATATTTTCCTGGGTAACCGGGTTCTCCCACATGTTCACGTTCATCGCCGGAGCGACGATAACCGGCACCCGGGTCGCCAGCACGATGCCGGTCAGCATATTATCCGCCATGCCGGCCGCTATTTTGGCGATGGTATTGGCCGTGGCCGGAGCAATGACCACCGCATCCGCCGCTTCCGATAGGGATATATGCGTCTCGTCATACTCAATTGGCGCGTCGAACATGTCGGTAATGACTTTGGTGTGCGTCAGCGTCTTAAAAGTCAATGGCGAAACAAATTTGGTGGCGGCCTCGGTCATGACCACCTCGACCCTGGCGCCATCCTGCGTCATTTTGCTCGCCAGGTCGGCTGCCTTGTAGACGGCGATGCCTCCGGTTACGCCCAGTATTATGGTTTTGTCGGTTAACATAATGCCTCCCCGGCAGCAAGCCGGCCCAGAAATCAGGGCTGATTCAGGTGATAAATCAATCTCAACCCGATGAGCGTGATATCAGGGTTCACGGTGTCAATAACGCTGGTCTCACTGCCGATGAGTCTGGAATAGCCTCCGGTGGCGACCACCCTCGTCTTTTCACCCAGCTCCTTTTTAATCCGGGACACGATGCCCTCAATCAGCCCGATGTAGCCGTAGACGATACCCGACTGCATCGCGGAGATGGTATTGGTGCCGATGACGCGGCTGGGGCGTGCCAGTTCCACTCTCGGCAGCATGGCGGTGCGCGTATATAACGCCTCGGCGGCGATGCCTATCCCCGGCGCGATGACGCCGCCCAGATAGTCACCTTCTCTGGAGACGACATCAAAGGTGGTGGCGGTGCCGAAGTCGGTGATGATAGTCGGTCCGCCGTAAAGTTGATGGGCAGCAGCGGCATTGACGATGCGGTCGGCGCCAACTTCGCGGGGATTGTCCATGCGGATGCGCACGCCAGTCTTGACGCCGGCCCCAACCACGAACGGGGTAACATTGAAGTACTGCCGGCACATGTCCAGAATGGTGGCTAACAGCGGCGGTACCACGCAGCAGACGGCAATCTCGGAAATATCGCTGAGCTTCAGGCCCCGGTGCTCAAGCAGCTTCATCAGCAGGGCAGCGTACTCATCAGCCACGCGGTGAAGGCGGGTGGCTAGACGCCAGGTGGTCCTGAGCTCTTCCCCCTCAAAGACGCCGAGCGTGATTTCCGTATTGCCAATATCAATTGCGAGCAGCATCGTATGTATATTCTACAACAAAATGGCTATCTGTTTTTAGCCGTTTCTTTGAGCTGTTTAATCATCAGGGGCAGAACTGGCAGCAGGTCGGAGGCGAGCATGCCGGTATCTCCCAGGGTATCTTTGACCACCCCGGCGGCTTTGCCGTGCAGGTAAACACCGGTGGCCGCGGCGTCAAAAAGCGAGAGGCCCTGTGCCCGAAGGCCAGCGATGGCGCCGGCGAGCACATCACCGGTCCCCCCCGACGCCAGCCCCGGATTGGCAAAAGGACTGACCCGGCAGCTGCCATCCGGCGAGGCAATAACCGTGAAGGCGCCCTTGAGGACAATCGTTTTTTGCCATTCGCGGGCGTATTTTTGGGCCGTGCCAGTCCTGTCCGACTGTATTTCGGCGATGGTGAGCCCGCTCAGCCTCGCCATCTCGCCCGGGTGTGGCGTCAGGATGGCATTATCAGTGAGCTTCCGCCACCATTCCGGGATTCTGGCCAGGGCATTGAGCGCATCGGCATCAAGGACGAGGGGTGGCAATTTCTTCTGGAAAAGCAGGGAGGTAATGAATTCGCTCACCGGCTCGCTTTGCCCCAGGCCGCAGCCAAGCAGCAGGACATCATATGATTTCAGGTTCTGCTTAATCAGTTCGGCGGCTTCCCGGGAAATTATGCCCGGCTCGGCCTCGGGGAGTGGCAGGTAGGTGGTCTCCGTAAGCTTGGCCGCCAGAATTGGCTGCAGGCTCGAGGCTATGGCCAGGGTCACCAGGCCGGCGCCAGCGCGTAGAGCACCGTTGCCGGCCAGGCAGGCCGCCCCGATATAGTTGGTGGAACCGGCTACCACCAGCACCCGCCCGAAAGTCCCTTTGTTGGCATCGAGGGGGCGTCTGGGAAATGCACCTCTGGCCCAATCATCCGTGAGCAGTTCCATGGCGATATCTTCGGCGAACTCATACGGAATACCGATGTCGGCGATGCTCAATTTGCCCACCCT
>CAZJGR010000044.1:0-14380 GCA_964545815.1 uncultured Dehalococcoidaceae bacterium | reverse complement strand
AGCAGCGGTCTCCAAAACCGCCGGTCGCGGGTTCGAATCCTGCCACTCCTGCCAGCAAGCGCCGAGGTGGCGGAAGCCGGTAGACGCGCTAGCTTGAGGGGCTAGTGAGCGATGAGCTCGTGGGGGTTCAAATCCCCCCTTCGGCACCAATTGAATAGCGAGGCGGAAGTAGTTCAGTGGCAGAATGCCTCCTTGCCAAGGAGGAGGTCGCGAGTTCGAATCTCGTCTTCCGCTCCAGAGGCGACGTTGCCAAGTGGTTAAGGCGGGGGTCTGCAAAACCCCTATTCACCGGTTCGAATCCGGTCGTCGCCTCCAATTTTTATGGCTCAGCAGGAATTGAACGAGACGATTTTCTCCAGTGGCTCCCGGTCGTGCGTTGACTTCACCTTTTTCTTATCGTAGTAGCCCACCGCCATCAGGACGTCTATCTTCTTCTCTTTTGGGATATTGAGCACTTTCTTCACCGCCGACTCCTTGAACCAGCCAATCCAGCAGGTGCCGAGCCCCAGCTCTTCCGCCTGCAGGACGAAATGCTCGCCGGCGATGCCAATGTCAATGAGATAGTACCTTGTCCCCCGGAACATGCCACCGATACGGGCCAGGAACTTGCCCTTCTCCGAGACAATGGCAACGATAACCGGCGCTGTCTGGCAGAAAGCATTGATAAAATAGATGCCGCGGAACGCTTTTTGACACAGCCTTTTCTTCAACTCGGGTTCGTCAACGACAACGAAATGCCACGGCTGTGAGTTGCAGGCTGAGGGCGCTGCCCGCGCCGCCTCCAGACACATCAGGAGCTTTTCCCGCTCCACAGGTATATCCAGGAAACGGCGAACGCTTTTCCGCTGTTTGATGAGCTCAAGTAGTGCCATAATGTGTCTACGGCTTATTCAGCTCAGCGACTTCTCTATCCGGTCAACTTTTGCCGCGGTCAATGGCAGCACCGCATTCTCCAGCACCGAGGTCAGCATACGCAGGTTCTCATTGGAGACAATGTTTTCCGTGGACATCTCAAAGCATAGTCTCTCGCCAGGTACTGTATCCCGCAACAGGTTCAGCGCGTGTTCCTTAGTTGCCTTTGGCCCCATGATATAAACCGACGCCGGAAAGCCCACCCAGATGACTTTATCCTTCCAGAGTCTGAGTGCTTCGCCTATCGGCAGGTCACCCATTGGCGGCGGATGCAGCGCCTCGATGATGTCCAGCGGGGTTTTCGCAATCAGGTCCTTGAGTACCCCCACCCTGCCGTCCATGTGACTGGCCAGCAGCTTGCCGTGTTTGTGGCATATCCTGGCCATTTTCTCGTACTCGGGCATGAAATATTTCTCGAAGAGCCTCGGGTTGACCAGCACGCCATCAATGTTGTCGCCGCACCAGATAATGTCCGCCGGCGATTTGGCGCCTATCTCGTACATTGGCTCACGGCTTCGGGCGATAGCCTGGCACAGGTCTTCCACGAGGTCGGGATATTTGGCATGGTGAATGAAAAACCGGCCACCCTCGCTCCCCACCCAGTCTATCATCAACGTTTGCATCGGCTGGTGGGGTTGAGTATCCATGACCACGCCCTCATCCCCCAGCCAGTCCTTGGCCTGCTCGATGGGATAGTAGTCGGCGATATATTCGGTATGCTCCACGATGTATTTCACCACCGGGTAATCTTCCGGCCCTTTGATGAGGCGTTCGGTCTGCCAGGGTGATACGTCATTCCAGCTGCGCATCCCATGCCATTCACCGGTGCCGGGCGCCCTCATCTCATCCTGATAGACCGTCCCCACTGGGGTGATAAAGATGCGGCGGTACACCGTTTTTCCGTCTTTCTTCAGCCACTGCTCCGTGATGTCCACATCATGTATCTTGGTCACGTAGCTTGGCCGGGCCCAGCTGGTGCCCATTCCCCGGTTGCGGCACTCACGTTCCGCCCAGCCGGTCTGCATATGTCGCCAGTTATGGAAGAAGGGCAACCTGTCCACACGTTCCCCATGGCTGGCTTTCAGGATTCTCTCCCGACGTGTCATCTCGGCCATCCTAGTTCCTCCTCTCCTGAGTTCCAATCCACTCCACGCATTTCTTCACCCCTTCCAGGGCATTGACTGCCTTGTGGTCGGCGCCAATGCTGGCAGCGAACTCAGCAGTTACCGGCGTGCCACCAATAATGACCTTGACCTTTTCCCGCATGCCGGCGGCTTTCAGCGCTTTGATTACCTCGCCCATTTTGGGCATGGTAAGGGTGAGCAGCGCGGACATACCCACAATAGGCGGCTGGTGCTCTTTCACGGTGGCGATAATCTTTTCCGTAGCGACATCAACACCCAGGTCAATCACCTCGAAACCCTGCACCCGCAGGAGGCTGGCGACAATATTCTTGCCCAGGTCATGGTGGTCACCTTCCACGGTAGCGATTACCACTTTGCCCAGTTTCTTGGCAACTTCGCCTTTGAGATGCGGCGTCACCACTTTTAACCCTTCTTTCATCACCTCCGCCGCCACCACCAGTTCGGACAGGAAGTACTCGCCCTTTTCGAACTTGTCACCCACGATGGCCATACCCGGAACCATGCCCTGGTTAATGACCATATCTGGGTCGAGCCCGGCTTTTATAGCCTCTGCGGCGGCTTTGGTCACCGCCGCGAAATCCAGATTGACGATGCTCTCCTTCAATGCTGCCAGATACTTATTTTGGCTCAATGACTACCTCCTGAAGCGATAAAATTACGTCTGTTTTACTTGTTTCAGCTTATTATCATATTAAAGCGCACTGCGGTATATCTTTGCCACATCTTCTTCGGTCAGGTCGCGCGGATTGGGGAGGAGAAGGCGGCGCTGCCTCATGCCACCCGCTACCAGCTTGGGGAGGTCAGCCGCCGAGATGCCGTAGGCACCCAGTTTGTCCGGTATCCTGACGTCGGCCAGCAATTGATGCAGCCTGAGAATCAGTCGCTCCGCAGCCTGAAGAGCGGACAGACCGGCGGTTTTCTCCCCCATCGCCTGCGCAATGCGGGCGTATCGGCCCGGGGCACTCATTTTATTGTAATCCACCACGTAAGGCAGCATGATGGCATTGGTATGGCCGTGCGACAGATGGTATCCCGTATCCAGCACATAGGCCAGCGCGTGAACCGCCCCCAGCCCACCACTGCCGAACGCCAGTCCGGCCAGCGTTGCCGCCAGGGACATATGGTACCTGGCCTCTATATTCTCGGCTTTGGCATAGGCCACAGGCAGGTATTCGCCAATCAAGCGGATGGCTTCCAGCGCCAGAATATCGGAAAAGGGGGTCGCCTGGCGGGAAACGTATGTCTCCACCGCGTGGACCAGCGCATCCATGCCGGTATCTGCCGTCACTTTAGGCGGCATGGAGACGGTGAGCAACGGGTCTATAATGGCCACACTGGACAGATTATAATCGCTGAAAATGGCTTTCTTATCATTATCGGCCTCATCGGTGACCACGAACACACGGGTTACCTCGCTGCCTGTGCCCGCCGTCGTCGGGAGCAGGATTTTGGGGATTCCGGGACGTGGCACCAAATCATTCCCGACGTAGTCAAGCACTTTGCCGCCATTGGCCACCATTATGGAAGCGCCTTTGCTCACATCCAGGGAGCTGCCCCCGCCAACGCCGATGATGATATCATACTTCTTTTCCCGTATTTCCCGGGCACACTCGTCCACGATATGGGCCGGTGGCTCGGCTTCCACGCGGTCAAACCGCCCATAGTCTATTTTGGCTTTCTTGAGCGAGTCTTCCACCGGAGCGATTATGCCGCTTTTGACCACACCCGCATCGGTAACAATGAGCGCTTTTCTGGCACCAATTCTGGCCGCCTCAGCACCAACCTGGGAAACTGTCCCGTTGCCAAATATCACCCGGTTCGGGGAACGGAAGATATTCACCTGGTTCATAGTAAATATGCCATCAGCCATCCTGCTTCCTCTCCGACTTTAAATATTTTTCTCCAGCCTCCGTTAATAAGCCAAAATCAAAACCACCACTCAATTGAATCTGAAATTATTCAATAAAGCTGAAGCCGGTCACATGATAGATATAACGCGTTGGGAAACCGCTCACCGCCCGATTCACCTTCTTTTTCAGCTGGCACTTGCTTTTGCGCCTGTCCTCGAACTCTATCTCAAACATGTCTCCCTCATTGAGGGGCACATTTTCCATGAGGGTTAGCTCTCCCCACCAGTTGGACGCCGCTGGATGCCGGAAAACGTGATAGTCAACGTCGGCAACAAACTCACCATCACCGATTTTATACAGCTTGCCTCTGCTCACGCCATCGCCCGGAATCGAGAAATTAAAGCTCATGGCTATCTTAACGTACGGCAGATTAGGTGTCAACAATGACAGTTAAGCCGAGGCCCGATGTCACTGCGGCACCGTTTCGCGCCTTCATCTTCTTGACGCCTGTTATGTTACCCATTACAATAACGTTATGCGCGCCGGGGTGGCGGAATAGGCAGACGCAGCGGACTTAAAATCCGCCGGAGCAATCCTTGTGGGTTCGAGTCCCACCCCCGGCACCATGAAAAAGGGAAAATGATGCCCTGGCTGGTAATATCGCTGGGTTATCTCCTGGGTGCCATCCCCACTGGCTACATCGCCGGGCATATGGTAAGAAACGCTGACATCCGGCAGATGGGCGACCTGAACATGGGTGCCGCCAATGTCTACCGTCAGCTGGGGCCAAAGGCGGGAATCATCGTGGGACTGGTCGATGCGGCAAAAGGCGCCCTCGCCATCCTCATCGCTCAGGCAGCCAGCCTTCCCCTGTTTGCCATTCTTCTCGTCGGTGTGGCCGCCGTAATCGGCCATAACTGGCCGGTATTTATCGGCTTCCGCGGCGGGCGCGGTGTCAGCACCGCCATCGGCATCTATCTGGCTATTCTCACCAAACCAATGCTGATTGTCGGCGGGCCGGCTCTCCTGGTTCTTCTCATCAGAAGAAACGTGACCCTGGCCTGCTCTGTCCTGTTTATTCCGCTGCCACTGGCCTGCTGGTGGCTCGGCAATTCGGCATGGCTGGTAAGCTACAGCATCGCCTTGCCCGGGCTGGTCGGCATCACCACCTTTCTCAGGAACAGACGTCGGGTCCCGCGCCCCGCCGAATAAGCTAAATAAGTATCTTCCGATATCAGCCTTTTTCGGCAGATGGCTTCTTCTCCTCTTAATCAAAATGCTCTTTCGTCACACAAACTGACAATAGACATAATCAGCGCCCATTTTTACGTATCCCATATAACTTTTTCCAATATTATTGGGCATTTTGGACAAATTTTGGCTATTTGTCAGTTATGACCTATTGACAAATCCCGGTCTGACTGCTAAACTAACTTTGCCTAGAACATCAGGTAACTGTTTAAAATATGAAATTATCCCCGTTCCCCGTAATGGTTAGAACACAGGCATTACAGGGGTACATTTGGTCAGAAAAAAAGACAAAGGTTTAATCCAGGTCTTCACCGGTAACGGCAAAGGCAAGACTTCGGCAGCACTGGGCTCAGTACTACGGGCTGCCGGACACGGTCTCAAGGTCTTCATTGTTTTCTTCATGAAAGGGAATTATCCCTATGGTGAGTTCAGTTCCCTGCCCAGACTGCCTGGCGTAGAAGTGGCCAGCTTTGGCCTCAGATGCCTGGTTGACCCGAATAATGTAAACCCGGAAGAAAGAGAGCAGGCCAAGCTGGCTCTGAAGACGGCCCGTGAGGCGATGCTGAGCGGGAAATACGATATGGTGGTGCTTGATGAAGTAAACGTCGCCGTTTACTTCAAGCTCATCACGCTTGACGATGTAACAAAGCTTATTGAGGCAAAACCTCCGGAAGTGGAGCTCATTTTGACCGGCCGTTATGCCGAAGCTGCGGTTATCGAGCGCGCCGACCTCGTCACCGAGATGGTGAAAGTAAAACACCCGTATGACCGGGGAGTGAAAGCACGCAAAGGAATCGAGTACTGAGAGGGTAAGGAGGGCTGCGATGAAAATTACGCTTAGTCTTATTAAGGCCGACATCGGTGGTTTTGTCGGTCATTCGGCGTCCCATCCTGACGTTATCAACGAGGCAGCTAACTTCCTGGCCAGAGCCAAAAAGGACGGGTTACTCATCGACTATCATATCACCAGCTGTGGCGATGATATCCAGCTAATCATGACCCACCAGCAGGGTGTGGAAAGCGAAAAGATACACCGGCTGGCCTGGGAAACATTTGTTGCCGGGACGGAAGTGGCCAAGAAGCTCAAGCTCTACGGTGCCGGCCAGGACCTGATTTCCAATGCTTTCTCCGGCAACGTGAAGGGCATGGGCCCGGGGGTGGCCGAGATGGAGTTTGAGGAACGGAAGTCGGAGCCGGTGCTCGTTTTCATGGCGGATAAAACATCGGCCGGGGCGTGGAATATGCCCCTTTATAAAATGTTTGCCGACCCGTTCAATACCATCGGGCTGGTCATTGCTCCCAGCATGCACTCCGGCTTTTCTTTTAAGGTGCACGACCTCAAGGAGCATAAAAAAATCGTTCTCAATGCTCCCGAAGAAATCTATGACCTGCTCGTTTTAATCGGCGCTCCAACACACTTTGCCATCAAGGCCGTTTTCTCCCGCGAAACCGATGAGGTCGCGGCCGTATCTTCCACGGAGCGCCTGTCCCTGATTGCCCGGCGCTACGTGGGCAAGGACGACCCGGTCTGCATTGTCCGCTGCCAGGGCATTTTCCCGGCGGTGGGCGAGGTACTGGAGCCATTTGCCGCCCCCATCCTGGTGGAAGGGTGGATGCGCGGCTCACACATGGGACCACTGATGCCGGTCTCCTTCCAGGAAAGCACCCCGGCCCGATTTGATGGGCCACCCAGGGTTATCGCCGCCGGCTTCCAGCTCGCCGACGGCAAGCTAATCGGACCGCGCGACATGTTTGCCGACGTCTCCTTCGAACTGGCCCGCCACCAGGCAAACGAGATGGCCGACATGATGCGCCGCCACGGGCCCTTTGAACCGCACCGTCTGCCCCTGGAGGAGATGGAATACACCACCATGCCCCAGGTAGCCGAGAAATTGGCTGGCCGGTTCATCGCCCTTGACTGAGTCGCTCTTCAGCGATAAGATATAATCATATATCGTGCATGGGGGTGAGACTATGGCTGTTTATGTGATGTTGACCACATTAACGGACGAGGGCAGGAAAACGCTCAAGTCAAATCCGAAGCGACTCCAGGAAGTGAACAAAGAAGTCGAGTCCATGGGGGTCAAGATACTGGCTCAATACGCCCTCCTTGGGCCGTACGATTTCATAAATATCCTGGAAGCACCGAACAACAAGGCTATATCCAAAGTGGCCATTGAACTCGGCTCAAGGGGCACGCTGCAAACGATGACCATGGCCGCCATGTCCGTCAGTGACCTCACTGCGTAGCGGCTCGGGTTTGATTGGAGTTATGCTTGCCGCCCAAACTTCTCCTCGGAACCAATAATCAGGCCAAAGTGCGGGAATACCGGAGCCTGCTTTCCAATCTTGATTGCCAGCTGGTAACTCTGGCCGAACATGGTATCCCGGTCGCGGTTGAGGAAGTGGGCAATAGTATGGAGGAAAATGCCCGATTAAAGGCTTTGGCCATCGCGGAAAAGAGCCGATTGCTCACTCTGGCCGATGATTCGGGACTGGAAGTAGCGGCCCTGGGCGGGGAACCGGGGAGGCTTTCCGCACGTTATGCCGGCGAAAAGGCAACCGATAAGGACCGCATTGAGTACCTTTTAAAACGACTTGATGGCGTACCCTGGGAGAACCGGACCGCCCGTTTTCGATGCGTGATTGCGCTGGCCACGCCCGAGGGAAAAGTGGAGTTATGCTCTGGCGAATGTTCCGGCTTCATCACCTTTGCCCCCCGCGGTGAGCACGGGTTCGGCTACGACCCCATTTTCTACGTCCCGGAGCTGGACAAGACCATGGCCGAGCTCCCTCTTGAGCAGAAAAATAAAATCAGCCACCGCGGACAAGCCGCCAGAAAAGCGGCACAGGTCCTGAGAAAACTGGGTTTTTGAGCCATCATCTGGTATATAATTAAGCAGGAGATATCATCATATATGACCGGACTTTCTGACTCGTTTCAGCGCCCCATAGACTATCTGCGCATCTCGGTAACTGACCGGTGCAACCTGCGCTGTATCTACTGCATGCCGGCTGAGGGCATCAACCTGTTCTCACATAAAGATATATTGAGCTACGAGGAAATATACCGGATTGCCACCGCGGCGGCGGAATTGGGCATCAAGAAGGTGAGGATTACCGGTGGCGAGCCGCTGGTGCGCATCGGTCTTTCCGGCCTGCTCCGGATGCTGGCGCAGATAGACACCATAGATGACATTGCCCTCACCACCAACGGTACCCTGCTATCTCAGTACGCCGACGAGCTGAAGGCCGCCGGATTGCGCCGGGTGAACATCAGCCTGGATACACTCAAACCCGATAAATTCAGACTCATCACGCGGGGCGGCAATCTTGATGACGTGCTGGCGGGCATAGGCGCTGCCGGCGCCGCCGGGCTAAATCCGATTAAAATCAACGTGGTGGTGATGGCCGGGATTAACGATGATGAATTGCTTGACCTTGCCCGCAAAACCATCGATGAAGGGTGGCATGTCCGCTTCATCGAGCGCATGCCCTTCAACCGGGAAATGGCCAGCTCGACTTTCGTTTCGGTCAACGAGATACGCGAGCATCTGGCGGTGCTTGGCGAGCTAGAGCCCTGTACCTTCAAAGGCAACGGGCCCGCCCGATACTACCGTTTGCCCCGGTCGAAAGGGACCATCGGCTTCATCACCCCCATCAGCGAGCATTTCTGCTTCCAATGCAACCGCCTCCGCCTTACTGCCGATGGCAAGCTCCGGCCCTGCCTCCTGAGCGAGCGGGAAATAGACCTGCGCCAGCCGCTGCGCCAAGGAGTATCAGAAGAAGGACTGAAAAAGCTGATAAAAAAGGCGGTGGAAAGCAAGCCGAAGCAGCACAAGCTGGCCCAGGGCTGCGTGCCACAGGACCGCCCCTTCTCCCAGGTGGGAGGCTAACTGTGGAAAAACTGACGCACATGGACAAATCAGGTCGTCCCAAGATGGTTGATGTCAGCGCCAAGCCGGACACCCACCGGCAGGCGGTGGCCAAGGGCCTGGTCAGGATGCAGCCGGCTACCCTGGCGTTGATAAAAAAGGGGCCGATGGCGAAAGGGGACGTGCTATCCGTAGCCCAGCTCGCCGGGATAATGGCCGCCAAGCAGACCCCGAGCCTGATACCGCTCTGCCACCCCATCCTCATCAGCAATGCCAAAATTGAATTCGAAATAGATGATAAAGAAAGCACGGTGGAGGTCACCGCCACTGTGGAGAGCACCGGGAAAACCGGCGTTGAGATGGAAGCCCTCACCGCCACCGCTGTAGCCGCCCTCACCATCTACGATATGTGCAAGGCAGTTGACCGGGGCATGAGGATTGAGAGCATCCGCCTAGTTAAAAAAAGCGGTGGCAAAAGCGGCACCATAACCCTTGAAGATAAACAATAATTGTTATATACTATGCACCACAGCATTAATTGGGGGTAATAATCATGAAATTATCATGTTTGCAGGAGAACCTTAACCACGGTCTCAACGTGGTGGGGAGAGCCGTTGCCACCCGAACCACCCTGCCCATTACCAGTAATATCCTCCTCGCTACCGACCAGTCCCGGCTCAAGCTCGCCGCGACCAATCTGGAAATGGCCATTACCTGCTGGATTGGTGCCAAAGTAGAGGAAGAGGGTGCCATCACCGTTCCCGCCCGACTGCTCACCGAGTTTATCAGTTCTCTGCCCAACGATAAAATAGACGTCAGCCTTTCGCCCCGCACCAAGACCCTGGAACTGAAATGCGCCCGCTTCGAGGCACGCATTAGCGGGGTCGATGCCAAGGACTTCCCGCCCATACCCAAGGTGGAAGAGGGAGTGAAAACCAAGTTAGAGGTGGAGGCTTTCCAGCAGGGCATAAATCAGGTTGTCTTTGCCGCGGCCACCGAGGAGTCACGGCCGGTGCTCACCGGCGTTGATGCCCAGCTCAAGGATAATATACTGACCCTGGCAGCGGCTGATGGCTTCAGGCTGGCCGTCTTCCGCCTGCCGCTCGCAGCGCCGGTGGAAAAGACGACTGAAGCCATTATCCCGGCCCGCAGCCTTGCCGAACTGAACCGCCTGATGGCCGACCAGGAAGAACCGGTGGAAATAACGGTGAACGCTACCAAGAGCCAGGCATTGTTCCGCCTGAAAGATATTGAGCTGGTCTCACAGCTCGTTCAGGGCACATTCCCCAACTACACGCAGCTCATCCCGCAAAGCTACAAGACGCGTATGATAGTCAACGTCGATGAATTTCTAAGGGCCACCAAGACGGCAGCAATCTTTGCCCGTGATGGCAGTGGCATTGTCCGCCTCGTCATCACGCCCGGCGCCGCCAAGGCTCCAGGCAAACTGACCGTTTCCGCACGCTCCGAAGAGATAGGGGATGATGTTGGCGAGATTGATGCCAAGGTTGACGGCGAAGAAGCCAAGATTGCCTTTAACGGCAAATATCTCACCGATGTTCTCAGCGTTCTCCGCGAGACGCAGGTAGCCCTGGAAATCACCAATCCCTCAAGCCCCGGCGTCATCCGCCCGGTAGGCGTGGACAACTACCTCCATGTCGTCATGCCCATGTTTGTCCAGTGGTGACATATTAAGTCGCTCTTATGAAGTTCAGCGAACTGGTCAGGCTTCTTGAGCGGAACGGATTCGAGCTTATCAAGGAAAAGGGCTCTGTCCGCTACTATGGTAAAGAGGGCTGGGATAAACTAATTCGCGTGGACTATCATAGTTCCAGGGAAGTTCCTACAGGGACTTGTGAAGCCATTCTGAAAGCGGCTGGTTTGAAGGGAAAAGGCGGAGAATAGAATGATAGACTTGAAATATTCTCTGGTCATTGAAGCAACTGAAGACCCGACATTTTTCGCATTCTATTCGCCAGACCTGGAAGGTTTTACCGGTGTCGGCAACTCTGTGGAGGACTGCCTTTATAAAGCAAAGTGGGGAATGGAGGAGCATATCTCTCTGCTTAAAGAGCGTGGGCTTCCCGTTCCAAGAAAAAATCCCAATCCTACCGTCACCATTAAGAATGCGAAACTGGCAGGAGTTGGCTAGGTGCAAGTCTTACGGAGGATACAAAATGGCTAAAGTTTCCAAGACAGTTAAAAATACCGTGTGGAAAAAATACATTGGCAATAAACCGGAAGGTAAATGCTATTGTTGCGGAGTGACAATAAGCTTTTTCAGTTTTGAAGCAGGCCATAATAAAGCTAAAAGCAAAGGCGGAAGTAATGACATCGAGAACTTGAGACCCATTTGCAAAGATTGTAATGCCTCGATGAAAACTCAGTCGATCGAGAGTTTCCGAGCGAAACACTTTGCTTCTAATACTAGAAAACTGCCTGCGGGCAAACGAAAAAAGAAATCAACTGGCGATGAAATAGATAAGTTTGACAAGTGGTTAGGCTTTCGATAATTCTCCTTGAAGGTAACAAATGTCTAATACACTCTTACTTATGCTAATCCAGGGAATTTGTTAACGTAAGTATGAAAGGGCAGACATCCCGTTATTTGTCCAGTGGTGAGGGTGATTAAATAAGGAGAGGGGAATGTCCTCCCCCTCTCCGGCTGATAAAAAGTTAGGTAAAGCCCCAGAGCCTACTCTGCGGGAGCTGGCGGCCCGAACTTACCCTGGAAAAAGCAGCCACCGCCACGAGGCCCGTGATGGCCTCCGAAGCCAAACCCAAGCGGAAAGTCAGGCCTTGACTGCTCCCACTCGAGATACTCATCAGCCTGTTGCTGGGTTATCTGGCCCTGCTCCACCAGGCTCTGAAGGCGGTCCTTCATGGCTTCTGTTTGCATCTCGCGCTGGGCTTCAGTAAAGGACTCCTGAAGCGCATTCTGGTCTATGGTGACGCCTGTCTTCTCGGCATAGATGGCGCAGACTTTGTCCAGGAAGCCACCGGATTCAGCCCCCACGTTGCCCTCATCGTTATCGCCCGCCAGGACTATCCCGCCAAGGCTGCCAAAGAGCAGGACGGCAGCGAGCACTCCCGCAATAATCAACTTCTTACTTCGCCGCATATCAGTTTCACCTCCTTTTCACTCTTGATAGTCTAATGCTAACAAAGAAATATTAAAGCATTATTAATTGGTAACAGATATTTTGGAGGTTTCTCTGAAAATACGGGGAGTCAATGAACTTCTTTGCCGGCATTCTTCCCTATAAACGCCGAGCGCTTAGGCTGGTCCCAGGTCCAGGCTCCTCGGGACAACCACCACACCCTTTTCGGAAACAGTACAGCCCCTTCCCTTGTCCGCCTCCAGGTCATAGCCTATGGACACGCCAGTTCTAATTCTGGATTGTTTATCGATAATAGCCCGTCTAATCCTCACCCCGGGCTCGATAATAGCATCGTCAAAGATGACGGAGTCTTCCACAACGGCATCTTTCTCCACAATCACCCCTGGAGATAATATTGACCGCTGCACCAAGCCACCGCTGATGATACAACCAGCAGATACCATAGAATCCAAAGTCCGCCCGCCGATAACACACTTACTCGGAGGCAACGACCTCTCGTATGTCCGGAAGACCCACTTTTCCCCATATAGATTGAATGCGGGGTCCACACTTATGAGGTCCATACTCGCCTCATAATAGGAATCTATGCTGCCAACATCTCTCCAGTATGAGGAGTCACGAGTTCTTTCGGCCAGAACCTTCTTTCGTCTGCCGTCTTCTATCTCGGTAACATAGTCCTCAATTCTATTCATCTCGGCGAAATCGTAAATGAAGATGTCCAGCCTTTCCTTAACTAATTGGGGAATAATATCACGACCAAAGTCATCTCCTTCTAATCTTAAAACCTCCAGTAAAACATCAGTATTAAAGACATAAATACCCATCGACGCCAGAACATCATCAGAACTCGATGGAATTGTCTTGGGATGAGCGGGCTTCTCCTCAAAGGAGACTAACCGGAAGTCCTCATCCACCTCAAAGACACCGAGATTGCCGGAAGCTATTTCTTTTTTTACCCTTGTGGCCGATACGGTCAGGCCGGCCTTACATTTTTTATGCTGTGCGATAAGCTGAGCATAGTCCATCTTGTACACATGGTCGCCCGAAAGAATCAGGACATGGTCGAAGCCCTTATGCCTGACCAGGTCAAGGTTTTGCCGTATCGCATCCGCGGTGCCTTTGTACCACTCCTTCCCTATCTTCTGTTGCGCCGGCACACAGTAAATGTACTCTCCCAGCCGTGAACTAGAAATGCCCCATCCCTCCTGGATATGCCTCTGCAGCGACCAGGAGCGGTACTGGATGAGGATATAAATCTGCCGGATACCGGAATTAATACAATTGCTCAGAGGGAAATCAATAAGCCGGAATTTGCCCGCGAAAGGAACCGCGGGTTTGGAGCGCACCCTGGTTAAGGGTTGCAGTCTCTCGCCGGTTCCCCCGGCCATTATGATGGTTAATACCCTGTCCACCATTCCCCTACCTCAGACTCCTGCCAGAATAAGCCGGCAAAGCTTCTATCTTAATAATAATACTTTATCTATCAGGTGAAAAGGGTAAGTGAAGAAGCAACCCTAAAGTCCCGACTTATTTACGTGGTTTTTCCAGCCCCACTCTCCGGTAGTATTTCTCCGGTATTAATTCCGGTTT
This sequence comes from uncultured Dehalococcoidaceae bacterium, assembly GCA_964545815.1. Classification (GTDB taxonomy): domain Bacteria; phylum Chloroflexota; class Dehalococcoidia; order Dehalococcoidales; family RBG-16-60-22; genus E44-bin89. The sequence goes on along the minus strand of CAZJGR010000044.1, from coordinate 635 downwards.
TTTATAGAAGTAAAGCCGGCAGGGAGCATCTGAGTCGGGGGGTAACAATTGCTTCTTCGGCGACGCAATGATAAAATCTCCCCAGCTTCAGTACGCCAGGTTATAGAAGCCTAACCCCCATCTTTCTAAAAATAATTTACATTCTAAGGAGTAAGCAGCATGAAACTGGAAGGGAAAAAAGCCATTGTTACCGGTGGCGGCACCGGCATCGGGAAAGCCATTGCTCTGGAATTTGCCAGCGCCGGCGCGGACATCGCCATCTGCAGCCGAAATATCCAGAACATCGAGAAAGTGCGTGACGAGATAATCGCTCTGGGCCGAGATTCAATGGCGATATCCATGGATGTACGTGTTAAAGAAAATGTAGCTGATATGGTACAGCAGGTGATTGATGAATTCAGGCGAATTGACATCCTGGTGAACAATGCGGGCATCAACCGCCCCACGCCAGTGCTTGATTTGACCGAAGATATCTGGAACCTGATATTTGAGACCAACCTAAAAGGCCTCTTCTATTGTACCCAGGCCGTGGCCAAATATATGGTAAAGCAGAGACACGGGAAAATAATCAATATATCTTCAACCGCCGCACTGGGGGCAAACGAACCGGGGCAGGCAGCCTATGCCGCTTCCAA
>CAZJGR010000043.1:0-15151 GCA_964545815.1 uncultured Dehalococcoidaceae bacterium | reverse complement strand
AGGTAATAGAATGAAACCCTACTATCTAAAAAAGTAGCCGTAGTCAATCCCCATTCCGGATTTCACCAGTCCGGCTGCCTCCTCAGCCGATTTCATTTGCCGGTAGCAGGTCAATTTGAATGAGAAAGATTGACAAAACTTTGTTACTGATATAAATTGCCCATATGATTGGGAATCAACAAAGAGGTAACTTTGCCTTTATTGATGGGATTAATCTTCACTTGACCTATGAATACCTAGATTGGAAGATGGATTACAGAAAACTCCGTATATATCTAAGGAAAAGACACAATATCATAACGGCATATTACTTCCTTGGGTTTATTGAAAAGAACAAAAGGATTTATAAAGACCTTGAGGTATACGGCTATAAGGTAAAATTTAGGCGGGTTTCGGAATTTCCAACCGAAACTATCATCTGTCCACGCTGTAAATCGATTGTTAAACCTGATGGGATTAGAACCAAATGTGATTGCGATGCAGATATTACTTTACAGATAATGGACGATATAGAAAAATATGAGAAAGCAATCCTTATAACCAGCGATGGTGATTTTGATAATGTCGTTAAAAAACTAACACAGGTTAACAAACTAAAGCTAGTCTTAGCACCTTGTAAAGAAGGATGTTCTCGATTACTTAAAAGTGCTGCTCGTGGTCGGATTGAATTCCTTGATAAGTTCAGGAGAGAACTTGAAAAAATTTGAGGAAGAACCTTAAGGGACTAAGACTCTTAAGATGCTTCCTCATCGTGATACATTGGTATTATACCATTCTTGTCAATAGCCGTCAATCTGTCAATTTCACATCAGGTGAGCGAGTATAAAATCCGGTTGTTTTCACAGGAGCTCTTTACCGCGCCTTTCTTTTCCAGGTATTCAAGATGGGCTATCGTTTCGCCAACGGCAAACCATTTCTGGGCGGCGGGGAAATCAGCCCAGGAAGGGCAATTCAAATTCCAGGTTATATCGGGGGCTATTTGGAAGGCGGTTTTCCTTCCCTTTTCCAGAGCCGAAAGGACCTCATTTAACCTGGCCTGGTGATGGGCCTGAAGTTCTACTATCCTTTTTCTGAGGTTGTGCCCCGCTTTCCGGTGACCGGGCAAAACAATATCCGCTTCCAAGTCAGATACTTTATCCAGGCTGGCTAAATACTCGCTAAGGGCATTTTTCATCTCGGGCCAGTACGTTATGTTGGGAGTGATATCAAAAAGAATGTGGTCTCCGGAAACAAGCACTTTATGATTAGGCTCGTAAAGACACATATGGCCTGGAGAATGACCCGGGGTCTCCAGGCAACGAAATGAGTAATCTCCGATTTCAAGGACATCACCTTCCCGCAAAACGACGAAAGCGACGCCTTGCTTCAAGCCGTATAGATGAAATGGGTGGTTCTTTATGGCTGCCTCAAGTTCAGCTTTGGGAAAGCCGTTGGCTATGTAGAAAGCGTAACGGCCTTGCCAGCGTTTTTCCCATTCATATTTATCCGCATTGACGATGCGCGCTTCTTTCTGATTAAAGTAAACTCTCGATGTCTCAGACTTGAGAGCAGCCAGCAGCCCCAGATGGTCTACGTGCAAATGAGTGATAAAGAAATCGGTGTGGGCTAAATCTACCGCCAGCTTTTTCAGGCTGGTCAACATTTCTCTCTTACATTCCTCTTGGTTCTGCCCGGTATCAATGAGCAAGTAGCGCCCTTCGCCCTTAACGAGGTAAGAATTGAGAGCCTTTAATGGGCTTCGGGGAAGAGGGATTTCTATACGATATAGGTTTGGCAGGACTTGCTCAATCATCGCTGTCTCGGTTAATTCTACGACTCATTTGTTGCTACTGCCCAGCAATCATATCATACCACAGCCCCATTATGCTAAACTCTTATCGTGGCCAGGAAGCGCATTGATACGCTTATGGTGGAGCGGGGACTGGCGGAAAGCCGTGCCAAAGCCCAGGCCTTGCTCATGGCCGGGGAGATTACGGCGGGGGGAAATGCCGTTATCAAGCCCGGCACCCTCGTCAGCGAGGATATTGAGATTGTGGCGGCGGCGCCTTTGCCCTACGTCAGCCGCGGGGGCATCAAGCTGGCGCACGCGCTTGACGTCTTCAATATGGATGTTTCGGGCATGGTGGCGGTGGACATCGGGGCCTCCACCGGCGGCTTCACCGACTGCCTGCTGCAGCGGGGGGCGATAAAAGTGTACGCCATAGACGTGGGCTACGGGCAGCTGGACTACCGCCTGAGGCAGGACAAAAGGGTGGTGGTGATGGAGCGGACCAACGCCCGCTATCCCATACCTGTGCCGGAAAAGGTTGACCTGGCGACCATTGACCTCTCTTTTATCTCGGCGACCAAGGTCATACCTTCGGCAGTCGAATTGCTCAAGGATGGCGGCGCACTGCTGGTGCTGCTCAAGCCGCAGTTTGAGGCAAAGCGGGCGGAGGTGGGGAAGGGGGGCATCATCAAAGACCCGCAACAGCACGCCATAGTTCTGGGGCGCTTCATCAAATGGGTGGTGGCACAAAAATTACGGCTGAAAGGGCTGGTGGGGTCGCCCATCCTGGGCTCGTCGGGGAACCGGGAATTCCTGGTGCGGCTAGGGTTAACATAATGATTATATTCATGTCAGCACCATCACGCTGTGTTGACCCCAGAATCAGCGCGGGATATAATGAATGTGGTAGGGTCAATCGGGACCGGAGATAAAAAGCTGGATAAGTTGCAAGAAAGCTGCGGCATTTTCGGTGTTTATGCTCCCAATGAAGATGTAGCTCGCCTTACCTATTTTGCCCTATTTGCCCTGCAGCACCGGGGTCAGGAAAGCAGCGGCATTGCCACCGCTGACGGCAAGAAACTGAGCGTTTATGCCAGAATGGGCCTGGTGGCCCAGGTTTTCACCGAAGAAGCGCTCCGGCACCTCAGCGGCAGCATGGCCATCGGTCACAACCGTTATTCCACCAGGGGGTCCAATCGCCTCTGCAATGCGCAGCCCATGGTGGTGGGCCAGGGGAATGATGCCCTCGCCATAGCTCACAATGGCAATATCGTAAACGCCGAATACCTTTTTCAGCAACTCTGTGAGCAGGGCTATACTTTTCAAAGTTCCACCGATAGTGAGGTAATCGCCAATCTCATCCTGGCCGCACCGGAGACTAACTGGGTGGACAAGATACGTTATGCCATGAGCCGGCTGCAGGGAGCCTATTCAATGACGCTCCTGACCAAGGATACACTCTTTGGTGTCCGTGACCCACTGGGGGTACGCCCGATGTGCCTGGGCAGTATTGACAGCGGCTGGGTTATCGCTTCGGAGACATGTGCTCTGGACCACCTTGGCGCCAACTTTATCCGTGAGGTTGAGCCCGGTGAAATCATTAAGATCGATGAGAACGGTATTGAGAGTTATCCCGGCAAGAGCAGTCGCCGGGCGCTGTGCATCTTCGAGTATATTTATTTTGCCCGTCCCGATAGTGTAATCAACGGTCGGTTGCTCTCCCCGGCGCGACAGGCGATGGGCGCGGGGCTGGCAATTGAACACCCGGTTGGTGCCGACCTCGTTATCGGTGTGCCCGATTCGGCTACCAGTGCTGGTATCGGCTATGCCCGCCAGTCCGGTATCCCGATCGGGGAGGGGTTGATCCGAAACCGCTACGTGGGGCGGACGTTTATTGAGCCGGACCAGCGCATCAGGGACCTGGGCGTGAAGTTGAAGTTCAATCCTCTCCCCCGTATGCTCAATAACAAGAGGCTGGTGGTGGTGGATGACAGCATCGTTCGCGGCACCACCACGCCGAGCGTGGTCAGGGAATTAAGGCGGGCCGGAACCAAAGAAATCCACATGCGCATATGTGCACCACCCATCCGCTATCCCTGCTTCTTCGGGGTGGACATGGCGACCCGCAGCGAGCTGATAGCCGCCCAGAAGTCCATACCGGAAATCTGCCGGTTCATTGGTGCGGATACACTGGGCTATCTCAGCATAAAGGGCCTGCTGAAAGCCGTGGCTTTGCCTGAAGACCAGTTCTGCCTGGCCTGCTTTACCGGCGAATACCCCATACCGGTCCAGCTTGAGATGGACAAGCTGGCGCTGGAGACAATGCAGTTGCAACAGCAGGTATTTACCCAGGCCGGGCGACGCTAAAAAGCGCCAATCTATCAATTTTTCTCTTCTTTGGCATTTGACAACGTATTTTATTTGTTGTAAATTAGAAATAGAACAATTGTTCTTCTTAGGTAAGGCAGAAAATGAAAAGTCAATTGTCGGCCAAAAGGCAGCACATTGTTGATTTCATCTCCCAGTTTGTGGTGGAGAGGGGTTATCCGCCGACCGTCCGGGACATACAGGGTGGCTGCGGCATCAGTTCAACATCAGTGGTTGACTATCACCTGAAGGTGCTGGAAAAAGAGGGGCACATACGCCGTGACCCCGAGGTATCGCGTGGCATCGAACTGCTTGGTAGAGTACCATCGCTGTTGAAGGTGCAGGTGCCGATAATTGGGCAGATAGCCGCCGGGGAACCGATTCCGGTGCCCAGTTCAGAGACGTGGGACGCAGCGGCGGGCGCTGATTGGCTTGAGGTAACGGCTGACCTTACCCGGGGGAGGCGGGATATTTATGCCTTAAAAGTCAAGGGTATGTCAATGATTGACGCTCTGATAAATGATGGTGATATTGTGCTGATGCAGTATGCCAACACGGTGGACAATGGGGAGATGGCGGTGGTGTGGCTCAAGGCAGAAAAGGAAGCCACATTGAAAAAAGTCTATATGGGACCTGACCGCGTGCGCCTTCAGCCGGCAAATAGCCAGATGCCGCCGCTTTATGCTAAACCGCAGAACGTTGAAATTCAGGGGAGGGTTGTGGCTGTAATCCGGCAGCTGGGGAAACCTGCTAAAAAATAAATCATAGCTCGATTTGATTTTTCCGCAGCCATCATTATAAACTTGATTTGATTTTTTGTGGGCAGTAGTTATAAAGTTAGTTACAACTGGTGCTTGAGCGGGGTTGAAGAAAATACTGCCAATGCGGTATAACTGAAGAGAGCTATGATTTCAGCGCAGTTTCAGACGGTGGGGCGGGACCTGTTTGCCCGGGGGCTTGTCTCCTCAAATAGTGGCAACCTGAGTATGAGGCTTGGCGACCAGTTATTTATTACCCGCCGCGGCAGCATGCTCAACTGCCTGAATGAAAATGACCTGATTGAGACCGGTATCAGCCGGAACAGCCGGTCGACACCATTGGCTTCAACCGACCTGGCCATACACCGGGCAATCTACCGCGAGACGCAGGCTCTGGCCATCGTTCACGCTCACCCTCCTCACGCGGTGGCGCTCTCGTTAACATGTAAAGAAATTGTGCCCAGCGTGGAGGACTTCTCCCTGCTTGGCACAGTTCCGGTAGTAGGCTGGAGTGAAGAGCTGAACCGGGAATGCCTAGCTGATATTGTCGCCAGGGCCTTAAAAACGCACCATATAATTATGGTCCACAATCACGGCAGCTTTGCCATCGGGCAGTTGCTTGAAGAAGCCTACAATCTCACGACGGCGCTGGAGCACAGCAGCCAGGTTCTCTGCCTGACTAGGTCCCTGCAGGTCAGCCCGCTCAAGGAATAGCCTACTTCTTGTAAACGGGCGTGCACCAGCTAAGGTATTTGCTGTTTTCCCCGCGTATTACATCAGCGTAGATTTTTTGTAGCTGCCTGGTTATTTTGCCAATCTCCCCATCACCTACCAGACGGTGGTCTATTTCCGCGACCGGCGTGATGTGGGCGGCCGTGCCGGTGAGGAAAACCTCGTCAGCAATGAAGAGCTCGAGGCGGTCAACCGGCCTGTCCATCGTCTCAATCCCGAGCTCGTTTTTCGCCAGCGTGATGACGCAGTCGCGGGTGATTCCCGGCAGGATATTGTTCCAGGTAGGCGGGGTGATTAATTTCCCGTTGATGACCAGAAAGATATTTTCACCGCTGCCCTGGGCCACGTAGCCATCCTGGTTAAGCATGATGCACTCGTCAAAGCCCTTCTCCACCGCGTCTGACTTGGCCAGCGCGTTGCCGGCATAGTGACCCATTATTTTCACCTGCGGAGGAATGGAGTTATCTCCAGGGCACTGCCAGGCGGAGACAGTGCACCTCGCCTTATCGACGTCTATATACCGCCCCCAGGGAATGATAAAGACGGTGAAATCATCAGCCACGTCGTGCACCCGGACGCCAAGTGCCTCGCTGGACTTGTAAGCCAGTGGGCGCACGTAAATATCCGCCTCAAAGGCGCACTTCCGGGCCAGCTCCACCGTGATGCGGCACATTTCATCGATGCTGTGGGGCATCTTCATCCTCATCACCTTGCAGCCGTTGATGAGCCGCTGGTAATGTTCCTTCTGGCGGAAGAGATAAATCTGCTTTTGTTTGCTGTTCCAGTTACCCCGGATGCCCTCAAAGACGGCGGTTCCGTAATGGAGGGCGTGGGTCATAACACTTACCTTGGCGTCGGCAAGGGGGATGAGTTGATTTTTAAAAAAGGCGTAGGATGGCATGGATGAGTCTCCTCTTCTGGAAAATAGTTATCAATTATTATAATCGCTGCGAATATAGAATACAAGTGGGCTCGGGGGATTGGCTGGATTTCAAGGTATGCTGCGTGCTAATATATACACTTGCATAAGGCGAAGGGAGGTACAAAATGCTGGAGCAGTTTTCCGGTGCGTTGCTGGAGGCGATTTTTGACGCGCTGCCACTGGACGTGACCTTCGTTGATGAAAATGATACGGTGCGCTATTACAGCAAGGGCGATGATAGGATATTCCGGCGCACGCCGGCGGTAATCGGTCATAAGGTGCAGAACTGTCACCCCAGAGATAGCCTGGACAAGGTAAATCAGGTGGTCTCGGAACTGAGGTCGGGGAAGAGAAAGTTCGCCGAGTTCTGGATTGACTTCAAGGGACGCAAAATATACATCAGGTACTTTGCCGTGCGGGACAAAGGAGGCAAGTATCGCGGCGTGCTTGAGGTAACGCAGGACATCACCGATATTCAGAAGATTACAGGGCAGAAACGGCTGCTGGATAAAGGGTAGTCAGAATACGATTGACTCAACGTGGGTGGAGTGGTATGAAATGAATGTGGAAAGCAAAGGGGTAAACTATGGTGAATCCTACTTCTGAGGAAGAAGCAATTGCTAAGACTATGTACCGTAATATGAATGCGGAACTAGTTGAAGGTTATATTAAGAAGCCATTGGAGGAAGTAATTCATTACGAGGGGAGAAAAGCTTTCCTCTCAGCTTCCGATGATATGCTAATGCTTTTGATTTTCACCTATATTGACTTAATGGGATATTTATACAAAGGTAGTAGTAAATCAATCTACGCTGTGGAGTTTATTAGGGAATATCTTAGCAAAGTTGACCGAAGATATTCAGAGGTGGGCGGTTTGCTTTATGATGCCATTAGACATGGAATGGTACATTTAAGTACGCCCAAAAGGATAAAATTGCAAGATGGAAAGATATTAGATTTCCTTTTCATCCGCTCTGGGCAACGTGAAAAATACCTCAAGATAGTGAAGTATCCAGAGATGCAGAGAACAGGGGCAAGAGTTGATATTTACAGGTTGACTTTAGATTTACCACTCCTTTATAGAGACTTGATTTCAGCTATAAATAAATATATTGAAGGTGTTAGGCGGGACCAAGTATTATCAGATATTTTTAAAGAGGCTTTTGAAGCAAGGCGGAAGCCAGAGAGAGCAACCGAAGAGCAGCTTATTAATAAGCCTTATATTCGCCAATCTGACTTTGATTTTGTGAAAAGGCTAATATCTAATTTGTAATTAAAAAGCAATTGTCTACTCTACCTTGATAAACTCGGCGTATGTAGCGTGTAGCCCTCGTCGCTTTCCGGGAAAATGTCTCTGAGCTGAAGTGTTCTTCCCGTCTGTATAGCGGTGAAGCCGTACTTTTTACGTATTCGGTCGATGGCTGTGTTCAGCTGTTCCAGCCGCTGTCCCTTGGCGTCCAGCATATCTGATTGTCGCCCCGCTTCTATCAGGTTTGATACCCCGATGCCAACCAGCCGGACTGCCTGTTCACTGCGTGATAGTTCGTTCTTCAGCAGTTTCAAGCCGGTTTCAAATATCATCTGGTCGGTATCACTTGGCTGGTGAAGTGTCCGTTGCCGGGTGGTGGTGGTGAAATCAGCGTATCTCAGTTTAAGCGTGATGCACCTTGCCTGCTTTTCCTCCTGGCGCAGTTCGCTGCCCACCCGTTCGCTGAGGTAGCGGAGAGTTGCCTGTACCATGGCCGCATCTCTGGTGTCGCGGCTGAAGGTAGTCTCCCGGCTGATGGACTTGGCAGCGGCGGGAGGCTCCACTTTTCGGTCATCAATGCCGTTAGCGTGGTCGTGAATGACTTTGCCATAGACGCCAAAGTGGCTTTTCAGCACCGCCACGGGCGATGCTGCCAGCTGGCCGATGGTGCTGATGCCCAGATTTTTCAGCACCTGCTCGCTCTTTTTACCAATGCCGGGCAATTTGTCTGCTGGCAGCGGGGCCAGGAAAGCGCCCTCTTCGCCGGGGGGAACTTCCAGCAGCCCGTCCGGTTTGGCTGCGTTTGAGGCGACCTTGGCCACCACCTTGCTGCTGGCGATGCCGATTGAGGCGCAGAGGCCGAGTTCATCTTTCACGCGCTGCCTTATCTTTTCCGCCATTTTCCGTATTGAGCTGTGGAGCGATTCGAAGCCGGTGGCATCGAGGTAGGCCTCATCAATGCCCAGAGGTTCCAGATAGGGAGAGAAGTCGGCCAGGATGGCCATGAACTTTTCCGAGGCCTGGCGATATCGTTTATAGTTGCCCTCAATGAAGATGGCCTGCGGGCAGAGGCGGCTGGCGGTGAGCAACGGCATGGCGGAATGCACCCCGTAAGCGCGGGCCTCGTAGGAGGCGGCGGCCACGACGCCCCTTCGGTCAGGCTTGCCGCCAACGACCACCGGTTTGCCCTTCAGCGCCGGGTTGAGCACCTGCTCCACGGAGACGAAGAAAGCATCTAAATCGATATGCATTATTCGGCGCGCCTTAGGGCCGCTCACTTTTTAAATCCTCATTGCTGGCGCTTCTTAATCTCTCCAGTTCCTCTTCAAGACTTTCACGTTGCTGCCACATGTGCAGCGGCACCGAATGGGCTGGCCAGAGCGCCAGCAAATCAGCCAGCTTGGCTTCGAGTTCCCTCATACGTTCACTGGCCGTTTTTCTGGGCGCAGGTTCTTCTCGGGCGATGAAAGCCTTTACTCTGTGCTCAAAGACGCTTCTCGGCAGCAGGATGCGGCGCTGGCATTGCCGGCACTTTATGCCGATATCCGCTCCAACCCGGACCACCTGCCATTCGTAGCTGCCGCAGGGGTGCTTTTTCTTCAGGCTGACAGTATCGCCGATTTTTATGTCCATGACCATAGCTCTGACCCTAGGCTGGAGGTATAAATCAGGAGATGGTTTTCCTGACGTGGCGGTTGATCTGCTCTCTCAGCTCGATGGCCGCCTGGCGCGCCGCCTGAGCAAAGTCCTTCCCCGTTGCGGCGTACAGAATCTGCCTTGAGGAGTTGATGATGGCCTTCTCCCCGTGTCGGTCCACTCCGTAGCGGACGGTAAGCTCTAGGTCTCCTCCCTGAGCACCGATGCCGGGAATCAGAAGCGGCATATCCGGGTGCTGCTGGCGGATGACTTTCAATTCCTCGGGGTAGGTAGCTCCCACCACCAGCCCGATATTGCCGTAAACATTCCATTCCGCGGCTTTGCGGGCAACCACCTGAAAGAGGGGAAAGTATCTATTATCTCCGATTTCGGTCTTCAGCGCCTGAAAATCGACGGCGCCGGCATTCGAGGTGCGGCAGAGGATAAAAATACCTCGGTCCCGGTACTGCAGGAACGGCTCTATGGAATCGTGGCCAAGGTAGGGATTTACCGTGGTGGCGTCAAAATCGAAGTAAGAAAAGATAGCCCGGGCATAGGCTTTGGCCGTGTTGCCGATGTCACCGCGTTTGGCATCACCAATCACGGGAATATCATCGGGAATAAAATTTCTGGTCTGCTTCAGGACGCTCATTCCGTCGTCGCCCAGCGCTTCATAGAAAGCGAAATTTATTTTATAGGCACAGACCAGGTCAGAGGTGGCCTCAATGATGGCGCGGTTAAATTCCGTGACGCTTATATTTTCGGGCATTCTATCCTGGTCAGGGTCAAGCCCAATGCAGAGAAGACTGTGATTCCGGCGCGTAGCTCTGGTCAGCTTTTCAATGAACGACACCTGGTCCTCCGCAGATTAAAACTGGCATAAGCCGGCTAATCGAACGACAGGCCAGCTTATCAATATTATCGGGTGAGCTCGTGATGTGGTGTCCGGGCTTCGGAGGGCAGCATGTTGCTCAGGATTTTCTGAAGCGCCATGGTATGGCTGCAGAGGCCCCAGCTGGCGAAGAAATGGCAGGAACAATGCCACTTGCCATCTTTATAGCCGGTATCATAAGTGTCGTTCTCGCCGCGGAATTTCACGGCAAGTTCGTGGAACGTTACGCGGTCTGTTTCCTGAGCATAGCGATTGGCCTTTTCAATCTTCCCGATCAAACTGGACTGCATCTGCCTTCCCTCCTTTAATGCTCCTTAATGTAAGAAGCACTGGCCTAATCCGGCACAGCGCTTCTTCTCCGTATTGCCAAGCCTCTAGCTCTTAGATTCATACTGACATTACCATCATCGTTATCATTAATTAGATTTTAGCGCTTTTTGGGCGGTTAGTCTAGGGGAATGCCGTGAATTTTCCGCAGTCAGTTATTTGCCTTATTTAAAGCTGATGAGGTAAAATATCTGGTAAAAAAGCGTGAGGTGAGGTGTGCCCGTATACGAGTATGAGTGTGGCCAGTGCCGGTTTCGCTTCGAGAGGAAGCAGAGCTTTGATGAAGAGCCGGTAGCCATTTGCCCGCAGTGCCAGGGAAAAGCCCGGCGTGTGATAAATTCCATTCCCGTCATTTTCAAGGGGAGCGGTTTTTATATTACCGATAGTCGCAAGCACAGCAATCCGGAAGAACCCAAAGAACACAAGGAACCAAAGAAGAGCCAGGAAGAAATATCAGGCAAGGAAAAAGGGAAGTAGTCCGGTGAAAGCGCTTCTTCAGCGTGTTACCAGGGCCTCCGTCACTGTGGGCAACGAGGAAGTGGGGAAAATAGGGCGGGGGCTCGTCGTGTTTCTCGGTGTTGCCGGTGGCGATGCCGAGAAAGATGCCGATTATCTGGCACAGAAGGTCGCCAACCTGCGCATCTTTGCTGATAGCCAGGGAAAGTTCAATCTGTCGGCGCTTGATGTCCAAGCCGAGCTGCTCATTGTCAGCCAGTTCACCCTCCTCGCCGATACCAGAAAAGGCCGGCGACCCAGCTTCATTGCCGCCGCGCCCCCGGAAGAGGCGGATAAGCTCATTGACCACTTTGTGGCACAGGCAAGAGCCACCGGTCTGAACGTGGCCACCGGGCGATTTCAGGCGTATATGCAGGTTGAAATCCATAATGACGGCCCGGTCACCATCATGCTGGATAGCAGCGAAAAAATTCGAGAATAGTGGTAATTGCAAATAATTTTATTTGCAAAAGCTTGCAATTTCTCCTCTTTTTTGTTATACTCTTGCGGTTCAGTCAGTGGGACGGAAATTCCAATTCAGATGAAAAAGGCAGTTGATATTATCGACAGGCTGAGCGAAAAGGGCTACCGGCTGACGCCGCAGCGGATGATGGTCCTGGACGCCATTGAAAACAGCGACCATCATATCAGCGCCGAGGAGATATACGCTCAGGTGGTGGCCAGATATCCCCACTTCAGTATCTCTACCGTCTACCGGACGCTGGAGCTGCTCCATCGGCTGGGGCTGGTAACCGAGACTGACCTTGGCGGGGGGCGGGTCAGGTATCACCCGGCGGATAAGGGGCACCATCACCATCTGGTCTGCCAGGAATGCGGTCGGGTGATTGACCTGGATGAGTCAGTGCTTGACCATCTGAAGGTAGTGCTGCGACGTGACTACAAGTTCGACCCCGATATACGGCATCTGGCCTTCTTCGGTCGATGCCTAGATTGTAAAAAATAAAAAATTTTAATCAGCTATTGCAATAATTTGCAGTTGCACTTAATCGCTTATAAGTTTTAGAGAGGAGAATAAGAATTGGGTAGAAAAGGCTATCTATTATCGTTGCTCATCTTGGGTCTGGCTATATTGATGAATACCATTTCGGGCGGGTGCACATCAAAAGAAGTGGAAAAGCTTCAGGTCGTGACCAGCACCTCGCTGCTGGCGCAGATTGTGGAACGGGTGGGGGGTGAACACGTGGCTGTGGTCAATGTCATTCCGCCGGCGCAATGTCCTAGCCACTTTGATGTCAAGCCGGGAGATATCAAGATGCTGGCCGATGCTGACCTCTTTCTCATGCACGGCTGGCAAGGAGAGAAATTCACCGATGATTTGATAGCCTCAGCCAAAAATCCTGACCTGAGCGTTTATAAGATTGACCTGCCGGGCAACTGGATGACGCCGCAGGTGCAGTTGCAGGCGATAGATACCATCACTGGCATTATCAGTCAGGCCGATGCGGAACACCGTGCCGATTTTGAAAAAAAGGCGGATGATTTTAAATCATCAATTAATGCCAAAGGGGCGGAAATGGCGGAAAAGCTGGCCAGGGCCAACGTTGCTGAAATCAACGTGCTGTGCGCCGACCAGCAGGCCGGGTTTGTCCAGTGGGCCGGCTTCAATATCGTGGCCACCTTCGGTCGACCTGAGGACATGACGCCGCCGGTGGTTAAGGAGCTGGTGGACAAAGGGAGAGAGGGCAAGGTAACCCTGATTATCGATAATATGCAGAGCGGGCAGGACGCCGGTGCCGGCATTGCCGAGGAGCTTGGCAGTGCCCGAGTTATCCTTTCCAACTTCCCCGGCGGCTATGAGAATACAGAGACCTGGGAGAAGACCGTCGATTACAATGTGGCGCTTCTGCTGGCGGCGATAGGCCGTTAAAGCACATCAGGTATGGTAGGGAATGAGCGAAACAGTCATTGATATCGAAAACGCCGTTGTCTCCTATCGGGAGGACGTGGCCCTGAGGGGCGTGTCACTCAGGGTGAAGGTGGGAGAATTCGTCGGCATCATCGGCCCCAATGGCGCTGGCAAGACGACGCTGCTGACCGTGGTCAACGGACTGGGCAGGCTGCTCAGCGGGCGCGTCAAGGTGCTTGGGCACCAGCTTACCCCTGGCAATGGCCATTCCCTGAGAAAGAAGGTCGGCTATGTGGCCCAGGTGCAGACCATTGACCCGCGCATGCCGATGAACGTGGGTGAGGTGGTGATGATTGGGCGCTACGGCCTGCTGGGACTGCTGGGCCGGCCCAAGAGGCATGACTGGGAGGTGGTGGACGAGATGTTGCGTCTCGTGGGCATGAGCCACCTTGCCCGAAGGCCCATCGGTCACCTCTCGGGCGGTGAGCAGCAGCGCGTGGCCATTGCCCGCTGTCTGGCGCAGGAGCCGGAGATATTCCTGCTTGATGAGCCGACGGCTTCGGTGGACTGGAAGGCACAGACCGATATTCTGGAGCTGGTGAAGGAAATCCATGACGCCAGAAATCTGACCACCTTGTTTGTCACCCATGACCTGAGCTGTTTGCCCGTTGCCTGTAACCGCGTCGTCCTGATGAAGGAGGGGCAGGTCTGTGGTGAGGGAACCCCGCTTGACCAGCTCACCGATGAAAATCTAAGCCGGCTGTATGATATGCCCGTTTCCGAGGTGAAAAAGCGACGTATGGAAAGTATTCCGGTGTGAGGTAAGTTGCTTTGTCCATTTTTGAATACCAGTTCATGCAGAACGCCATCCTTACCGCATTCCTGGGCGGCATCGCCTGCGGCAGCATCGGGGTCTTCGTGGTGCTGATGCACATGCCGTTCATCGGGGTATGCATGTCGCACGCTGCTTTTGCCGGGGCACTGCTCGGCTTATGGCTGGGCTTTCCACCGTTAGTCGGGGCCTTTGTTCTCAGCCTGCTGGCCGCGGCCATCGTTGGTCCTCTGGCCGACCGTGGTGAACTCAGCCCCGAGACCTCGGTGGGCGTCATCTTCTCCCTCATGCTCGGGCTGGCGTTCCTGTTCATGGGCCTGATGCCTGGCACCAAATCGGGAGCACTGGAGTTGCTCTGGGGCAGTATTCTCACCAATACCAGAGCTGATGTACTCTTTCTGGGGGTGGTGGCGGTCCTGGTAACAGGGTTGATACTGCTCTTCTACAAGGAGATACAGGCGACTATTTTTCACCGGGGCATGGCGCTCTCGGTGGGTATCCCGGCCACCGCGATATTATACGGCATCCTGTTTTTAACCGGCGCCACCATCACCGTTACCCTGCGTTCCATCGGCGGGATTCTTATCTTCAGCCTGATATTGAACCCGGCCGCGGCCGCCTACCAGCTTACCTACAGCATGAAGAGGATGTTTCTGCTCTCGGCGGGTTTTGGCGTGCTGTCGGGCTGGATGGGGCTCCTGTTCTCCTACCTGTTCAATATACCCAGCGGCGCCACCATTGTGGTTACTTCCTCGGTTATCTTCCTCCTGGCGGCTGTTTTTTCTCCCAAGCGCCGGGTAAAGGGCTGGCGGGCAGGGCCACTGGTGGAGGCGAGCCATGATTAGGACCTATTTCAACGGTAAAGCGGCAGCCTGGGACGAAGTTGTAGCCGAAAAGGACCAGTCCAAGCTCAGGCAGATGGCGGCGCAACTGGACATCAGACCGGGCTCGGTGGTTCTGGATGTCGGCACCGGCACCGGCGTCTTTATACCTTTTATACTTAACCGGATAGGTGGTGGGGGGAAGGTCCTGGCCCTCGATATCGCCGAGGAAATGCTGCGCCGGGCCCGGGCAAAGGGTTTTGACGGTGCCGTGGCCTATTTGAATGCCGATGTCGCCCATCTCCCGCTGTCCGAGGCCTCGGTTGACAGCGTGGTCTGTTACTCAAGCTTCCCGCACTTTCAGGATAAACCCGGAGCCCTTGCCGAAATATGGCGTGTTATCAGGAGAGGCGGCCGCATCTTCATCTGCCACTCTTCAGGCCGGGAGTCAATAAACGGCCTTCACAATGGTATTCCCGAGGTGGC
>CAZJGR010000042.1:0-15180 GCA_964545815.1 uncultured Dehalococcoidaceae bacterium | reverse complement strand
CGGAAAGAAAGAGAACGGACAGGGATAAAGTCGCTGAAAATCGGCTTCAACAATGTCTTTGGCTACTACATCGAGGTGTCCAAGCCCAACCTGAGCCAAGTGCCCGCTGACTACATCCGCAAGCAGACACTGGTGGGCGGAGAGAGGTTCTTCACCGCCGAGCTGAAAGAGTATGAATCTTTAATCTTGAACGCCAAAGACCGCATCACCGACCTTGAGACGTCGCTCTTCCAGCAGGTCAGCCGGCAGGTGGCCGCGTCCGGCGAGCACATTATGGCCGTGGCCGCTGCCCTCGCCCACCTCGATGTCTTCTCCAGTTTGGCGGAGGTCGCCGTGCGCCACCACTATGTCCGCCCGGCATTGAACGAGGGCAACGAGATAAGCATCAGGCAGGGGCGCCACCCGGTGGTGGAGCAGACATTGACGGATACCCATTTCGTGCCCAATGATACCTATTTGTCCAATGATGACGCCCAGTTGATTGTGCTCACCGGCCCGAATATGTCAGGCAAGTCCACCTACCTGAGACAGGTAGCGCTGATTGTGTTGCTCGCCCAGATGGGCAGCTTTGTCCCCGCCGAGCAGGCCACCATCGGCATCGTTGACCGTATCTTCACCCGCATCGGCGCCGGGGAGGACATCGCCGCCGGGCAGTCCACTTTCATGGTGGAGATGATTGAGACGGCCAATATATTGCACAACGCCACCCCCCGCTCTCTCATCATCCTGGACGAAATCGGGCGGGGCACCAGCACCTACGATGGCCTGTCCATTGCCCGGGCGGTGGCCGAGCACATCCACAACAGCCCCCGCCTGGGGGCCAAGACGCTCTTTGCCACCCACTACCACGAGATGATTGACCTGGCCGGTTACCTGCCGCGGGTGAAGAACTTCAACGTGGCGGTAAGAGAGGAGGGCGGGGAGGTCATCTTTCTATACCAGATTGTGCCCGGCGGCGTTGACCGCAGCTACGGCATCCACGTTGCCCAGCTGGCCGGCCTGCCCCGCTCCGTTGTCCACCGCGCCCGCGAGGTACTAGAAGATTTAGAGGGGGACAGCCGCACCGCCCGGCCATTATCAAAAAGACGCCGCCAGGAGGCGGCGCAGCAGCTGACATTTATAACCCCCAAGTCCCCCCTCCTTGAGGAGCTAGAAAAACTTGACCTGGACACCATGACCCCTCTTGAAGCCCTGAACAAGCTGTATGAGTTAAAGAAGAGGGTGGGGGAGGGGTGAGATTATAAAATTATTTCTTATCCAATACGGCTTTAAGAGGTATCTCTATAATACAAAAAGCATTATCTCTTAATGTTGTGAATTGCCCCTTGTGCCTATGGGTGCGCTTTATAGCAACGACTTTATCAATCCGGCGTGCCTGTGCCGCGATTCTATCGCCGCGCAAGGCATCACCTAAATTACGATACTCCGGCATCTATTTCTACCACACCACTTTCTTGTAGCTCGTTGCAAATGTCAACAACCAGTTCTAAATCAAGCTGGAGCTCTCTGGCTATATCGGAGTAATAAAGAGTTCGTCCACTCTTAAAAAGTTGCTGTATCTCTTTTTTAGCTTCTTCCCTTGTTATTTCCCTAAACACAATTACCTCCTCCCCAGAAATCCCACTCTCAAGTTCTAGCAATCTCTGTTTAGTCTGCTTCAATTCCTCCTGAAGTGACAGATGCTTCATTATAAACCATGGCGGCAATAGACTAACATATGGAATTGTCGGAAATCTGTCGGCGAGTTCTTTTTTACTATTCAGGAGTTTAGCCATACCCAACTCCCCCCAAATGCCACAGCTAGCCACATTTTGTTACACTTTATAATATTTGTCAAGAGAAGCGTATCTAATACAATTCCCCCTCTCCTTTCAAGTCTGGGAGAGGGGGACACAGGGGGTGAGGTCACCAGAGTTAAATCTGGGCTAAACCGTTACGGCTGCGGGTTGAAACAACCCATGCCGATTTCCGGGTCAACCTTTCGTACCATCTTGGCGCCGGTCAGCTCGGCAATCATCGCATCGCAGGTGGCCAGGACCGGATTCTTGCCCATGACCAGGTGGCCGCCGTAGCACAGTCCTTTCTGGTCAGAGAACGTGCCGTGGATATGCAGCAGGGTCTCCTTGCCGTCTTCAGACTGGAAGATAATGCCGCGGATGCCGACGATTTCGATGGGGCCCGGTATTGTCTGGGGGTCAGTGTAGCCGGCGCCCCAGATTGAATCCTTCTTGGGCGCAAGCACCTGGTAGCACAGCTGGCGGATACTGCCGATACCGAACAAAATCGCCCCGTACTTGACCCCATACTCTTCGCAGACTTTCTTGAGGCCTTCCATAACATCCGTGCCCGGGCGCACCCTCACCGGTATCATCCTGCCGAACTTGCCCGCTGCATGATATACCCTGAGTTCTGCCATGCTTTTTATCCTCCTTCTTTATATTTTTAGACTAAAGGCGCGGCTTGCAGAGTATCTCCTTCACTTTCAAATCAAAAAAGTTCTGCGAGTTCACCGGCGTGAGCACCACCGCGGTGTCTGACCCACGTCCGGTGCCGGCAATGGCGATAACCTCCTCGTCGGTGCGTACCAGTCCGGCATCCGCCGCCATGATTGATATCTCGATGACCACCTTCATGCCCTCGCCGAAGACTTTAAGCGTGCTGGCGGTGAGGTCGCCAATGAGGTAGGTGTTGAACTTGTTGCGCACGGCGCGGCTGATGCCGGCAAAAAGGTGGGTGCCGGTATAGATGATGCCGCCCTGGCTCTCCACAATCTGGCGGTTCTCGGATGTGAAAGACTGAACGTTTGGCTCACGGAAGCCGTGGCTGTGGCTCACCACGATGACTCTGAGGCCCTTCAGCGCCTTCACTGCCTGCACCGCGGCATCACCCCGCGTCGACGCCACCACCACCGTTTTGATACCGAGTTCTCTGGCCCGCTGCCCGGCGATGCGCAGCACCTCGGCCGTATTCTCACTGCCGGGCCGTTCGAAGTAAACGGTCTTTGATTCCATTTATTTATCGTCATCAGGCGATGGTGTTGCGCAGTGTGCCGATGCCCTCAACTTTTATCTCAATGACATCGCCTGACTTCATCGGGCCGATGCCGGCCGGAGTTCCGGTGGCAATCACATCGCCCGGGAAGAGAGTGATGAACCGGGTGATGTAGCTGACCAGAGCCGGGACGCCGAAGATAAGGTCGCTCGTGTTCACGTGTTGCTTGCGCTCGCCGTTGAGGTACGCTTCCAGTACCACCTTGCCCGGGTCAATAGCGGTCTCAATCCAGGGGCCGACTGGCGAGAATGTATCCGAGCCTTTGGCCCTTGACCACTGCGAGTCATTCTTCTGCCAGTCACGGGCGCTGACGTCATTGAAACAGGTGTAGCCCAGCACGTATTTCATGGCGTCTTTCTCGCTCACCTTCTTGGCCAGGGCTTTGATGACCACGCCCAGTTCCGCTTCGTAATCAACCCGGGTGGACCCGGGGTTGTAAATTTTGTCCTCAGGGCCGATGACGGAACTGGAAGGCTTGTAGAACATTATCGGTTCTGCGGGAGCAGGTTGACCGACCTCTTTGGCGTGGCTGTGGTAGTTGAGACCGATGGCCACCACCTTGGTCGGTTCGCAGGGTGCCAGGAGCTTTACCTCGCTTAGCTTGTGGAACTGGTTGAGCTTTTTGATTTGGGGATAAGGTCTGCCGTCGATAACCTGGATACGCTCACCCTCCAGGATACCGTACTCCGTTTTGCTGCCGATACTATATCTTATAATTTTCATAGTGGCTTAAGTCTATCATTAACGCTTTGGAGATGTCAAATTGTGGCTGATACACGAGCGTTGCTTTGGCAGGCACGGTATGATATAGTTTGGGTTATGAACGCGGGGTTTGAGTTCATCCCCTCGGGTACGGTTACTTCCCCGAACGGTTTCACCGCTGGCGCCACATCGGCCGGCATCAAGAAAGAGAAGATTCTGGACTTGGCGATTCTCGCTTCGGAGGTGCCCTGTGTCATGGCCGGCCTGTTTACCCGCAACCGGATTAAAGCAGCACCGGTGGTGCTGTGCCAGCAACGACTCTCCGGCAGGAAAGCCACCGGGGTGGTGATTAACAGCGGCTGTGCCAATGCCTGTACCGGAGAACAGGGGCTGGTGGATGCCGAGGAGATGGCCGGACTGGCCGCCGCCGCCATCGGCACCTCCCCGGGCCAGGTTCTGGTGGCGAGCACGGGGGTAATCGGGCAGATGCTGCCCATGGAGCGACTTCGCCAGGACATGAAGCAGATTAAACTCTCCCGCGATGGGGGACATGAGCTGGCAAGAGCCATCATGACCACGGACACCGTACCCAAGGAGGTGGCGGTAAGAGTGAAGGACGGTGGCTATATTATAGGTGGGGTGGCCAAAGGCGTGGGAATGCTTCATCCTGACCTGGCCACATTTCTCTGCTTCCTGACCACCGATGCCAGAGTTGCCCCTGGCTTTCTCCAGTCTGCTCTGAAGACGGCAGCGGACGTTTCTTTCAACATGGTCTCCATCGACGGCGATACCAGCACCAACGACACGTTGCTGTTGCTGGCGAACGGACGGGCCGGGAACGAGGTTATTTCATCAGGTACCGCGCCGGCTGAGGTATTCCAGCAGGCCCTTGATGGGCTATGTATTCACCTGGCCAGAGCGATAGCCCGCGATGGCGAGGGAGCCACCAAGCTGTTTGAAGTAACGGTTCAGGGTGCGCCGGACAGGGCCGCGGCGCGGCAGGTCGCCCGCACTATTGTCTGCTCACCTCTGGTGAAGTCCGCCATTTACGGAAATGACCCGAACTGGGGAAGGGTTGTGGCGGCGGCGGGGAGGAGCGGGGTGGAGGTGGTGGAGTCAAAGATTGACCTTCACCTGAATACCATCTGCCTGGTGAAAGCAGGCCGACCACAGCCGTTTGACCATGCCCAGGCGGTCAAGCACCTGAGCCAGCCGGAGGTATCTTTTACCCTGAACCTGAATCTGGGAAGCGGAAATGCGGTGGCCTGGGGCTGCGACCTGACCGAGGAATACGTAAAAATAAACAGCCAGTATACAACCTGAGATACGGGCGGTATTGGGATGGAACGCGACCAGATTATTGTGGTGAAGATTGGTGGGGTGGCGCTGGGGAGCAATGATACCACCGTCGAGGATATCGTTTCTCTGCAGCAGCAGGGGAAACAACTGGTGGTGGTGCACGGTGGCGGCAAGCTTATCACCAGCTGGCTGAAGATACATGGCGTGGCCACCCGGTTTGTCGATGGTCAGCGGGTAACCGATAGGAATTCACTGGACGTGGCGGTGGCGGTGCTGGCCGGACTGGTCAACAAGGAAATCGTGGCTGCCATCAACCAGCTTGGCGGTCGTGCCACCGGCATCAGCGGCGCTGACGGCTCACTCGTGCAGTGCCGGATAGAAGACGAAAAACTCGGCTATGTTGGCCGGGTGGTCAGGGTAAACACGGAACTGCTGGACACTCTGCTGCAGGCAGGCCAGGTGCCGGTGATTTCTCCACTGGGCATTTATGCCTTTGACCGGCCCGGGGATGCGCCACATATCCTTAACATCAACGGCGACATATTTGCCGGCGAGATAGCTGCCGCCATCGGTGCCGAGCAACTTGTCTTTCTGACCGATGTGCCGGGCATATGTGACCGGTCAGGCAACCTTCTGTCCAGACTGTCCGCCAGAGAGGCGGAAGGATTGGTCGCATCAGGCATCGCTTCTGGAGGGATGATTCCCAAAATACGGGGCTGTATCAGGGTAGTGAACATCGCCTCGATAACATGCATCATTGATGGACGACAGCCCCACGCCCTGCGCCAGCAGATTGAAGGGCGTGGCGGTGGCACCACGATTTATAAAGATTAAATAGGGAGTTAAAGAGGGGGGCAGCAATATAAGCGGGGTGAGGTAGATAAAAAACCTCTTAGTAAAGTAAATGGGGGTAATACCGTGAGCAAATGGCAGGAAATGGAAAGCAAATATTTTATGCATACCGTGAACCGGGTGCCGGTGACGCTGGTCAAAGGTGAAGGGGCGAGGGTATGGGATGATAACGGACGCGAATACCTGGACTTTGTCGCCGGCTGGGCGGTTAACAGCCTTGGTCACTGTCATCCTGTGGTGGCCAGGGCGCTGGCGGAGCAGGCGCACACCCTCATTCAGGTTTCAAATCAGTTCTATACCATCCCGCAGCTTCAGCTGGCCGAGCTTCTGGTGCAGCATAGCTGCCTGGATAAGGTCTTTATCAGCAACAGCGGGGCCGAGGCAAATGAAGGGGCGGTCAAGCTGGCACGGCGCTACGGCAAGCACCATCGGAACGGAGCCTATGAGGTTATCAGCGCCAACGGCTCCTTTCACGGCCGAACCCTGAGCATGGTGGCGGCTTCCGGGCAGGTCAAGCATCAGGAGCCCTATCTGCCGCTCCCCGCCGGTTTTATCAATGTGGAGTACGATAGCATTAAGGCGATAAAGTCAGCCACCGATGATAAGACCTGCGCCGTCATTCTGGAGCCAGTGCAGGGTGAGGGCGGGGTTAATATGCCCGCCGATGGTTACCTGAAGAAGGTGAGGAAATGGTGCGATGAGAAGGGGATTCTCTTTATCCTTGACGAAATTCAGACCGGCATTGGCCGGCTGGGAACCTTCTTTGCCTACGAGCAGTATGGCGTTGAACCGGACATCATGACCCTGGCCAAGGGGCTGGGAAGCGGGGTTCCCATCGGGGTCATTATGGCCAAGGACAGTGCCAATGTGTTTGCCCCCGGCGAACATGGCTCAACCTTCGGTGGGAATCCCCTCGTCTGTGCTGCAGCCTACGCCACGCTCAAATATATCATTGATAACAACGTTGTTGGTAACGTGAGAAGAGTAGGACAGTATTTCATCGGCCGTCTGGAGGAACTGAAGAATAAATACCGCTTTGTCACCGATGTCAGAGGACGTGGCTTGCTCCTGGCGATAGAGTTCGACCGTGAGATTGCCGCTGATGTGCTGCAGGCGTGTCTGGAAAACGGTCTCCTGGTCAACCGGGTGAAGCCCAATGCCCTGCGTTTTATGCCGCCCCTTATTATTGGCAATAGTGAAGTGGATGAAGCGATAAATATTCTGGATAAGGTCCTGGCGGCAGTATAACCGGGTATTCCCGAAAAAGAAAAATTATGCGATAATAGTAGGAACAATGAAGGTAAACCTCCGCAAGCTCGGCATCTTTGTCGCCATGGCCACGGTGCTGCTGCTCGGCGTGCTCATCATCGTTTTTTCCTATACTGATATTGGCATTGCTGACCCGGTTGGTGGGGAAGCAAAGCCGGTAACGATGAATGACTTATCGGGGATACCGCAGTCGGTCGCCGAAGATGCCGAAGCAGTAGCGCTGAAACTGTATGGCGATTACCAGGATAAATATGCTGAATTCGTTGACCAGCTGCTGACTGCTTATGTCGAGGCTAAAGACAGGGATTTCGTCGTTATTTTCAATCCGGGGGGCTGGGGGACCAAAATACTGGAACGTTCACCGGGATGGAATGAAATCTGCCGGGGCATTGAAGCGGAACTGGACCAGATGGGATATTCCTCGCTGGTGCTTGACTACCGGCGGACTGCGGAAAGTTTGCGCGGCATAGCTAAAGAGCTGGTAGAACTATTCTCCGTTTATCCCTCCAAGGCCAAAAATCTGGCCAGCCGGGTGGAATTCCTCACCAGAAATGTCCCCGACCTTAAAATCATCGTTGCCGGTGAGAGCAACGGCACCGTCATTTCGGACACGGTGATGGATATGTTGCACGATAATCCCAGGGTATACAGCATTCAGACCGGTCCCCCGTTCTGGCACAAGCAGGAAACTCTGGAGCGTACGCTCGTGCTGGATACCAATGGCCAGATTCCTGATGCTTTCAGTAATGGCGATATACCAGCTATGCTCATCGCCAGCCTGAAAGCGCTCATTGGCATATCTTCACCTGAGGATGAGAACCCCGGCCGTATTTTCTATTTCGTGCGGGCACCCGGACATGACTATCGCTGGCAGTATCCGGATGTATATTTGGAAATTAGTGAATTCTTGGAACAGAGCTTCAGCTTCGATAAGCATTTCTAAAGTAATTAACGGGAGGTTTCATGTTGTCGGGAAAAGTGGTGCTTGCCTACAGTGGTGGTCTTGATACTTCGGTTTCTATCAGATGGCTCAGGGAAAACTATGGCCTGGAAGTGGTTGCCCTCACCCTTGATGTTGGCAACGAACGGGACTTTACTGCCATTAAACAGAAAGCGCTTAAGGTTGGCGCCGTAAAGGCAGTGGTCATCGATGTCAAGGAGCTGTTTGTCAACCATTTTGTCTTTCCGGCGCTGACGGCTGATGCGCTCTACGAAGGGCAGTACCCGCTGGCGACGGCTCTCTCCCGGCCGCTCATCGGCAAGCTGCTAGTGGATGTGGCACGTGATGAGAGAGCGGTGGCAGTAGCTCATGGTTGTACGGGCAAGGGCAACGACCAGGTAAGAATCGAGGTTAGCGTGAATGCACTCGCTCCCGACCTCAAGGTTATTGCTCCAGCAAGGGAGTGGGGCATGACCCGGGAGGAAACCATTAAATACGCCGAGCGGTATGGTATACCGGTGCCGGTCACTATTGCCAGTCCCTATTCCATTGATGAAAACCTCTGGGGGCGGAGCATTGAGTGCGGGGTTCTGGAAGACCCTTGGGTGGAGCCACCTGAAGATGCTTTTACCTGGACAAAATCGCCCAAGGAGGCACCGAACGCACCGGATTACGTAGAAATCGACTTCGAGCAGGGCACGCCGGTTTCCATTGACGGCGAGAAGATGGGTGGCATTACGCTCATTCAAACCCTGAACTCAAGGGCCGGAAATCACGGTGTGGGTCGGATTGACCATCTTGAAAATCGCTTGGTTGGCATCAAGTCGAGGGAGATATACGAGGCACCAGCGGCCACGGTGCTTCTCCAGGCGCATCAGGCGTTGCAGGCAATGACGCTGGCTAAGGAGCAGTTGCGTTTCAAGCAGAAGGTGGCCATGGAATACGCTGACTTGGTCTACAATGGCCTGTGGTTTACGGCACTGCATGAAGACCTGGCGGCCTATATTCAATCCTCACAGCGCCATGTTACCGGCACAGTAAGGCTCAAGCTATTCAAGGGCAACTGCAGCGTGGTGGGGCGGAAATCGCCTTATTCGCTGTACAGTTATGGTCTGGCCACCTACGATAAAGGTGATGTCTTTGACCGGAGTGCCGCGGCCGGTTTCATCCATATCTGGGGGCTGCCGGTGAAAACCCAGACTCAGGTACAGGGAACGAGCCAACTGGAAAAGGGCTGATATGAGCCACATCAGAGGTCGCTTTCAAAAGCCGGCGGATGAGAAGGTCGCCGAATATACGTCATCTCTGCCCTTTGACCGGAGGTTATACCGCCATGATATCGCGGGCAGCATCGCCCATGCCCGGATGCTGGCCAGGCAGGGAATCATCTCCGAATCTGACTCCGTGATAATCGTTCAGGGCCTTGAGTCTATCCAGCAGGAGCTTGAGCAGGGCAAATTCGAATTCAAGGCTGAACTCGAAGACATCCACATGGCCATCGAGGCCCGCCTCATCGAAAAAGTGGGTGAGGTTGGGGGCAAGCTTCACACCGCCCGCTCACGGAATGACCAGATAGCCCTGGATTTGCACCTTTATGTCAGGGAGGCTATTGCCAGGACCATAGATTATATCCGTGAACTGCAGCGTGCCCTGGTGAACCTGGCCGAAAACAATATGGACGTGGTGATGCCGGGGTACACCCATCTGCAGCCAGCACAGCCCTTGCTGCTGGCGCATCATCTTCTGGCCTATTTTGAGATGCTCCAACGGGATGTTGGCCGCCTGAAATGTTGCCGGAAACGTGCCGATGTCATGCCCCTGGGCAGCGGAGCACTGGCCGGCGTTGCCTATAATGTGGACCGCGAGTTCCTGGCCCATGAGCTTGGCTTCAGTCAGGTAAGCCAGAACAGCCTTGATGCTGTCTCGGATAGGGACTTTATCCTCGAGTACGAAGCCGCGGCCAGTATCGGCATGATGCACCTGTCACGGTTGGCGGAGGAAATCGTTCTGTGGTCGTCGGCTGAGTTCGGTTTCATAGACCTTGATGAGGCCTATGCCACCGGCAGCAGCATCATGCCCCAGAAGAAAAACCCGGATGTCGCTGAGCTGGTCCGCGGGAAAACGGGACGGGTTTATGGCCACCTGATGGCTTTTCTGACCACGATGAAAGCGCTACCTCTCGCCTATAACCGGGACCTTCAGGAAGATAAAGAGGGGCTTTTTGATACCGTGGACACGCTGCTGGCGTCGCTAGAGATGTGTAGCGGCATGATAGCCACGCTGAAAGTGAATAAGGAGAGTGCCAGAGAGGCGGCCGGGCGTGGCTACATTCTGGCGACTGATCTGGCAGACTATCTGGTCAGGAAGGGAGAAGCCTTTCGCAACGCTCATGAGACCGTGGGCCGGCTGATAAGTTACGCAGCGAAAAAGGGGAAATCGTTAACGGAACTCAGCTTTGCTGAATACAGCAACTTTTCGGCATTATTCGGAAAGGATGTTTATTCGATTACCGTAGAGTCGTCCCTAGCCGTGAGGGATGTGATTGGCGGTACCGCACCGAATCGCGTAGCACAGGCACTGGCCGCGGCTAAAAAAGCACTCGGACAGGGGGATTGAACATATCCTTCTCGGTTGAATAAGAGGGCAAATCAGGAGGTAATAAAAACTAGGCAGTTTTCGCCATTTTATGCTGGGTGCGCAGGCATCTGGTACACAGGTTAAGGCGTTTGAGCTGACCCCTTATCATCACCGTGGCCGGGTGTATATTCGGTACCCAGCGGCGGTTGGTCCGACGCTTGGAATGACTCACATTATGGCCGAATTGGGATGACTTACCACATATATCGCACTTCAATCCAAATGCTCCTTTGACTGTTTGGCAAACTTAATGTAAGATAAGACCTACTACATACTAGCACAGTCAAGTTAAACTTGACAAGGGTGCAAAAATGAAGCAAATCAATTCCATTAGTGGCCGGGAATTGCGGGAAATGTTTGCCGCGGCCACTGGCTGGCTGGAAAAAAGTTCGGCTGAAATTGATGCTCTGAATGTCTTTCCTGTGCCTGATGGCGACACGGGAACCAATATGCTGCTTACCATGCGCTCCACCATTGAGGAGGCCTACCGGGCTCCTGACCACAGTGCTTCGGCGGTGTCTCATGCCATGGCGCATGGGGCGTTGATGGGGGCGCGGGGCAACAGTGGCGTTATTCTTTCCCAGATTCTGCGCGGGCTGGCACAGAGTTTTACGGAGAAAGAATCATTCACCGCGACTGAGCTGGCTGATGCTCTACAGGAATCGTCGGTGATGGCGTATCAGGGGCTCAGCAATCCGGTGGAAGGCACCATGCTTACCGTGATCAAGGATGTTGCGGAGGCGGTAAAGGCAGCCGTGGCCGGTGATGGCAAAGACCTGGTTGCCGTCATGGAAACGGCGGTCAACGCCGCCGCTGAATCGGTGGCCAACACGCCGAATCTCCTCAAAGTGCTGCGTGAAGCCGGCGTGGTTGATGCCGGTGGACAGGGACTGCATACTATCCTCGATGGCGCCCTGCGCTACCTCAGGGGTGAGATGGAGCAGATGCGCTTCCGCAAGCCGCAGATCATTGTCACCGATATGCACGCGACCAAGCTGCCGCAGATGATCGCCGCTGACGAGATACCATACGGATACTGCACCGAATTTCTCCTCAAGGGTGAAAAGCTGGAAACGGACAGGATACGAAAAAAACTGGAAAAGAAAGGCGAATCGCTCATTGTGGTCGGTGATGAATCAGCGGCCAGGATTCATATTCACACCCTTGAGCCCGGAGACATTATCACGTACGCTGCCAGTCTCGGCACCCTGCACCAGGTCTCCATCCGGAACATGGACGAGCAGCACCAGGATTTTCTGGAGATGCAGAAAGACAGGGGGCCAGTGGTGGATACCGCCATTGTGGCCGTTGTCTCCGGGGAAGGGCTGTCTGACGTTTTCACCAGCCTTGGGGTCACGATTATCGTGCCCGGCGGTCAGACGATGAACCCCAGCACCAAGGACTTGCTTCAGGCGGTTGAGGAAGCCGCCTCGGACAAGGTAATAATCCTGCCCAATAATAAGAACATCGTGGGCACGGCAAATCAGGTGCAGTCCCTCACGGAAAAGAAAATTGAAGTAGTACCTACGACGACCATTCCACAGGGGGTGGCAGCATTGCTGGCCTTTGACTATGAAGCAAATATGGAATCAAATGTCCAGATAATGACCAGAGCCATAAAGGCGATAAAAACAATTGAGATTTGCCGCGCTGTGCGCTCGGCCAAGCTGGGCGACCTGAAGATCAGCAAGAAACAGCCAATCGGCTTCCTGGACGGTGACCTGGTCGCCGTGGGGGAGAGCGCCCTTGAAGTGCTCAACAAGATGCTGTCCAAATTGAACTTGAAAAAAATTGAGGTGATCACCATTTACTACGGGGCCGATACCAAGTCAGATGAGGCGGAGCAGGTGGCGAGCGATATTCGCCATCAGTATCCGAAACTGCAACTCGAGGTGGTGCGGGGTGACCAGCCGCACTATAACTATATTATTTCCATTGAGTAGGGAGGGTATCTATTCCCATGGCAGTTAAAATCGTTACCGATAGCCTATCCGACATTACTGATGACCTGGCCCAGGAGCTGGGGATTACGGTGGTGCCGCTATATGTGCGCTTTGGCGAGGAGGTCTACCGGGACAGGGTGGAAATAACCACCGATGAGTTTTACCATAAACTGGTTCATGGTGATACCTTTCCGACGACGACGCAGCCTCCGCCAGGCGATTTCGTTGCTGTCTATAAGAAACTGGCCAAGGAAACAGGTGAAATTCTGGTTATCACCGTCTCGGGCGCGCTCAGCGGTACCTATCAATCAGCACTGCAGGCCAAGAGTATGGTAGAAGGAAAGTGCCGGATTGAAGTCATTGACTCGCGGATGGTGGCCATGGGCCTGGGGTTGATAGTTATTAAAGTGGCCAAAGCGGCCAAGGCCGGGGCAAACCTTGACCAGCTGGTTGATTTGGCGCGCAGAGCCATGTCCCGGTCACATCTTGTTATCTATTTTGACACTCTCAAATACCTGGCCAAGGGGGGGCGTATCGGTAAGGCACAGGGGCTGCTGGGCGCAATGTTATCCATTAAGCCGATACTTACGGTAAAGGATGGCGAGATGGCCCCCTTAACCAGAGTGAGGTCTCTGGCGGCGGGCCTGGATTACCTCTACAATTTTGTGCCTGGCTTCGCCAAGATTGAGGCGCTGGCAGTGGAGCATGCCACCACACCTGATGAGGCGGATGCGCTGGTTGAGCGCCTCAGCTCGATTTTCCCCAAAGAGCGCATCTATCGGTCAATAGTCAGCCCGGTATTGGGGACACATGCCGGCCCCACTGCCCTGGCGTTAACTGTCCTGGAGGCAGAATAGGCATAATGCCGGTAAAGGTTGTGACCGACAGCGTTGCTGACCTGCCAACTCAGATAGTCAAGGAGCTGGGGATTACCGTCATTCCGATAAATGTTCGCTTCGGGGAGAAGGTGTACCGTGATGGCATTGACCTGACCACCGAGCAGTTCTACGATATATTGAGGCGCAGTAAAATTTTCCCCGTAACTTCGGTGCCTTCGCCGGCGACCTTTGCCACTGCCTATGATAAACTGGCGGAAGGAACGGATGAAATCTTGGCCATCATGCTTTCGTCCAAGCTCAGCGCCACCTACGAGGTAGCGTTGCAGAGCATCGGCCTGATGAAACGGACGTGCCGGGTGGAGGTA
This sequence comes from uncultured Dehalococcoidaceae bacterium, assembly GCA_964545815.1. GTDB lineage: Bacteria > Chloroflexota > Dehalococcoidia > Dehalococcoidales > RBG-16-60-22 > E44-bin89. Next base: position 1,283 of record CAZJGR010000042.1, on the reverse strand, counting down.
ATCGATTCTAGATGCGCTGTCATGGCACAGGGGTTTCTGGTCATCGCCGCCGCCAGAGCGGCACTGGCTGGAGCCAAGCTGGACGAACTAATGGCACTGGTGCAGAGCAATATCTCTCGCGTTGATATACGGGCTGCCTTTGACACGCTGGAATATCTCAGGCGGGGCGGGCGTATTGGAGCTGCCCAGGCGTTGCTGGGGGCAGCGCTCAAGATACACCCTCTTATCACCATGAAAGACGGCGTGGTGGAGGCAGCGGGGAGGACGCGTTCCAGGGCCAAGGCCATTGAGCATCTGTATCAGTTTGCCGCCGACTACAAGGTAATCGAAGAGATGGCAGTGGAAGAGGCGGCTTGCCCTGAGGATGCCGATTTACTGGTCGAGAAGCTGGGCAATTTGTTTCCCAAAGAGCGCATTTACCGGACCAAGACCACCCCTGTCATCGGCGCACATACCGGTCCGGGTCTTCTCCTTGTCGCGGTGATGGGAGATAAATAACAGCGTAAGATGGGACAGGTGGAGAGCAAGGTGGCGGTCAGTTTTGAACCCCTGTATAAAATTCTGGGGCTGGAGCAGAAGAAAGGTTACGACAATACGGCGGTCATTGGTGGCTTGGACCGGTTTCTTAAGAAATGGGCCGGCCAGATTGCGGAAGCCATCCCGGACCGCCGTCTCCTGAGCCGCTTTCAGCAACTGGTGTCGGGGGTGAATTACGCTTCTTTATCCCTACCACAGCGCCAGGAGTGGGTGGACAGCGTTTTCAGGCTGGTGGTCGAAATGGAGTGGGGTGTCCCGCCTGAAGCTGGTAAACCGAAAGAAAAAACGCCGTCTCCGTCCCGAGCCAGAAAGACAAAGGCCGTCAAATCAGCGGCACCGGTCAGCGGGTACAGTCTGGATTCGCCGATAACCGTGGTCCGGGGGATAAGCACCGGCCTGGCGACCAAGTTCGGCAAGCTGGGGGTGAAGACGGTACGTGACCTGCTCTACTTCTTCCCTCATCGCCATCTTGACTACAGTCGGATTAAGCACATCTCGCAGCTCGCCGAGGGCGATGAGCAGACCATAATGGCCAACGTGTGGCAGGCGCAGGTCACCCGCCTTGGTTACCGGCAGGGTACCGAGGCCATTGTCGGTGATGAGACGGGCAATATCCGGGTGGTGTGGTTCAATCAGCCCTACTTGGCGAAAAGACTGCCGACCAATGCCCGCATTGTCCTCAGCGGTCGGGTCAGTTTATTCAAGGGACGCTATGTCTTTGAGTCTCCGGAGTGGGAGCTTGTCGA
>CAZJGR010000041.1:3615-15507 GCA_964545815.1 uncultured Dehalococcoidaceae bacterium | reverse complement strand
GCAGGTATCTTTTGAAAGAAGAAGCGCTGCTGGCCGAGACCAGAAGACGGCTGCGTCGCCTTGATTTAAGGGCAAGGAAGCGGCTGGGGCAGCACTTCCTCACCGATGGTGACGTGCTGCAGCGGATACTCGCCGCGGCTGAGCTCAGCACAGACGACATCATTATGGAAATTGGCCCGGGGCTGGGAATCCTGACCAGAGAGCTCGCCCGGAGGGCCGGGCAGGTCATTGCTATTGAGCTTGACGATAGACTGGCCGACTTTCTGAAGCAGGAAATGAAGCCTTTCCCCAACGTTACCATTATCAATGGAGATATCCTCAAAATTGAGCCAGCGACTTTATTATCCGGGTCAAAAAGGTACAAGGTGGTGGCCAACCTGCCCTACTACATTACCTCCCCAGTCCTACGCCATTTCCTGGAAGCTTCCCTAAAGCCAGGGCTGATGGTGGTGATGGTGCAGAAAGAGGTGGCCGAGGTCATTGTTGCCGGGCCGGGGAAAAGGAGCCTGCTCAGCATCAGCGTGCAGTTTTACGGTCAGCCCGCGATTATCAGCCAAGTGCCGGCAAGAGCATTTTACCCGGCGCCGGAGGTCGATTCCGCCATCCTGCGCATTGACCTGTATTCAAAGCCAGCGGTGGCGGTAGATGACGCCGACAGCTTTTTTGCCACGGTCAGGGCTGGCTTCGCCAGCCCGCGCAAGCAGATGGCCAACTCACTGGCGCAGGGATTGGGATTGCCCAAGGCTGATGTCCTCAATGTGCTGGCAGAAGCCAGCATAGCGCCGCAGCGCCGTGCCGAGACCCTTACCCTTGAGGAGTGGGCAGAGCTGTGGCAGGCATACGCACAGTGGAAGGAAAAGAAAGCGGTATGCTGACCATCCCGGCACCAGCCAAGCTGAATTTGACCCTTGAGGTGCTTGCCAGGCGCCCCGATGGCTATCACGAAATCAGGAGCGTCATCCAGACCATCAACCTCTGCGACCGGCTCACCTTCCGAGCCAGCCGGTCGGTGACCATTAAGTCGGACCTGCCGGAATGGTCACCGGAGAAAAGCCTTGTTTCACGGGCAGTGAATCTGGTGGGGAAGACGATGGGTGTTACCAGAGGAATCGCTATTGATATAGCGCACCGCATTCCCCTTATTTCGGGGCTGGGCGGCCACAGCAGTGATTTGGCCACCACCCTGCGCGGCCTGAACCAGGTCTGGGAGCTGAACCTGCCGGAGGCAAGGCTGCTTGAGCTCGCTGCGCAGCTTGGCTCGGATGTGCCCTTTTTCCTCTACGGCGGGACAGCGGTGATGGCAGGGAGAGGCGAGGTGGTAACACCACTCCCCCCTTTACCCCACCACTGGGTGGTTCTGGTCATGCCCGATGTGCCCCGCCTGCCCGGCAAGACGGCCAGGCTCTATGCCAGCCTCAATGCCAGTCACTTCACCGATGGGAATATCACCGAGCAACTGGTCAAAGAACTGAAGGAGGGAAAAGAGCCGTCAGCGCTTTTCAACACCTTTGAGAACGTCGCCTTTGCCCGCGGGGCAAAACTGAAACTTTACCGCGACCATATCAAGAAGCTCGGTGCCCCCCACGTCCACCTGGCCGGCTCCGGCCCGGCGCTCTTCACCCTGCTGAAAGATAAATCCAAAGCTGAGGAGCTTTTTACCCGCTGCCAGCAGCAGAACATGGAGACGTATCTGGTGGAGACCTATTCTCCTACCGGATACACGTAGGCCGAGGCCTTGTCATACGGCTCCGGGCACCAGCCGATGGACCGTTTCCCCGCTGTATCCAGATACCAGTACCGCTGTCCCTCATATATCCAGGAGTTCCCGTACATCTCGTATCCCTCTGGCATGTTGATGCCCAGCCCGATGTGGTCAAATTCCTCAAAGAGGAGCAGCGCCACGTCGTAGCCCATCTTGTTCAGGATAGCCGCCAGCAAAATCGCGGTGTCCTCGCAGTCGCCCTCGCGGTCAAAAAGCGTCTCCACCGGATAGCGGGGATATTCGTCCAGCGCCACGGTAACATTGTCGCTGATATAGGCAAAGCTCTGGACAAAGGCCAGTGCCAGCTCGGCCTTGTCGCGGTCAACAATACCTTCCGACGCAGCCACGGCATCAAGATAACCGACAACGGCATCAATGGTGGCGTCATCATCGGGGTCTGTCACCATAGGCACGTATTCCGCAAAATAGTAGTAGGGATGAGCGTAAGAATAGTTCAGCCATGACGGCCTCGACTTCTCCCTGTAATAGAGGTACTCCTTCAGGGGTAGGGAAAGCGTCAGATTGTGCTCATTGCCCTTGTACTCAAACTGCCGGTGCACGGTCAACATCGCCTTTTCCATCTGGCGCACCTGCATCTGAGTCGAGAAAGCCCAGCCGAAGAGAGCCAGCACCAGTACCAGCAAGCCGAAGATAATAAAATGCGTTTTCTTCTTCGCCATCGCTTACTCGCCTTTCCCCGCCAGCCAGTTGCGAACCAGGGCCTCCTCGTCACGCCTGGTTAACGCTTTTCCTTCCAGCTTGGCCTCAAGGAGCTGCTGCTGCACACGCTTGATTTCCGGCCCCGGTGCCACCCCCAGCCTCTTTAAGTCTTCGCCATTGAGGGCCGGCCTGATATATCTCAGCTTATTCAAAAATTCATTGAGGCGCTGCTGAGCCCTCGACATCCCTCCCGCAATTATGTTGGCAAAGACCGCTTCCGCGGCATAGCCGATGAGCCGCCTATAGACCTGGCTCGGGGTTACCTTTGGCAACGCCAGGTGCTGCAGGTTAGCCTTCAGGTCAATCGTGTCACACAGCATTCTGGTGGTTGACTTGCGCAACCTCAGGCGGGAAACAAGCTCCTCAACATCGCTGGTGTCCATGCGGTAGACCAGCAGGGCCAGGTAGAGCCCGAACGAGGGAGCACCGGGGGAACTATGCTGGCGTGCCCGCTCGTATCTGGTGGACAGCCATTTATCTGCCTTCAACTTCGGGTGCAGTTTCCTCAGCACTCCGAGTTCAGCGGCGCGGCGCAACACTTTTTCCGGACGGTCTTCTCTCAAGATAAGCTCCAGCTCGTGGCGGATGCGGTCGCCGCTTACTCTCTTCAGATAGCGGGCATGGCGTTTCACCAGCTTCATTGTTCGCGGCTCCAGTTGGAAATCCAGCCGCTGCTCGTAGCGAATGGCGCGCCAGATGCGCGTGGCATCATCAACGAAGCTCTTCTCGTGGAGAACCCGAACCAGCTTCCTCTCCAGGTCAGCCAGTCCTCCATACAAGTCAAGCATCTGGCCATAGCGACCGGGGTTGAGCTCAACGGCCATGGCATTGATGGTGAAGTCGCGGCGAAAAAGGTCGTCCTGAATGGTGCTGGGGTTGACCGTGGGCAGGGCGCAGGCTTTGGCGTAGGTCTCCGAGCGGGCGGTGGCCAAATCGGCGCTCCAGCCATTCCAGCGCAGTTTTGCCGTGCCGAAGCGCTGGTAGATTACCAGATTACACTTTTTGGCTTCCGCCAGTTCCTGCGCCAGGGCGATGGCGTCCCCCTCCACCACCAAATCAAGGTCAAAATTTTCCCTTTCCAGGAGCAAATCGCGCACCACCCCGCCCACCAGGTACAGTTTCTGCCCCCGCCTCTGCGCCAGCTCACCGGCCAGCCGCATGAACTCAACCAGCTCTGGTGGCAACTGCTTTTTTATTTTAGTGGCTAAATTGGTTACTTTTAACATTACAGTGGAAATTATAACACAGGTAACTATTGCGCTTCCCCGTTGTTATTCCACCCCTATCTTCGTTATAATTAATCAATATGAGAGTGGTCGCCATTGTGGGCATGGCCGGGTCGGGCAAGACGGAGGTCGCCCGGGTCTTTGAGCAGCACGGCTTCACCAGAATCAGGTTCGGCGATGTCACCGATGAAGAGGCGAAAAAGAGAGGCCTCGCCCTCAACGAGGACAACGAGCGGCGCATCAGGGAACTTTTAAGGAAAGAGCACGGCATGGACGCGTACGCCAGACTGAATCTGCCCCGAATCGAGGCCGCCCGGAAAAAATCGAGCGTCGTGGTTGATGGCCTTTATTCCTGGGAGGAGTACACCCTGCTCAAAGACCGCTACGGCGATAAATTTGCCGTCGTTGCCGTCTGGGCCTCACCGCAAACGAGGTATGCCCGACTTAGCCGCCGGGCACTGCGGCCGCTTACCCATGAAGAAGCCGCCCGCCGCGACCGCACGGAAATTGAGAATACGAATAAGGGCGGGCCGATTGCCATGGCCGATTACACCATCATCAATGAGTCCTCACTGTCCGACCTAGAAGAGCAGGCCAATGAATTGCTGGCGGGGTGGAAATGAAAAAAGCCGTTGCCCGGCCAAACGTTGACGAATATTTCTTGAAAATCGCCTCGGTGGTGGCGGAGCGCGCCACCTGCCGCCGCCATCACGTCGGCGCCGTGGCGGTGAAGGACAAGCACATTCTGGCCACCGGCTACAATGGCGCTGCTTCCGGCTCTAAGGACTGCCTGGAGCTGGGCTGCCTGCGCGATGAGCTCGGCATACCGTCCGGGGAGAGACATGAAATCTGCCGCGGCATTCACGCCGAGCAGAACGTCATCATCCAGGCCAGCCTCCACGGCGTCAGCCTGGAGGGTAGCACCATCTACTGCACGCATACGCCCTGTGTCCTCTGCGCCAAAATGCTGGTCAACGCCAAAATCAAACGCTTCGTCACCTTTGGCCACTATAATGACAGCACCTTCGCCGAACTCTTCCGTGAAGCGGGCATTGAAATCGAGGCCAAAGCAAGGCCACCGGCCCATATCAGCTTCCTGGACTGATGGCAAAAGCAAAAGGAGCAGCGGTTATGAGCAAGGTCTCCATCGTAAAAGTCGAAAACGATTATTATGACGCTCTTCTTCGGGCGCTCAGCGACCTCAGCGAAAAGCCGGTGCAAAAGGGCGACTGTGTGCTTATCAAGCCCAACCTTTACGAGCCCCATGCGCCGGACAGCGGTGAAATCACCAATCCCCGGCTGGTGGAGGCCGTGGCCAGATACTGCCTTGATGCCGGTGCCGGCCGGGTGATTATCGGGGAGGGGCCAAGCTACTACCAGCCGGAGTTACGCCTCAACAAATGTTTTACCGAAACGGGTATCAGTGAGGTGGCCGACCGTCTGGGTATCGAATGGGTGCTCTTTGACGAGCACAAATACCGTACCTTCCGGGGCGTCTCCCGGGACACGCCTGATGAATTCCAGGTGACGGAATTCGCCTTTGCCTGCGACAAACTGCTCAACTTACCGGTTATGAAAACGCATTACCAGACCACGGTCACGCTGGCGATGAAGAACCTGAAGGGCTGTCTGAAACGGGAGGACAAGCCACGATTTCACCAGCAAAAAGACCTGAACCGGGCCATCGTTGCGCTGAACAGGATAGTCCGGCCGGCGCTCAACGTCATCGACGCCACCGCCAAAACGCTGGGCAGCGTTGGCTATTCCATGGTCAGACAGCCTCTCGGTGCCTGCCTGCTCCTGGCCAGCACCGACGCTGTGGCCGTGGATGCTGTCGGCTGTGCCCTGATGGGCATCGACCCCGATACCGTGCCGACGGTAACCCTGGGGGCAGCGGCGGGGCTGGGGGAAAGCAACCTGACCAGGATTGAAATCATCGGCGAAGAATTGAAACGACTTAAATTTGAAGTCAAACTGCCTCAGGAGCAGTTGCAGCGCAGTTTTCCCCAGCTTGAGATAAGCGGCAAAGATAAGGCATGCAGCGGCTGCTTCATCCCGCTGCTTTCCGAACTCCTCACGTTGATTGAGCATGGGGCAAAGCTGAAAACACCGCTGCGCATCTGCCTCGGCGCTGAACCCGACATTCCAGAAGATAAAGCCTACCTGCTGGTCGGTGACTGTGCCATCGCCGAAGTGGATGAAGAAGCAAAATACGTCGCCGGCTGCCCGCCCACCCGCGAGGAAATCCGCCAGCGCCTCATGCCTTACTTTGCTTAGCCCGCTTCTTTCACCAGCCGGGCAATTCGCTTCAGTGCTTCCTCAATATCCTCCGCGCTGACCATGCGGTTGGTCACCGCCCGCACACTCCGGCCGCCCCGGGCAAGGAACTTGACTCCCCGCTCCCCGATTTTAATGACAAAATCATTGACCTTCGGGGGAAACTCAAAGTTGACGATGTTCGTCTGCACCTTCTCCGGACGGACGGAGAAGCCCGGTATCTGGGCCAGCCCTTCCGCCAGCCGTTTGGCATTGGCGTGGTCCTCGGCGAGGCGGTCAACCATCTTTTCAATGGCCACGATGCCGGCCGCCGCGATAACCCCCGCCTGCCGCATCCCTCCCCCAAGCATCTTGCGCCACTTCCGTGCTCTTTCCACCGTCTCCTTTGTCCCGCAGAAAAGTGAACCCACAGGCGCACTCAGCCCTTTGGAAAGGCAGAAGCCGACTGTTTCTACCGGTGCGGCCAGCTCCCGGGCCGGCACACCGAGGGCAACCGCCGCATTGAAGATGCGGGCCCCATCAAGGTATACTTGAAGTCCGTGCCGATGGGCAAGGGCGGAGATTTCTTCGGTGTACTGGCGTGTCAGCACCGCGCCGCCGCAGCGATTATGGGTGTTTTCCAGGCAGAGCAAGATGCTCCTCGGGAAGTGGATGTTTTCCGAACGTATTGCCTTTTCCACATCAGACGGGTCAAGCCTTCCCTCTTCGTCATTGGGGACGGTCCGCATCACCACCCCACCCAGCGCCGATGCCCCACCAACCTCATACCAGAATATATGGGCCTCGCTGCCGACAATGATTTCATCGCCGGGGCGGGCATTGGTCAGGACACCCAGGAGGTTGCTCATCGTGCCGCTGGTGGTGAGAAGCGCTGCCTCCTTGCCCATGACCTCAGCCGCCAGCGCCTCAAGGCGGTTGACCGTGGGGTCTTCCCGGTGAACATCATCCCCCACTTCTGCCTCGTACATTGCCCGCCGCATTTCCTCCGTCGGCAGAGTTATGGTATCGCTGCGCAGGTCAATAATTTTCATTCTGGCCACCTTTCTTGACCGTGTATTTTCCTTTCTATAATATCACAGCCAGCGCTATGCTGACAGCCGCCCGCATTGATTTTTACTGTCATATATGTTTAAATGAGCTTGGGAAAGGAGCGGAGACGTGGAAGATTTACGATTGAAAGCAACGCACCGGATGGTGCTGGGAAAAAAGACCCGATTTTTGCGCCGTCAGGGGATGACCCCTGCCCACCTCTACGGTCATGATGTCAGGTCGGCGGCACTGCAGTGCCCTACCGATGAACTGGTTAACCTTATCGCTCATGCCGGAAAGACCAGGCTCGTCGACCTTGAGGTCGATGGTGAAAAACCGAAGAGCGTTTTCGTCCGCGAAATTCAGCGCAATGCCGTTACCAGAGAACTGCTGCACGTTGATTTCTACCAGGTAAAGCGGACCGAAAAGCTCACCGTGGACGTGCCTATTGTCCTCGTTGGAGAGGCGCCAGCGCTGAAATTCAAGGGCCGCATGCTTGTCCACGGCATCACCAGCCTGAGCGTTGAGTGCCTGCCCGCCAATGTGCCACCCCAGATCGAGGTTGACATCACCCGGCTGGAAGAGGTGGAACAGGCAATCAACGTTAAAGATATTGCCCTTGACCCGGAAATCACGGTCCATGAGGACCCGGAACAGCTGGTGGTGAAGGTAAGCGAAGTGACGGTGAAGGAAGAGGTCGAGGCAGTGCCCGCAGTTGAAGCGGTGGCAGCGGTGGCCGAGGAGGAAGCAGAAGCCGAGGCTGGGGCGGAGGCTCCTGCCGCAGAGGAGAAGCCAGAGGAAAAGAGAGCTGAACCGGGCAGACCGCGATAATAGCCTGTCGGGGTACCTGGTGATTAGCCGGCGATGATTATTGACTTCCATACGCACGTCTTCCCTCCGCGCGTCAAGCAAAAACGCAGCCAGTACATCGAACGCGACCCCTGCTTTGCGCTCCTTTATGACCGAAAAGAAGCCAAAATCGCCACAGCCGAAGAGCTTATTGAAAGCATGGACCGGGCGGGCATTGACGTTTCGGTCATGGTCAACTTCGGCTGGATGACCCAGGAACTGTGCGTGGAGACCAACGACTACATCCTGGAATCAATCGCCCGCTATCCCAGGCGACTGATTGGTTTCGGCACGGTTCAACCACAGTCGCTCGATGCTGCCATCGCCGAGATTGAGCGCTGTGCCCGGGGCGGTGCCAGAGGCATCGGAGAGATGCGACCCGACATGCAGCTCCTGGACCTGGGCGACGAATCCATCATTGTTCCCTTCATGGAAGCAATCAAGCAACACCGGCTCATCCTCCTCACTCATGCCTCCGAGCCCGTGGGCCATGACTATCCGGGAAAGGGAATCATCACCCCGGATGTGCTTTACCCCTTCATCACCCGCCATCCCGATGTCACTATTGTCTGTGCTCACTGGGGAGGCGGCCTGCCGCTATATGCGCTGATGCCCGAGGTCAAGAAAGCGCTGCAGAATGTCTACTTCGATACTGCGGCCTCGCCATTTCTTTACCAGCCCCAGATATATGCCCTGGTCAGCCAGCTGGTCGGCGCGGACAAGATACTCTTCGGCAGCGATTATCCGCTGCTGCCACAGGCCCGCCTGCTCCGGGAGATTAAGAACACCGTTCTCGCCGACGAAGAGAAAAACCTGATTACCGGCGGAAACGCCAGAAAGTTGCTTAAACTGTAGAGCATGGAGCAGATACGTTCTTTTATCGCCATTGAACTGCCGGAGGAGATAGGGTCAGCGCTGGCCAAATTGCAGGCCGGCCTGCAAACCGGAAAGCAGCCCGCGGTGAAATGGGTTGACCCGTATGGAATACATCTGACCCTGAAGTTTCTGGGCAACATTGCCACGGCCAAAATCAGCGATATCACCGGCGCTATAGAAGACGCAGCGCGTGACATTGAACCTTTTTCACTCGAGGTAAAGGAGCTGGGAGTTTTCCCCAACTTCAAGCGAGCCCGGGTGGTATGGGTCGGCATAGGGGGAGATATCCCTCAGCTGAAGCTGCTTCAGCAGCGCATTGAGTCCAACCTGGTACCGCTTGGCTTTGCCCGGGAGTCAAGGCCGTTCACTCCCCATCTGACCCTGGCCCGCGTCAGAGAAACGGCGTCACCTGCGGAACAGCAAAACTTCGGGCAGCTCATCGTCGGCGCCAGTTTTGAGACCGCCCATCATTTCACGGTGGGCAGCATCAACCTGATGCAAAGCCAGCTGACCACACAAGGTGCCATTTATCGCCAAATCACCACCGTCAGCTTAAAGAAACCCTTGTCAAAAGGTTCTGGATAATTGTATACTTAAAAACAACTTCTGGATGGGAGGAGGACTTCATGGAACAGATCAATTTCCCCAAATGTCAGAAATGTCAGACCGGTGACCTGGTGCCCCTTTCCGATTTCGGCAGCCAAGGGGCGGCGATTCACTATAAAGCCTGGGTTTGCACCAATCCTGAATGTGGCTTCAATCTGAAGATCAGGAATGGTGATGTCTACCTTAATGAGCCCATTATGAGTGGCGCGCTGCACAACAGTCGCGTCCGATAGCACACCAAAGCTCCAGAAAAAACCTTATATAAATATAGGTGATAACGTGCTTCCTCAGTTAGCCAGACTTAAGGGGACAGCACTTGATTTCCTTTTTCCACCGTACTGCGTCGGCTGTGGCCGAGAAGGCGCTTTTCTCTGTCTTTCCTGCCGCCAGTCACTGGCACGAATTGTGCCGCCCATCTGCCCTAAATGCGGTCGGCCCCAGCCCGGCGGGGTACTCTGTCCTGATTGCCGGCACTGGCCGGCAGCCATAGACGGCATTCGTTCTCCGTTTCGCTTTGAAGGCGTGATGCGCGAGGCAATTCACCAGTTAAAATACCAGAACCTGAGGGCACTGACAGCCCCGCTGGCGGAAATGCTGTGGGAATACCTTATGGCCAGCCCTCTGGACGTGGATGTTCTGGTACCAGTGCCCCTGCACCGGAAACGATGGCGAGAGCGCGGCTACAATCAGGCCAGGCTGCTGGCACAGGAACTGGGGAAGCTGATAAATCTACCCTTAGTCGATGATGTTCTGGTTCGCCGGCGACATACGCCTCCGCAGGCCCGGACGGCGACCGTAGAAGAGCGGAGACATAATATCGCGGATGCTTTTGCCTGCCGCGACAATAGTCTGCGGGACAGGCACGTGCTACTGCTTGATGATGTTGCCACCTCCGGGGCCACGCTTGATGCCTGCGCCAAGGTGTTGAAAACCAGCGGGGCGACCGCGGTATGGGGATTGGTCATGGCACGCGAGATTTAACCGACAGGAGTGAGAAGATGGAACTGCAGATTACGGGACAGAATATGGAAGTGTCTTCAGAAGTGCGCCGCTACGTTGAGCGCAAAATCGGGAAATTAACCCGCCACTTCCCCAACATCATTGAGTCCATTGTTGAAATCAACCAGGAAAAGACCAAATCTCCCCAGCAGCAATTCGTGGTACGGGCCAGCGTGAACGGCAATGGCATCAACCTGCATAGTGAGGAACGCGGTGCCGACCTGTTTCAGGCCATCGATAAGGTCGCCCAGGTTCTGGACCGCCAGCTGGAGCGCCAGAAAGGAAAACTCTATGATAAGGGCAAGGGCAGTTCGCTGGCGCGAAGCGAATTCAAAGTCGAGACAGCCGAGCTATTCCAGCCGGAAGTGGTCAAAGTAAAGCGGTTTGCCATGAAGCCAATGTCCGTAACTGAGGCCGCCGAACAGATGGTAATACTGGGGCACAGCTTTTTCTTCTTTCTCAATACGGACACCAATGAATTTAACGTGCTGTACCAGCGCCAGGACGGCAACTACGGCTTAATTGAACCGGAGCTGGGCTAAAGATTTAAAAAAGGCAGCCTTTATGCCATAATGAGATGACACATGGCCACTAAAAAAAGAAACCTCTACCTGTATCTGACGCTGATTTGTTTTTTCGGCATCATCGCCATCTTTATCGTGGATGGGTATATGGGCATTTATGATACCATCTACATTACCGCCGGCGAGCGCGAACAGAAGATAGAATCGGATGTCTGGCAGCACAATGACCCATTCTGGTCCAGTGGCATAAACCGGGGGGAGAAAGCCTTTATCCGCTATGAAGTGGACAACAGGCAATTTTCAAAATATGAGGCCGACATTGATGTCTCAGTCTGGCGAATGCAGAACAAGGTCAGCGATGTGCTTTCCCGGCATATTGTCATCGGGTCTTTCGACACAGCACAGGTGGAATGGGCCATTGACAGTGCCGAGCTTCTGCCACCGGATGCCCCACCCGAGCAGAGCTTTGATTACACGCTGACCATTAAACGGGGGGAAATAGAGAGAAATATAATCCTTTACCTCAATCCAGCTCCATACCCGGCGATAAAGACTATCCCGGCACCACCAAGGTAACCGGAGGTAAGTCAAGTGAATATAAGACTGGAATACGTTTTATTTGGCTTCGGTATCCTCTTCTGCTTGGCCGGCGTTGGCTACCTTGCCGCCGAGTACGTAAAAAACCTGTCCGAAGCAGGGAAACTGGCCTCTCTGCTGCTTACCGTGGCCATGTTCGCCTTTCTGAGCAAATACTTTGAAGAAATAAGGTGGTGAACTGAATGCTGACGGCTGTGGCGGTGCTGGCTTCTCTGGCGCTCATCGGCTGGCTGATTTACCGTGGGGTTAAGCAGAAGCCAATCCGGGCACACACCATTGTCCGGGCGATTGCCTATCTCACCGGCCTGTACACCTTCGCCTTCTTCCTCAGCATGGACTTCCCGCTTTTAATTAAGGTGGTGGTCAGCATTGTGCTCGGGGCAGCACTGATTATCATCGGGGCTACCATCCAGCGCCGGCGCCCGGC
>CAZJGR010000041.1:0-3515 GCA_964545815.1 uncultured Dehalococcoidaceae bacterium | reverse complement strand
TGCTCGGGGCAGCACTGATTATCATCGGGGCTACCATCCAGCGCCGGCGCCCGGCAGACAGAGGTTAAGCTTTTTTATCCCTGACCAGCCTCGTCTGATAAATGCGCCGCTTCGCCTCGGAAGTCCCGCGCAGCCTCAGGTTCAGGAAGTCCATTTCATACTCCTCAATCAACCCCTCATCGGCGAAGCTGTAATACCGGTCGTCGCCGATGATTATATGGTCGACCACCTTCATCTGCATGATTTTGCCCACGTATACCAGCTCCCGGGTCAATTGCTTATCGCTGGGGCTGGGCGTGGGGTTGCCAGAAGGGTGATTGTGGACGAATATCAGGGCGGCGGCATTATCTTTCAGCGCTTCTGCGACGATTTCACGCGGCGAGATGGAACTGCTATCCACCGTGCCCTCAAAGAGGTCGGCCACATCGATAATCTGGTTCTGGCTGCTGAGGTAGATGACCTTGAACCGCTCTTTTTTCAGGTCACGCATGGCATGGTAAAGATAGTCGAAAATCTCGCGAGAGGACTTAAGGAAGGGCTGGTTCACAATTTTCCCTTTGAGATACTCTTTGGCCACCTCCTGAACCAGCCTGATGCCGAAGGCGCTGTGCGGACCGATGCCCTCAATCTGCTGCAACTCCTCCGCCGCGGCCGAAAGCACCCCTCGCAGCGTTTTGAACCGTTTTAATGCTTCTTTTGCCTGCGGCTTGCAGTCTTTACGGGGAGAACCCAGCGTCAGCAGCAGCTCCACGATTTCATAGTCGTGAAAACCGGCCAGCCCGGACTTCAGGAACTTTTCCCTGAGCCTTTTGCGGTGACCCTTATGTATTTCGTCGGCAGGCATCGCCACAGTCCTCAGATAACCTTGGTAAAATTATGAAGCCCTCACTTCTTTTCCAGCTTGAGGCCCTCCTCCCCCACCACCGCTGCCAAACGCTCATGTAGCTCCGGACAGTAGTCAGCGTGAATATCAAAAAAGCGCAGGTGCGTTATTTTATTGCCGTTGGTTACCTTCAGTTTCACCTCGTCGTGTCCGGGATAACCCCGTAAAATGTCGATAATTTTGTGCAGACTGGCTTTATCTCCCTCCGCGTCGCTGGTCTGCCTGATGCTGATGACCAGCCTCCTGTTTGCCATCGGTGCTTCCTCGCCTTTCGTCTCCACAACCGCTTTTTCGGCTTGGGCGGGAGGTTGAGCAGCTTCCCCTTTCTCCTCTTTCTCCTCTGCCTTCTCGGCCACGGGCTGGTAAAGGCGTGCTTCCTCACAGCTCAACTGCACTCTGTCCTCCCTCATCCTCACCTTGCCGTGCACCTCAAGGATATTCCCCTCCTGCCACAGCTCAGCGGTCTCAGCAAAGACCTTGGGCCAGACCATGATTTCAACCTGCCCGCTGAGGTCTTCAAGCACCGCGCTGGCAAACGGCTTCCCTTCCCGGCTGAAGAGCTGACGGACTGACCCCACCATGCCCACAATATGCACCATCTGCCCGACCAGCTCGACATCAATCTGCCCGACCAGCGTGGTTTCTGCGGTCAGCTCTCCGGCGACGGCACTGAACGGGTGCTCGGAAAGGTAGACCCCGGTCAGCTCCTTTTCCCAGGCGAGCTTTTCCTTCATGGGGACATCATCGGCCGTGCCAAGGTCAAGGCTCGGCATGGGCACCGGCGTTGCCTCCCCCCAGAAGTCAAACATGGTCGCCTGCCCTGACTCACGCAGTCGCTGCTCCCGCTGTGCCAGAGCCAGAATACGGTTCACGTTGCTCAGCAGCGCTGCCCGCTTGCCCAGGGAGTCGAAGGCACCGGCTTTGACCAGGCTCTCAACAACCCGCCGATTAATGCCCCGCAGGTCGCAGCGACGGCACAGGTCCTCAATGGAGCGGAACTCTCCGTTTCTATTTCTTTCCGCCACCATTGGCTCGACGGCACCCGGCCCCACATTTTTAATGGCCGACAACCCAAAGCGAATGGCCGGAGCCGCGCCATCCTTCTCAATGGCGAAATTAACCTGACTGCGATTGATATCCGGCGGCAGCACGTTGATACCCAGACGGCGGCACTCGGCAACAGCGCTGGCTACCTTCTCCGGCTGGTCGGCATGGATGATTAAGAATGCGGTTATGTACTCCGCCGGGTAGTTCGCCTTGAGATATGCGGTTTGATAGGCAATAAGCGCATAGCTCACGCTGTGAGCCTTATTGAAAGCGTAGCCAGCAAACGGCTCGATGAGATTGAAGACCTGGGTGGCAAGGTCTTCGGAGAACTTGTTTTTCTTGGCGCCTTCAATAAAGCGGCGCCTTTCCTTCTTCATTACCTCGGGGATTTTCTTGCCCATGGCCTTGCGGAAAACGTCCGCCTGCCCCAGACTGTAGCCAGCAAACTCCCGGACGATGAACAGCACCTGGTCCTGATAGACAATCACCCCGTACGTTTCCTGCAGGATGCTTCCCAGGGCAGGGTGAGGGTAGCGGATGGGCTCAAGGCCGTGCTTCGCCTTGATGAAGGTTGGGATGTGCTCCATCGGTCCGGGACGGTAGAGCGCCACCATGGCGGCGATATCGCTGAAGATGGTCGGTTTCAGCTCCTTGATATTGCGGCGCATGCCGGCCCCTTCCAGCTGAAAGACGCCGGTCGTTTCCCCGGAAGACAGCAGATTAAATGTCCGGGCGTCATCCATCGGGATATGGTACAGGTCGATTTCAATGCCGTGGTTCTCGGCGATGATTTCCCTCGCCTTCCCCAGGATGGTGAGGTTGGCCAGGCCCAAAAAGTCCATTTTGAGGAGGCCGATTTCGGCGATATCGCCCATGGAGAACTGGGTCATGACCGATTCCTGGCCATTGACCTTGCTGCCCCGCTGCAATGGCACATATTTCGTCAGCGGCTCCCGGGAAATGACCACGCCGGCGGCATGGGTGCTGGCATGGCGGGCAATCCCTTCCACCTTGCGCGCCGAGTCCACCAGATTGCGGATTATCTGGTCATCGTGGTAGATGCTCCCGAGCTCGTTGTTCTCAGTCAGGGCCCTGGCCAGCGTCATGGTGGGCGAGTATGGCACCAGACGGGCCACACGGTCAACATCGCTGTAGGTCATGCCCAGCGCCCGGCCCACATCCCGGATGGCCGCCCTGGCGCCGAGCGTGCCGAAGGTAATTATCTGGGCGACATGGTCCTGTCCGTACTTCTGTGAAACATAGGCGATAACCTCGTCACGGCGGTCATCCTGAAAATCCAGGTCAATATCCGGCATCTCCTTGCGTTCCAGATTGAGGAACCGCTCGAAGACCAGCCGGTGCTCGAGCGGGTCAACAGCGGTGATGCCCAGGCAGTGAAGGACGATGCTGGCGGCAGCACTGCCCCTCACCCCGAAGAGGATATTGCGTTCTTTGACAAAGGAAATGATGTCCCAGACCACCAGGAAGTAGTTGGCAAACTGGGTCTTTTTGATGACCTCGAGCTCATACTCAAGTCTTTGCTTTATCTCAGGAGTCGGGTCCGGGTAATAGCGGTGCAGGTTCT
>CAZJGR010000040.1:0-15821 GCA_964545815.1 uncultured Dehalococcoidaceae bacterium | reverse complement strand
CGCCCAGCGGGGAGAAACCGGTGAAGAACATGCCATCATTCTGGAAATGAGGCTCCTTGCCGATGTTGGCATTATTGGTTATCCCAACACCGGTAAGTCAACGCTGCTGTCGAGGGTTTCCGCCGCCAGGCCCAAAATCGCCAGCTATCCCTTCACCACACTGGAGCCGGTTCTGGGAGCGGTAGAGGTCGGCACGCAGAGCTTTGTCCTGGCCGAGATACCGGGATTGATTGAGGATGCTCACCTGGGACGTGGCCTCGGGCACGAATTTCTCCGCCACAGTCTGCGCACCAAAATACTAATTCATCTCATTGATGGCAGCCACGAAGCGCCGTGGGAAGACATGATAAAGGTAAACAATGAGCTCTTTTTTTACGACTCGGCGCTGGCGCAGAAGCCTCAACTGGTTGCGGTGAATAAAGTTGACCTGCCGCAGGTAGCTGCCAACAAGAAGGAGATAGAAGAATCATTTCGACAGGCGGGAATCGAGATATTTTTCGTGTCGGCGGCGACCGGGCAGGGTGTGAACGAGCTGATGGCCACCGTGGCCGAGAAGCTGGGCCAGATGGAAAAGAGCCACGCTGCTATCAAGGAGACGCCGGGGAAGATATTCCGTCCTCAGCCCAGAGCTCGCGGTACCAGAATCAGGAAGGAGGGTGAAACCTTTGTCATCCAGGCACCCGGGCTGGAGCGTATGGTGGCGATGAGGGGGGTTACCAAGGACGAGCTGCGTGCCCAGCTCAAGCATCAGCTTTCCCGGGCCGGTATCACCAGAGAACTGGAGAAGGCGGGCATAAAGCCCGGTGACAGAGTGCGTTGCGGTACGATAGAATGGGAGTGGTAATTTCATGAATGTAGGCATTCTGGGTGGCACCTTTGACCCGGTGCACAATGGTCACCTGATTGTCGCCGAGGTGGCCAGAAAGCAGTTCAATTTGAACGAGGTGCTTTTCATCCCGGCGGGCCAGCCCTGGCTCAAGGTAGAGCGGACCATCACGCCTGCCAAACAGCGGCTGGAGATGCTGCGGCTGGCGCTGGACAATAAGCCCCATTTCAGAATCTCGGAGATGGAAATAAAACGGCCTGGACCGACTTACACGATTGATACCATTAAAGCGCTGAAAAAACGTTTTAAGGCTGAGGGTGAACTGTTCTTTATACTGGGGCAGGACAGCCTGATGCAGCTCCCGCAGTGGCATGATGCCTCAAACCTCATCAAGCTCTGCTACTTGGTGGCAGCGGCGCGGCCCGGCGTTAAAAAGCCGGATATGAAGGCGCTGGAGGCGAAGATTCCAGGCATAAAGCAGCGGGTTGTGCTCATGAAGGAGCCGATGGTTGATATCAGCGCCTCTGATGTCAGAGAGCGTGTGGCCAGAGGCCTCTCGGTGCGCCACCTTGTCCCCGAGCCGGTCAACCGGTATATCAAGGAGCACAAGCTGTATGTTGCCTGAATGTACCCGGTGTTGACTGTCTTTCTGGACAATGCCGCTGCTTTTGCCTAGAATTAATATGTTCGAGAAGTTTCAGATTTTTACCACGAAAGAAAGGAGTCGTTCTGATGGCGGAGCTATCTCTTTTAGCTCAGGCAATTGACCGGGGTGACCGGGAAAAGACCATAGCGTTGACCGAGAAAGCTCTTGAGGACGGCGATAACCCGCAGGACATCATCGCCAAAGGGTTGCAGGCCGGCATGGGCACGGTGGGTGAGAAGTTCTCCAATGGCGAGTACTTTCTTCCCGATATGCTCATGGCGGCACGGGCGATGAAGGCTGCCCTCGAGGTGCTCAAGCCGGCGCTGGGGCAGACCGGCATGCCGACCATCGGCAAGGTGGTCATCGGCACCGTTGAGGGCGATATGCATGACATCGGCAAGAACGTGGTCGCCACTTTTCTCAGCGGCAACGGCTTTGAGGTCTTTGACCTTGGCCTCAACGTGCCGGTCCAGCAATTCATCGACGAGGTGAAGGAGAAGAAGCCGGATATCTTGGGCATGTCAGCACTGCTGACCACGACCATGCCGGTGATGGGCAGGGTCATCAAGGCGCTGGAGGAGGCGGGGCTGCGTTCCAGCGTAAAGGTGGTCATCGGCGGGGCGCCGGTGACGCAGGGCTACGCCAACTACATCGGAGCCGATGGCTATGCCCATGATGGTGGCCGGGCGGTGCCGGTGTGCCGGAAACTTATCGGCAAGTAGTATTCATCCGAGGCACAGACCAGATGGCAATGACCAAGAAACAGCAGATACTGGCGGTGGTGCGGGGTGAAAAGCTGGGCAAGCTCCCTTTCGGGGCGCGCATTGACGTGTGGTATAACTACCACTCCGCCCACGGCACTCTCCCTGACAAATACCAGGGGTGGGGTCAGACGGATATTCTGCGCGACCAGGGTGCCGGGGCCCAAGTCCGTTTCTTTGCCGTGACCAGGGAAGAATACCGGGATATGGAAGTGGTGGAAGCGAACCACCCGCCCTACATCACCACCGAGTACCGGACGCCCGTGGGCACGGTGGCCAAAAAGGAGCTCTTTGACAGCTCCGAGGGTCCCTGGATTAAGTATGAGATGGAGAAGCTCTTCAAGAGCGAAAAAGATTACCCGGTAATCCGGTATGTCATGGAACACACCGACCCGGTGGAAAACTTTGAGCCGTATCACCGGCTGCGGGAAGAGGTCGGCGAGGACGGCATGGTGATGACCGCCGCCGGCGGGCTCTGGTCGCCGGTGCAGCGCGTTATGCGGGAAATCATGGGCTATGAGCTGTTCTTCTATGAGATGGCCGACCGCCCGGCGCGGGTGGAGGAATTGATTGAGGCGGTGAAAGACCTGGAGAGAAAAAAGCTGCAAGTGGGGATAAAATGCGACCTGGAAATCTTCAATATCTGTGCTAACTGGAGCGATGATATTCAGACCCCGGTATTCCGGAAATATTTTATCCCCTGGTTTCAGGAAGTAAGCCATTTTCTCCACTCCCATTTACGCATCGTCATGGCGCACACCGACGGCGAGATGCGGCGCCTGAATCCGCTGTTCCGTGAGACCGGCATTGACATCGCCGAGGCGATTACCCCTGCCCCGCAGACCCTGGTCAGTATGAAGGAGTTCCGGGAACAGCTTGGCCGTGAAGTAACCATCTGGGGTGGCATACCGTCAATACTGTTTGAGCCAATGTATAGTGACGATGACTTTGACGCCTATATTAAAAATATGTTTCAGGAGATGGCGCCGGGCTACCGGTTCATCGTGGGGATGGGGGATAATCTGCCCTTTGATGGTGATATAAACCGCGTGGGCAGGGTCGTCGAGCTCATCGATAAATACGGTCGGCTGCCAATTCAGAGGTAGGAACTGAGGCCCAGATTACAGATGGCGATGACGCAGAAGCAGAGGATACTGGCGGCGGCGCGTGGGGAAAAGCTGGACCGGCTTCCCTTCGGGGCGCGCATAGACCTCTGGTACAAATATCACGCCGCCCACGGCACCCTCCCCTCAAAATATAAGGGCTGGAGCCAGACTGACATCGCGCGCGACCTCGGTGCCGGCATACAGTATCGCCTGTTCACCTCGCTGCTCCGGGAAGAATACCGGGATATGGAAGTGCTCGAGAAGCGGGACCCGCCCTACATCACCACCGAGTACCGTACGCCGCTTGGTACCGTCGCCAAGAAGGAAATACTCGACACGTCTGAAGGCTATTCGGTCAAATATGAGATGGAAAAGCTCTTCAAGGGCGAGAAGGACTACCCGGTTATTAAATATGTCATTGAGCACACCGACCCAGTGGTCAATTTTGAGGTTCTGGAGCGGGCATGGGCGGAGGTTGGCGATAGCGGAATGGTGGTCGCTGCGGCGGCGGCGCCCTGGTCTGCCGTTCAGCGCGTCATGAGAGAAATATTGGGCTATGAAGTTTTTTTCTATGAGCTGGCCGACCGCCCGGCGCGGGTGGAGGAATTGATTGAGGCGATTAAGGAACTGGACCGGAAAAAGATGCGGGTAGCCGTACAGTGCAACCTTGATATATTTCAGGTCTGCAGCAACTGGAGCGATGCCATTCAGACGCCGGTATTCCGGAAATACTTTGTCCCCTGGCTGCGGGAGGTGTGCGATTTCCTGCATGCCCACGGGCGCCTGACATCGGTGCATGCCGACGGGGAGATGAGGCGCCTGAACCCGCTGTTCCGTGAGACCGGCATTGACATCGCTGAGGCGATTACGCCAGCGCCACAGACCGAGGTGACAATGCGTGAATTCCGGGAACAGCTCGGTGATGACGTAACCATCTGGGGAGGCATACCGTCAATACTTTTTGAGCCGATGTACAGCGACGATGACTTTGACGCCTATATTAAAAATATGTTAAAAGAGATGGCGCCGGGCTACCGGTTCATTGTGGGGATGGGGGATAATGTCCCCTTTGACGGTGATATCGACCGCGTGCGCCGGGTCGCCGAGCTGATTGATAAGTATGGTCGCCTGCCAATCAAAGTCTAGGAGCGAGGAAGATGACCGCTGAGACCAGGGTAGAAAAGCCTGATTTGACGCCGAGGCGGCGTTTTTTAGCCAACCTGATGGGGGGTCGCAAGGGCAAGCGCATTTCCGTATCCAATCCCACGTCAGTTGCCTGCGTGGAACTGATAAATAAGGTGGGCGTCCATTTCCCCGCTGCCCATACTGATGCCCAAGCCATGGCGGAACTGGCCGCCGCCGGCTATGAGGTTCTGGGCTTTGATACCATCATGCCGGAGTTCAGCGTTCAGCAGGAGGCCGCCGCCCTCGGCTGCGAGGTGAACTGGGGCCATGATAATATGATGCCGGAGACGATGACGCACCCGGTGAAGAGCCCCGGGGACGTCGTTATCCCGGACAACCTGCTGGAAAAGCCGTCAATAAAGGTGGTTCTGGAAGCCATCTCGCGGCTGCGCCGTGAGTATGGCGACCGCGTGGCGGTACTGGGCAAAGTGATGGGCCCGTGGACCATCTGTTACCATACGGTGGGTGTGGAGGACTTTCTGATTCTGGTGCGGCTTGACCCCGCACAGGTGAAGGCATACCTTGAGGCGTACCTGCCGGTGACCATTGCCGTCGCCAACGCCCAGCTCCGCGCCGGTGCCGATGCGGTGGTGCTCCCCGACCATGCCACCGGCGCCATGGTCAGCGCCCAGACCTATGCCGAATTTCTGGTGCCGGTGCATCGGAAGATGCTGGCGCAGATTGGCGGTCCCACCATCCTGCACATCTGCGGCCGGTGCCTTGACCGTATTCCCCACATCGCCACCGAGGGCTACGACGGCTATCACTTCGAGTGGCAGAATGACCCGAAGCAGGCGGTGGCGGCGGCGGGGGGCCAGGTATCGCTGCTGGGAGGCATCAGTAATATTGGGGCCCTGTTGCAGGGCACGCCGGAAGACGTGTATCGACAGGCCAGGTACAACATTGAGGCGGGCGTTGACTCCATCGGGCCGGAGTGTGCCATATCGCTGCAGACGCCGCTTGAGAACCTGAAGGCAATAATCGACGCCGCCGAAGAGGGGTACTAAATACCTTCTGGTGGCAGCTATTCTTCCCGGCTCTTTTTCAGAAATTCTTCGGCCAGCTGTACTGCCTCGTTGGCCGTGATATCGAGCGGCGTCTCGTATTTAACCTCGACGTATTCCTTCTCCAGCTCCTCAATATAGGCCTGGAACTCATGGTTATGGCTGGCCATGAAGTTGAGCTTCACCTCCAGCTCGTCGGCCTCATGCTCAAGGTCAGAGAAGTCGAGATTGAGGTGGAGGAGGCTGTTCAGCCGGAGCACAATCGCTTTGATTGACTTGGGGTTGCGCGGGATGACAATGTTGAACTCGGGGTAGTAGGTGGCCCGGGCAGTAACGCTCACCAGCGGTATTTTTCTCTTCTGCGACAGGTGGAGCAGGGTGGTGGCAAAGCTGCCCGGCCCCTCGTAGTTGCTTGACTGCACGGCATACTTCATCATCTCCTGCCGTAGCTCTTTGGAGCTGCTGGCGCAGAACACGCCGGCTTCTCTGGTATGCGGTGTCTTGTCCAGAACGCCGCCCAATACGTAAATTCGGCTGACGCCGTAGTCTTTGGCGAGGTTCAGTATGTTCGCGGCGTATTCTTCCCAGTTGGTGTTTGGTTCCGTGCCCAGGTAGAAAATCAGGTCATGGTCCGAATACGGATTGACCCAGTAAAAGAACTCGTTCCTGGGCATCACGTGTTCTTTCAACAGTCCGTTTTCGATTTTTATCTGTGGTCTGAGGGAGAGCTGCCCCGGCACCTGAAAGACGTGGTAACGGTCAACGGGCATCTCGGCGAATTTTTTGGCCCGCAGTTTCTGGATAAGGTACCGGGTCGTGCCCGTGGCTGCCTCCCCACCATCCACCCAGCCATTGATGCCACAGATAAGGCACGGCTGCCTTAACTCCGGTTTCTCCAGGAGCCGTAAATTAGTCTGTCTCGCCATCATACTCACCTCCCCTTTTGGTTAATATCAGTGCAGCAGGTTATGGGCGTTAGTCTGGCACATCATTTTGACGTGTTCGTCAGGCACGCCGTGGAAAAGGAAGCCAAGAATCATCCTCCGCATCTGTTCCCAGGGGATTCCAATCTCAATATGACCGCTATCGGAGCCGAAAACGATTCGCTCCGGCCCGACCGCCTTATAAAAGGCCATCGCTTCATCCCAGACGAAAGCCGGCGGCGCCAGATGCATGGCATAAATGCCGATGTAGGCGCCCATATCGGCCAGTTCCTTGGCCTGCTCCGGGGTTACCATGGTCAGTGGGTAATTGACGTGGTTGACCTCAATGCGTTCCACCCCTATCTGGACCGCCTCTTTGACCACAGCGAAGCGTTCCGCCGTGCTCTGATGGCACAGCCCGAGCACCATATCCGTTTCCGCCATCAGCTTCAGGATTTCCTTCATCTCCGGCACCACTTTCCCCTTCTCATCGATAACGGAGATGCCACCGCCCTTGGGATGGCGGGTCACACGGCGGTGATGGGCGGCGTCCATGTTGGGCAACCAGATATATTTGCCCCCTGCCCGGTAGCTGGCCACGACGGCTTCAGGGTTGAGCCCGCCCACGGCGTAGTTGAGCACCACGCCGCCATAGACCTCGACCCTTTTCTTATTGTGTTCCTCGGCCCATTTATCCACGATTTTCTGGGTGAGCTGCACGGAGGGGGTGGTGGGCAGGGTGTGGTCCTTGCAGACAATGCCCGCCTGTCCTACCTCGCAGGCCTGAATAGCAAAATCAATCTGGCTGAAAAGGCGCTGGGTGGTGGAGGAGGGCCCGGTGTGCTGGTGAATGTCGTAAGAGCCTCTCAGCAGGCTCCACATGCGTTCATTGTCAAAGTTCGGCTGCTTCATGGCGGAACGCGTGTCTTCCGGTCCGTAAAGCGAACTCCGCCCTCCGGCGGTGATGATTTCTTCGATTCTTTTGAGGTATTCCGGGGTCATTGACAGTTCATAAGTTTCTTTGGCCATCCTTTTTACGCCTCCTGTATCAATTATAACACCAGCATTGGAGTATGACATTATCGTAGCCAGGAACGCCGTGATTGTCAAACAATCGAAGTTGACCAACCGACATATCGATTGACGCATAGAGTTGAATATAATAGACTAATGTCATCAATTTTCTTTTACGAAAAATTTATCTTGTCCGCTCGCTGATTTCAGGAGGAGCACCATGCTGCCAGTAAAGACTTTCCGCATTCCCAACGCTGTTATCACCGGTTCCGGCTCGTCAAAGCAGGTGGGTGAGGAATGTAAGAGGCTGAATTTGAAAAAGGCCTTGATTGTCACCGACCGGAACCAGGTGCAACTGGGCATAATCAATGGTGTTTTGGCATCGCTGCTGCCGAGCGGGGTGGCCTACGCCATCTATGACGGCGTCAATACGGAACCGGTCACCGAGCATGTTCAGGAAGGGCTGAAGGCATTTAAGGGGAACGGGTGCGACTGTTTGATTGCCGTCGGCGGGGGCAGCCCGATAGACACGGCCAAAGCCATATCAGTCATGGCGGCCAACCCGGGTTCTATTGGGGATTACATGGGGCTGGGCAAGATTCCCAAGAAAGGCAGGCCGGTCATCGCTGTGCCCACGACCGCCGGCACCGGCAGCGAGGTTACGCCGTTCACCATCATTACCGATACCAGGCGTGATGTTAAAATGCTCATCGGCAGCTCCTTCCTCATGCCTGAAATCGCCATCGTTGACCCGCAGTTGACTGTGCCCCTGCCCCCGGATATTACCGCCGCCACCGGCATTGATGCGCTGACCCATGCCATTGAGGCTTACGTTTCGGTGAAAGCCCAGGCGATAAGCGATGTTTTCTGCCTTGCCGCCATCGAGCTCATCGCTGGCAACCTGCAACCGGCATGGTCTGACGGGAAAGACCTGGCGGCAAGAGAGAAGACCATGATGGGCGCGCTCATGGCCGGGATAGCTTTCAGCAATTCCTCGGTGGCGCTGGTGCACGGCATGGCCCGTCCCATTGGCGCCTATTTTCACGTGCGCCACGGCGCGTCAAATGCTGCCCTGCTGGGCACGGTGATGGAGTTCAGCCTCGAGGGGAATCCAGCCCGTTATGCCTGCATCGCCGAGGCAATGGGAGTGGAGATAAAGGGTCTGTCAGAAATGGAAGTGGCGAGGCGCGGTGCCGAGGCGGTAAAGAAGCTCATCAAGGACATCAGGATACCGTCGCTGCGGGAGCTTGGTGTTGACAAAGCCAAGCTCGACCGCCTTGCGCCGAAAATGAGCGACGATGCCATCGCCAGTGGCAGCCCGGCGAATAACCCGCGTCCGGCAACAAAAGAGGAGATAATAGAGCTGTACAAATTGGCCTACGGGGAATAACCAGCCAAAGTTTCAGAGATGGGGAATATATGGCGTGTACCTGTAGAAAGATACTATACTAAACTATAAAACGGGGGAGCTATAATCGATGGTGGAGGTATTTTTATGTTAATTGTTGCCGAGAGAATCAACTCGTCTCGCAAGTCAATCAGCGAGGCGATACAAGCCAGAGACGCCGATTTCATCCGCAAGGAGGCCAGGTCCCAGGCCGAGGCCGGCGCCCAATACATCGATGTTAATGCTGGCAGCTTTGTCGGTCAGGAGGCGGAGTACCTGTGCTGGCTGGTGGGGGTGGTTCAAGGTGCCACCGATTTGCCGCTCTGCCTGGACAGTCCGGACCCGGCGGCAATCGCCGCGGCCCTGAAGCTGGTGAAACAGCCCTGCCTCATCAACTCTATCACCATGGAAAAACAGCGTCTGACTGGGCTGCTGCCACTGATAAAGAAATACGGGACTAAAATCGCGGTGCTGTGCCAGAGCGATGCTGGCATGGGGCGCACCGTTGAGGAAAAGGTGGACATCGCCCGGAAGATGGTTGATATTCTGACCAAGGAAGGTGTCGCGCCGGGCGATATCTTCATTGACCCGCTCATTTACCCCATCGCCACCGATACTCAATCGGCGGTGGCTGCACTCGGTGCCATCAGGGAAATCACGGCTCAGATGCCGGAAGTGCACACTATCTGCGGGCTGACCAACGTATCTTTCGGGCTTCCGGTGCGGAAGCTTATCAACCGTACCTTTCTGGTGGCGGCCATGGCCCAGGGGCTGGATTCGGCGATTATTGACCCCACTGACCGCGAGCTTATGGCCGGTCTGGTGGCGGCAGAAACGATTCTGGACCGGGACAAGTTCTGCGCCGGGTACATCACCGCCTACCGGCGGGGGAAGCTGTCATAGATGAAGGTTGGCGTTAGGGTCACTCCTCCCGGTAGAGAGTTGAAACTGCAGGCAGGCGACAACCTGCGCACCGCGCTCATTGAGGCCGGGTTCCCCCTCGACTCACCCTGTGGAGGGCAGGGCACGTGCCTGAAATGCCGTGTTCAGCTCTCCGGGGTCAGCCAGAGATACACCGACGTGGAGCAGGAGAAGCTGTCCCGGGAGGAGCGGGACAGTGGCTGGCACCTTGCCTGCCAGGTCACGGTGGAGGAACCCGGCGAGGTACGCCTTCCTGAGATAGAGATTTCACGGGCCAAGGCCAGCTTTGGCCTGCTCGGCGAGGAAATCACCCTGCAGCCCAATGTCGGCCGCATTCCTTTTGCCTTAAGCAAGCCTTCGATAAAGGACCAGCGGGCGGACTGGAACCGCCTCGCCGCATATCTGGAACAGTCAGGCGCTCGCCCGGTAAGCACCGAACTGTCATTGCTGCGCGAGTTATCTGCCTGCCTCCGGGAGTGGGATTTTGGTGGGGAGGCGGTTTTGGTGGGGGACGAAGTGGTGGCGCTCGACCCGCCGGATTCAGCCCGGGACATGCTGGGGGTGGCCATAGACATCGGCACCACCACGCTCGCCGCAGGGCTGGTCGACCTGGGTACGGGCAAGGTAATTGCCCTTGATGCGGAGCTTAACCCTCAGATCGCCTTTGGCGCTGATGTTGTTTCGCGCATCATGTATGCGCAGGGTGCCCCCGAAAAGCGGGAAAAGCTGCAGAAAGAACTGGTCAAGGGCCTCAATCAGTTGCTTCTGAGATTGTGCCGGAACACCAAACGGGAACCGGGCCGTATTTTTGAGGCCACCGTGGTGGGCAACACCACCATGCTCCACACCCTTCTGGGACTTGAGGCCAAACATATCGCGCTGGCACCGTACGTCGGAGGTCTGAATCGGCCGTTTGACCTGCCGGCCATCGAGCTCGGACTACAGATTCATCCGAGGGGAAAGGCACATATCCTGCCGTCGATTGCCAGCTTTGTCGGTGCTGATACCGTGGCCGTAATCCTGGCGGCAAAGCTGCACCAGACCCATACCCCAAAGCTCGCCATTGACATCGGCACCAATGGCGAGGTGATGCTGGCCACCAGAAAAGAGGTGCTGACCGCCTCCACTGCCGCTGGCCCCGCTTTTGAAGGCGGCCGCATAAAGTATGGCATGCGCGCCGTAAAGGGTGCCATCAGCTCTTTTCAGGCGACTCCTTCAGTGAGCTACTCGGTCATCGGTGGCGTTGCACCGAAGGGCATTTGTGGCTCGGGTCTGATTGACCTGGTGGCGGAGCTCTACCGGACAGGAGTTCTGGACCGGAAAGGGCGCATTCTCAAACCCGCCGAGATAAGCACCCGATGGGCGGAAGCGCTGGCACCTAGAGTCAGAGTCCGCGAAGAAAAGCGAGAATTCGTCATCTTTAAAGATGAAAAAAGGGAGGTCACGCTGACCCAGCAGGACGTCCGCGAACTGCAGCTCGCCAAGGGAGCCATCCGCGCCGGCATCGAGCTGCTCATGAAAGAGGCCGGCATCGGCGCCGATGATATTCGGGAGGTCCTGCTTGCTGGCGTGTTCGGCAACTATATCAACCGCGAAAAGGCGGTCACTCTGGGGCTGATTCCACCTTTCCCGCTCGAGAAAATCCATTTCATCGGCAACGGGGCCATGGATGGGGCATTGAAGGCTCTGCTCAATCGGGAAGAAAGGCGCCAGGCAGAGAAGATTGCGGCTGAGGTACGTCATATCGAGCTTTCGGGAAGGCCGGACTTCGAGGAGACCTTCCTCCGCTGCCTGTCTCTCGGCAATTAAAAGGCGGCGTGACATGGCGCCACGCCGCCAATAGCGTTCCTTTAGCGCACGTTCCGTAAAATAGGCTTATTACTGCGGCGGCAGGTTCTTGAGCATATCTTCCAGCTTATCGAGTTCACCCTCAACCATACGGTAGCAGTGCTTCTCCTCGGGGAACTTGCCGGTTTTGACATCTTCGATATGCTCGTGGAGCGCTTTATCAATAACCTGAGCGAGGTTGGCGTATTTCTTGACGAACTTCGGGGTAAACGCTTCAAAGTAGCCGAGCATATCGCCGATGATGAGTGCCTGGCCGTCCGTGTACATGCCCGCGCCGATGCCCAGCACCGGTATCTTGAGCATATCGGTGATGATTTTGCTCACTTCCGGCGGAATCGCTTCCAGCAGGAGGGCAAAGGCGCCCGCCTTTTCAATGGCCAGTGCGTCTTTAACCAGTTCCATGGCGGTAGCGGCGGTGCGCCCCTGCGCCTTGAAGCCGCCCAACTGCCCGGAACTCTGTGGCGTCAGGCCGATGTGGCCCATCACCGACATGCCGCCCTCCACGATACCCTCAATCTGCTTGATGACCCGCCGGCCACCTTCCAGCTTGATGGCGTCGACGCTGGCCTCTTTGAAGAACCGACCGGCGTTTTCAATGGCGCCTTCCCGGGAAACCTGGTAGGAGAGGAAAGGCATATCGCCGATGACGAAGGTGTTGGGAGCGCCTCTCCTGACTATCTGGGAATGTCCAATCATCTGGTCCATGGTCATCGGCACCGTTCCGGGCAAACCGTGGACCACCATCGCGGCGCTGTCGCCAACCAGAATCATGTCGATGCCGGCTTTTTCGCAGAAACTGGCCATGGGGAAATCATACGATGTGAGGAAGGTGATTTTATCACCCTTCCTTTTCATCTCCGCAAAATCGAGAACGGTCTTCTTTGCCATCTATTTACTATCCTCCTTGTGTTATTTTAGCCTGGGCACCCTGAGGTCTTTCGGACCCTGCTTGGATACCTTCAGTTCCGGATTAACCTGGCCTACCAGTTCAATGATATTTTTGACCGAGCGAACTTTTTCCCGGCCCAGCTCCGCCAGCATATCTTCAGACATGCTCCAGGGCATGTACATCGCCAGCCCCGGCCCCGGCTCCATCTTGAAGTAGCAGGGAGAGGCCACGCGGGCGATTTCCGGCGTCTCAAAGATGCGGTTATAGCCGCCCATTGAGTTCCAGAGCTGAATGTGGATGTCAAGCGGGATATTCACCACGCTCCGGATAGAGGCCAGTTCCGGCAGCGTCAGGTCGGCCACCGGATTGCCGCTGGCAGCGCCCAGCGATTCAAGCAGTTTGAAGCCGGCAGCATTGGCATGTCCGGCAAAGATGGAGACTTTGAAAACGATGTCTTGGGGAAGGTCGCCATTCTGCTTCATGGTGTTGAGCAGGGAGAGGACTCCTTCGTCCCAGACCAGAAAGCCGCGGAACCCAAGCTCGATACAGCGCTCAATCTCCATCAGGTAGTGCCTGACGGAGTCCATCCCCCTCATTCTTAAACCGGAGAGCGCACCTTCCGGAGTGGCAATCTGCCGGC
Source organism: uncultured Dehalococcoidaceae bacterium (assembly GCA_964545815.1). Classification (GTDB taxonomy): domain Bacteria; phylum Chloroflexota; class Dehalococcoidia; order Dehalococcoidales; family RBG-16-60-22; genus E44-bin89. Next base: position 2,671 of record CAZJGR010000040.1, on the reverse strand, counting down.
CGGTGTACCAGGTAGGTCGCGGTCCCGGCGTGATGATAACCTCCACCTGGTTATCGTGGGCGATTTGGGCAAATTCTTTCAATTGTTCACGGGTGAGCATGGATGCTCCCCGCACCACGGAAATCGAGCGGTGGAAGGGGACTCCCTGCTTCTTGGCCTCGTCGCACGTTGCCGCTAGGACTTTAGGCGTCTCCATGCCGGAAATCTCCACTCGATAGTGCGCGCCATCCGGGAAGGTCTTGGTCGAGCTTGGCAGGTCATACCGGTCGCCACTGGGGAACCCCGCCTTTTCCATAGCTTTCGCTATTTTATCCATAACCGTCCCTCCGGTGTGCTTGGAATTCAGGGGTATTCTGGTCTCCGACCCGATGACAAGCTTATTATATTGCCTTTTGCTTGTCAAGGAACTTTATTTCAATCGCTGGCCTGGCCCGGGATATTGGCAGAGCCTGCGCAATACACAGCCATCACAGCGGGGACGTCGCGCTTTACATACCCTTCTACCGTGTTCAATCATCAGCATGTGGAACGGATAAATCTTGTCTGGCGGCACCAGGCTTTCCAGCCGCCGGTGGGCCTTTTCCACCGTGGTTTCGGCTTCAATCAGGCCGAGCCGCCTGGCTACACGAAAAATATGGGTATCCACCGGCAGGGCCGGTCTGCCCAGGGAAAACAGAAAGACGCAGTTGGCCGTTTTAGTACCCACTCCCGGCAGTTGCTTCAGCCATTCCCTTGCCTCGTCCAGGGGGAGCTCATTCAGAAAGTCGAGCTCGAGGCCGCCTCGCTTCCGCTGGATTTCCCCGAGCGCCTGCTTGATGCGCCCCGCCTTGATTTCCCCCAGCCCACCGCTCTTTATGGCATTGGCAATCTGGTGAACCTCAGCCGAGGCCACGTCCTCCCAGCGGGGGAAAGAAGCCCGCAGCGACCGGAAAGCCCGTCTGGAGTTCGTGTCCGAGGTATTTTGAGATAGAATCGTCTGGACCAGCACGTTCAATGGGCTATCATGCGGCTGCCATTCCCGGCGGCCATACTCGCTGATTAACCGGTCGATAATCTTTTCCATGCGGGTTCTATCCATTGCGGATATTATACGTGTAGATTCACTGTCCAAGAAAGTGGCGCTTGAGTAACCATCAGGTAGAACTTTGGCCGTGGTCTTCAGTCTGATTATATATTACACCTGCCGGTAGGATATAATGATGTAATAACTAATTAGCTGACACATATATTTGATATAATTACTAATTTTATATGATATCGTTAATCATCCTGGCGCTGGTCTTCGCGCTCATCGCTATCAGGCAGATTGGGAAGGTCAGATTCCAGATATGGCAGATAATGCTTCTTGGTGCTTTCGGGGTTCTGGTGACGGGACAGATCTCCCCGGCTGAGGCGGGCAAATCAATAAACATTGACGTCATGCTGTTTCTGTTCGGCGTTTTCATTGTCGGCCGAGCTCTTGAAGACAGTGGTTACCTTTCTAACCTGTCTTATCGATTTTTCGGCAAGGCAAAGACACTGAATGTTTTAGTACTGTGTATTATGTTTGGCATGGGCGCATTATCTGCCCTTCTGATGAACGATACCTTGGCCATTATCGGGACCCCGGTCGTTTTGTCTCTTGCCCGGAAGACAAACATGCAGCCTAAAATTCTCTTGCTCTCACTGGCCTTTGCCATTACCATAGGCAGTGTCATGAGCCCTATTGGTAACCCGCAAAACCTGCTGGTGGCTATCCATGGCAACATTACTAATCCCTTTATTACCTTTTTCCGGTTCCTGTTAATACCAACGGTATTAAATCTTTTTTCAGCTTATCTGTTCCTCCGCTTAGCCTATAGAAAGCATTTTCACACCAAGCCCCTTTCTTACCATGAGGACCCGATAGCTGACAATAACCTGGCCAAGCTGGCTCGAGCTTCCCTGATTTTGCTGGTCATTATGGTGCTGGTAAAGATTGTAGCCGTATTTGTCGGGCTGCGAGCGGATTTCAGGCTGACCTACATCGCGCTTATCTCGGCACTGCCCATCGTTCTGCTGAGTCGCCGGAGGTTCGAAGTAATCCGGCGCATAGACTGGTATACTCTGATTTTCTTTGCCGCGATGTTTGTCCTGATGCAAAGCGTCTGGGATTCGGGAATTTTCCAGGAAATGATGACGTCCCTGCAATTGAATCTGGCTTCAAAAAGTATCATTATGACCGTAAGTGTGCTTTTAAGCCAGCTCATCTCCAATGTCCCGTTAGTGGCCCTGTATCTGCCGGTACTAACCCACGTCAACAATTCAACCGGTGCCTTAATGGCCCTGGCCGCTGGGAGCACCATTGCCGGCAATTTGACCATCCTTGGGGCCGCCAGCAACGTCATTATTATTCAGAATGCTGAAAAGAGTAAGGGGGTTACCCTGACCTTCTGGGACTTTGTTAAGGTGGGAGCACCTCTGACGGTCATTAATATTACCGTCTACTGGCTGTTCCTGTCTTTTGTGAACTGGTAGTTTACATCGGGTAAATCTGCGCTGTGTCAGTCAAAGAAGGTTTAATAGAAAATGGAGCTGAGGGGATTCGAACCCCTGACCTCCTCCGTGCAAAGGAGATGCTCTCCCAACTGAGCTACAGCCCCGAACTGACGCACCCATTATACCACATCTGAAGCTCATTTGTGTCTTTCCG
>CAZJGR010000039.1:14415-16261 GCA_964545815.1 uncultured Dehalococcoidaceae bacterium | reverse complement strand
GGGGTCTGTACGTCCGCATGGCGCTGGCCAAGGATTACACCCGGGTGCGTTTTAACCCGCCCATCATAACCACCCAAAAGGAAGCGGATGAGATGCTTGATATCCTCTACACCTCCCTTGCGGAGCTGAAATAGACAGGAGGGCATGCTCTAGGCGATGCTCTGTGCCTACCTCAGACGATGGCCAGCATTTTGTCCACCGCCGCCCAGGCTTTAATTCTGGTGGCCTCCGATACCTTTACCTCCGGCCTCATTTCCTCGAGTGACCAGAGGACTTTCTCCAGCGTGATGAGCTTCATGTTGGGGCAGACCGCCTGTTCCGAGACGGGGATGAACTTCTTGCCCGGATTTTCCTTTTTGAGCCGGTGGATTATGCCAATCTCCGTGCCGACAATCATCTCCTGAACGTCGTCCCGGCGGGCGAACCGTATCATGCCTCCGGTGCTGGCGACCTCATCGGCCACGGCGATGACATCGGGGCGGCACTCTGGGTGCACCACTACCTTCGCCCGGGGATTTTCCTTTTTGAGCCGGGTGATATCCTGGGGCTGAATGCGGACATGCGTCGGGCAATAGCCCGGCCAGAGGTGAAACTTTTTGTTTTTTACCTTGGTTGAAACGTAGTGCCCCAGATACTGGTCAGGCACGAACAGCACCTCGTCATTATCAATGCTCTCCACCACCTGGACGGCGTTGGCCGAGGTGCAGCAGATATCGGATTCAGCCTTCACCGCCGCCGTTGAGTTGATGTAGCAGACCACGGTGGCATTCGGCAGCTCTTTCTTCTTCTGCCGCAGTTGTTCCGCGGTAATCATGTTGGCCATCGGGCAGCCGGCATGCCGGTCCGGCAGGAGAACGGTCATCTTGGGACAGATGATAGCCGCTGTCTCCGCCATGAAGTGGACGCCGCAGAACACAATGACATTGGCCCTGGTTTTGGCTGCATTCTGGCTCAGGCCCAGGGAATCGCCCACGAAGTCAGCGATGTCCTGCACCTCACCAAGCTGGTAGTTATGGACCAGGATGACGGCATTCTTTTCGTTTTTCAGCTTTAAAATCTTTTCCACCAGCGAAGCATTGTTGCCAATCACTGTCCTTCTCCAATCGATACTTTATCTCCCGGCCTGACTTTCCCACCCCTTAAAACGCGGGCAAAGACACCTTCCTCAGGCATGATGCACTGGCCAACCCGGCGGCGGATGGCGCAGGCGGTGTGGCACTCTTTGCCTATCTGGCTGACTTCAAGCAGGACGTCTTTGCCTATCACCAGCCTGGTGCCTATGGGCAAATGACAAAGGTCCATGCCCTCCACGGTGATATTTTCGGCAAAATCGCCAGAGTGCAGCTCCAGGCCGAGACGGCGCATCTTATCGATGCTTTCCACGGCGAGCAGGCTCACCTGCCGGTTGGGCAAACAGCCAGCGTGGGCATCGCCGACCAGACCATAATCCTCTTGAAGCTGGCCTTCCGCGATAGCCTTTTTGCGGGTCCCTTTTTTCTGGCTGGTGCAGACGGCGACGACTCTAGCCATTGCCGGCAAACTCCTTTGCCTGCTCCGGTGCCATTGATTTACCTGATGACATTATTGTACCACCACCGAGCACCTTATCGCCATCATAGAACACGATGGCCTGGCCCGGCGTGATGGCCAGCTGTGGCACCTTAAACTTTACATAAATTTGGTATTCACCGACCGGGGTAATGGTGATGTCGGCTTCAGGGTGACGGTATCTTATCTTGGCTTTAGCGGTGAAGGCTCCGGTTGGTCGGTCAATGGCGACCCAGTTGACGTGGGCGGCCACAAGCTCATCACCCAGCGCTCTTTCCCGGTGGCCAACGATGACGGC
>CAZJGR010000039.1:0-14315 GCA_964545815.1 uncultured Dehalococcoidaceae bacterium | reverse complement strand
GGGCGGCCACAAGCTCATCACCCAGCGCTCTTTCCCGGTGGCCAACGATGACGGCGTTATGTTCGGGCTCGATGGCAACCACGTACCGGGGCTCTCCGGCAGCGATGCCCAGTCCCCGGCGCTGCCCGATGGTGTAGTTCATGATACCACGGTGGCGGCCGAGGACATTGCCCTGCTCGTCCAGTATGGGCCCCGGCCGGGACGCCTGAGGGATGAGGTCTTTGAGGAAAGCGGCGTAGTTATCGCCTTTGATGAAACAGATGTCCTGGCTCTCCGGCTGGCGGCCGGTCGGCAGGTCTCTCTCCCGTGCCATTGCTCTTACCTCTTCTTTAGTCAGGCGCCCGATGGGGAACATGGTGCGGCTTAGCTGCTCCTGAGTCAGCGCATAGAGGAAATAAGACTGGTCTTTTTCCCTGTCCTGACCTTTATAGAGGAGCATCCGGCCTGAAGTATCGTCCTTGGCCACTCTGGCGTGGTGTCCGGTGGCGATATAACGTGCTCCCAGCGACCGGGCCTGTTGGAAAAGGGCGTCAAACTTGAGGTAGCGATTGCAGCGCACGCAGGGATTTGGTGTCCTCCCCATGCGGTACTCCCGGCAGAAAGGGGCAATCACTTTATCTTGGAAAATATTGCTTAAATCAACCACATGATGGGGGATGCCAAGCGCATCAGCCACACAACGGGCACCGCTGACCGAATCAGAAGGGCTGTTTATTGAAGTATCAGCGACATCTTCCGGCCAGAGGCGCATGGTGACGCCGACAACCTGATAACCTTTTTCTTTAAGCAGGGCAGCGGCCACGGACGAATCGACGCCGCCGCTCATGGCCACGGCTACTTTTTCCACGGCTCTTTACCTGATAAAAATTGCCCAGAACTGAAGTCGTGTAAATGAGTTATCTGGAGGCTGAGCTCAGCCCAATTTTTGTTTGTAGCGCCGCGCGATGTCAATGGCGATTTTGACCACCTCGACCGCAGTCGCGCCCAGGGCCACCGAAAGCGGCTCCTTGCCCCAGCCATCGCCTTCGTAAAAGAGCTTGGGCACGCCACCGGAACTGTCCACCAGTTGCTTGATTTTCCAGGGCATGGAGCTCCGGTCCTTTTCCGCCACTTCTGCCGGCTCCTTGGTGCGGTCAATCCAGCCAAAGAGAAACTTCTTCTCCGCGCAGTACCGCTTTATCACCTCAATCACGTCAGCGTCACATTTGAAGTTTATGCCGGCGTTTATACCGGGGTCATATTTCCTCACCTCGATTATCAGGCGGGCCATATGGTCGGAGCCTCCCCAGGTCGGCAGGCCGGAGGCGTGAGGAAATCCCCGCACCACCGTTATCCTGCCATCAATGGCGGCGACATCTTTAGCTGTCCTGGCGTCGGGCAGGGCATAGACCAGATTAACTCTGACTTCGGGCATGAGCCGGGCGAATTCAGCACTCTCCTGGAGCGTGACCACGGCGCGGGCCAGGTTGCCCAGTATCATTTCCTCTTGCTGATTTGTTCTCAAATTTTATCCTCCCAGCGTGCTGAAGTAGGCGGCCCAGAATGGGTCCACCTTGACCGGCGTCAGCGCTTCCTTTTTGCCATTCCTGCGGACAAAAACCCTGTCTTTTTTGGTCACCTCGCCGATTTCCCAGGCAGCAATATTATGTTTCTTCAGGTCGTTGATGATTTTAGGGGTATTTCCCGGAGTGGCGGTGATGACCAGCGTGCCCTCGCCGATGGAGATGAGCGGGTCAATATTGAAGTGCTGACAGACGACGGCTATCTCTTCAGGGGTAACTATCTTGTCTTCATAAATGGTCACTCCGGCCCCAGAAGCTTCCACAACCTCATATATGCCGTTAAGCAGGCCACCCTCGGTGGCGTCATGCATGGCATGAGCATTGGGGCCCGCGATCAGCGCATCCGGCACCACGGTCATCGCCATGAAGAGGGCTTTGGCCTTTTCCACGATATCCCGTCCGAACTTCTCCACCAGCGCCTTCTCTGCCTGGAAGGCCAGTATCCCGGCTGCCTCCACTGCCGGGCCCTTGGTCATTATCACCCGGTCGCCGACCCTGGCGTTGGAGGGAGGAGTAAGCTGCTCCTTTTTGCCAATGCCGAAAACGGTGCAGCCACCGTTGAGTGGGTAGCCTATGCCGGGATAAACCCCGGTGTGCCCTCCGATGATGGCAATGCCCAGCTTCTGGCATTCCTGATGTACTTCCAGCCAGATATGCTCCAGAACGCTCTCCTCTGTGCCCGGCGGCAGCATAAGGCAGATGGTCATATATCTGGGCGGCACGCCGAGCACGGCGACATCGCTGGCGCAGATGTGCACGATGGCCCAGCCGAAGTGTGGCATGAGAACCGGCATCCCGAAGGTGGGGTCTTCGGCCACTACCATGACCTCGCCTCCGGGCAGTTCGACCACGGCGGCGTCGACGCCATGTTTGGGCCCAATGAGCACCGAGCGGTCAGGTTTGCCCAGGTTGGGGAAGATAACCCGGTCAAAGGTTGCTTTGTCTACTTTGCCTATCTCCGGTAACATGTTTCCTCCTTGATGATAGCGAATATAAAAGGAGTTAATGGTGGCTCTTCAACAGTGGCGACATGGCTCTCAGTTTGGCAACAACACGGGGCAACGCTTCCAGCACCCGGTCGATTTCCTCTTCGGTGGTCCACTTGCCTAGGCTGAACCTCAGGGAACTGTGGGCCTGCAGCGGGTCAAGCCCCAGCGCCAGCAGGACGTGGGATGGCTCGGTGGCCGTGGAACTGCAGGCAGAACCGGTCGAGCAGCAGATACCTTCCCGGTCAAGGTTCAGACACATGGCCTCGCCCTCGGCATAAGAGATGCTCACGTTGACGTTATTGGGCAGCCGTACCTGCGGATGGCCGTTGAGCCGGGTATGGTCAATGTTTTCCAGAATGCCACTGATTAATCTATTGCGGAGGCGGGTTACCCGTTCCGCTTCTTTATCCATCTCCTGCTGCGCAATCTGCGCTGCCTTTCCCAGGCCAACAATGCCGGGAACATTGTGGGTGCTGGCCCTGCGCCCGGATTCCTGCTCGCCACCATGCAGGAAAGAGACGAGCCTGGTACCTTTTCTTATGTAGAAAGCCCCCACTCCCTTGGGCCCGTAAAGCTTGTGGGCGGACATGGAGAGCAGGTCAATGCCGAGTTCATCCACACTAAAGGGAATGTGCCCCACCGTCTGCACGGCATCGGTGTGCAGGTAAACGCCGGCCTCTCTGGTTATCTTAGCGATTTCGGCAATGGGCTGAATGGTGCCGACCTCGTTGTTGGCGTGCATAATGGAAACGATGACCGTTTTATCCGTAATCGCCCGGCGCACGTCATCGGGGTCAACCATGCCGTACTCGTCCACTGGCAGGCGGGTCACCTCGAACCCCTGCGTTTGCAGAAAGTGGCTGGTTTCCAGAATGGCGTGGTGCTCAATGGACGAGGTGATGATATGGTTGCCCCGGTCCGAATTAGCATAGGCCACGCCTTTGAGCGCGGCGTTATCGGACTCGGTGCCACCGCTGGTGAAGATGATTTCCTCACCCCGGGCACCGATGAGCGCGGCAACGCTGGCTCTGGCGCCCTCAATGGCCTCTCGCGCCTCCTGCCCGCAGCCATAGATGCTGGAAGGATTGCCGAAAGAGTTGGAAAAGTAAGGAAGCATCGCCCTGACCACGTCGGGGTGGGTGGGCGTGGTGGCGGCATAGTCAAGATAGATTCTCCTCATATTAACTCTCCTCTGGCTCATCTCACTCCTCTTTTTCCTCCAGCTCTTCCTCCACCCGCTTTCTTTGCTTCTCCAGTTCGTCACCGGGAGCGCGGACGCCGTATTGTTTCTCCAGCTTGCTCAGCCTCTCCTCAAGCTTGTCCTGCTCTTTCAGTACCAGCCTGATGGCTTCAGCAATCGGGTCCGGCAACTTCCCGTGGTCCAGTTCCGGTATTGGCTTGTGCCGGTCTTCCACTGACCTCCCCGGAACACCCACCACCGTGACTCCGGGCGGGACTGATTTGATGACCACCGAGCCGGAACCGATACGGGCATCATCGCCGATGGTTATGGCGCCCAGCGCAATCGCCCCGGCGCCGATGACCACATTGTTGCCCACCGTAGGGTGGCGCTTCTTCTTCTCGGTGGTGGTTCCGCCCAGCACCACTCCCTGGTATATCAGAACATCATCGCCAATCTCGGACGTTTCGCCGATGACGACCCCGGCACCATGGTCGATGAAGAACCTGCGGCCGATACTGGCTCCGGGGTGAATTTCAATGCCGGTAAGGAAACGGTTCAGGTGGGAGATGAGCCGTGATAGCAGGCGAAGTTGGTGCTGCCAGAGGAAGTGCGCGATGCGGTGCAGCCACAGAGCATGCAGCCCCGGATAGCAGAGCAGGACCTCCAGCGTGCTCCGTGCCGCTGGGTCTTTGGCAAATACGGTCTTGATATCCTCCTGGAATATCTTAAACATAAAATACCCTCACAAAGCAAAAACCAAGGGCTCCGGCGGTTACTTCAAGACCCTTGGTCCAAGCTACTGCCGCTTCCCTACGCTCGCATTACCGAGGTCAGGTCCACAGGGTTGTCCTTCCACGGGAGGACTCTCAGCTCTCGGGCACCCCTAGCGGTCCAGAAATCGATTATTAATGAATATACCACAAGCTACCTGAAAATGCAATGTATCCGATAATGTCCGCGCCGGCTACGTTTCCTGAAAGAGCCAGGTGGAGAGGTAGCGCTCCCCGGTGTCGGGCAGAATGACCACGATGAGCTTGCCCCGGTTCCCCGGCCTCCTGGCGATTTCCAGGGCAGCCCAGGTGGCTGCCCCCGCTGATATGCCGGCCAGTATCCCTTCCTCTCTGGCCAGCCGGCGGGCCATTGTCCCCGCGTCTTCGTTGCTGACCCTGACGATTTCATCGAGGAGGTCGGTCTTGAGGACAGCGGGGATGAAGCCGGCGCCAATGCCCTGTATCCGGTGTGGTCCAGCTTTACCGCCGGAAAGCACCGGTGAGTCGGCCGGCTCAACGGCAACCGCCTTGACCCCGGGTTTCTTGGCCTTGATTACCTCGGCGATGCCGGTGATGGTGCCTCCGGTGCCAACGCCGGCTACCAGAATGTCAACTCTGCCCTCTGTATCCCGCCAGATTTCATCAGCGGTGGTTATCCGGTGCACCTCCGGGTTGGCCGGATTCCGGAACTGCTGCGGCAGGAAGGAATTGGAGTTGGCTGCGGCCAGCTGCTCCGCTTTTTTAATGGCCCCGGTCATCCCCTCCGCTCCGGGAGTCAGCACCAGCTCGGCACCGAAAACGGAGAGAAGCTGGCGGCGCTCTTTCGACATGGTATCCGGCATGGTGAGGATGAGCCGGTACCCCCTGGCAGCGCAGACGAAGGCGAGGGCGATGCCGGTATTGCCACTGGTGGGCTCGATGATAACGGTGTCCTTGTTGATGAGGCCTTTCATCTCGGCATCGAGTATCATGGCTACCCCTATCCGGTCCTTGACGCTGCCTGCCGGGTTGAAGGACTCCAGCTTGGCCACCACCTCTGCTTTCACCCCGGCGGTTATGCGGTTCAGCCTGACCAGCGGCGTGTTCCCGATGAGCTCCGTGACGTTGCGGGCAATGCCTCTGGTGAGCTTTGGTATCTCGATTGTCTTGAATCTTATTTTCTCAACCATCTCCGTCCTCCTACTTCAAATGGCCGCAGTGCTGGCAATTCGGGTCGCGTTTCACTTCCAGCTTGGTAAACTCAAGGTTGAGCCCGTCATACATCAGCATCCGGTTGGTCAGCAGCTCCCCGATTCCGGTGATGTACTTAATGACCTCGGTTGCCTCGAGGCAGCCGATTACTGCCGGTGCCACCCCGATGACGGGGAACTTGCCCCGGGTCAAGCGTCCCTGATAGATACACCACAGGCAGGCAGTTTTACCGGGTATCACCGTCATCGCCCGCCCTTCAAAGCCGTACACCGCCCCGTGGAAGAAGGGGATATTCTTTTCGATGGCGGCCCGGTTTAACACGTACCTGGTGGGCAGATTGTCCATGGCGTCAACGATGAGGTCGCAATCACCGACCAGCCGGGAGATATTTTCCTCGGTTATCGTCTCGGCGATGGCTTCCACGTTGATATTTTTATTCAGGTTTTTCAGCTTCTGCAGGGCGGAGTCAATCTTTCTTTTACCGATGTCCCCATCACCGTGCAGAATCTGGCGGTTCAGGTTGCTCAGCTCGATGGTGTCGTGGTCGGCGAGCCGTATAGTGCCGACCCCAGCGACCGCCAGATAAATTGAGATTGGGGAACCAAGCCCACCGGCGCCGGCAACGAAGACCCTGGCCTTTTTCAGCTTCTCCTGCCCATCTTTGCCGATACCTTTCATCATTATCTGCCGGTCATACCTTGTCAGCTCGTCCGCAGTTAACATTCTGGCACCCTCCTCTTTCAGGCAGGAACATCCGTGGATTACACCGCTATACTGTTAATTGTAGCAAGGAATAAAAGAGAGTTAAAGATGATAGCGCACCTGGAAATCGCAGTTGCCTCATATCAACGTAAATTCACACTGGAAGTATCCACCGCCATCGTTGTAAAATATGGGGCATGGAAAGCGAGTTCCGGAAAATACCCGGCGTGGACAAAGTCCTGGCCGAGGAACGGCTGAGGCCGCTGCTGAATACTTACCCCCATGACCTGCTGGTAAAGCTGATAAGGCAGCATCTGGAGCAGGAACGGGCTGCTGTTGCCGACGGGAAAAAGGTTTCGTCCCTGACCAGAATCGTGGGAGCGGTATATAACCAGGTGAAGTCATTTGAGATGCCCAGCCTGCGGCCGGTTATCAATGCCACCGGCGTCATTCTGCATACCAACCTGGGCCGTGCCCCGCTGAGTCCGGAAGCAACCACCGCCATGGCTACCGTGGCCACAGGTTACTCCAATCTGGAATTCAATCTGGAGAATGGCACGCGGGGCTCACGGCAGGTGCATGTGGAAGCGCTCCTGTGCCAGCTCACCGGAGCGGAGGCAGCGCTGGTGGTGAACAACAACGCCTCGGCAGTGCTGCTGGGGTTATCGGCACTGGCGAAAAGAAAGGAAGTAATCGTCTCCCGGGGGCAGGCGGTGGAAATCGGGGGCGGCTTTCGCATTCCCGACGTGATGCGGCAGAGCGGCGCCAGACTGGTCGAGGTCGGGACGACCAACTGCACCTATGTCAGCGATTACGAGCAGGCAATCAGCCCGCGGACGGCCGCCCTGATGCGGGTTCACTCCAGCAACTTCCGGCTCGTGGGCTTTACCAACGAGGTCGAGCTTGAAGAACTGGTAGCACTGGCCGGGCGTTACCATATCCCTGTCCTTGATGACCTGGGCAGCGGCTGTTTTCTGGATACAACTGCGTTCGGGCTGGCATCAGAGCCGATGGTGCAGCAGAGCGTAGCCCTCGGCGTCGGGCTCGTCTTCTTTTCCGGCGATAAGCTGGCGGGGGGGCCGCAGGCGGGGATTATCATTGGCCAGAAGCAGTATATTGAAAAACTGCGCCAGCACCCCCTGGCCCGGGCGGTACGCATTGACAAGGTACGGCTGGCCGGGCTGGTGGCAACATTGCGCCACTACCTGAAAGGTGAGGGGACGGTTAAAGTCCCGGTGTGGAGAATGATCGCCGCGCCTTTGAAAGATATTGAAAGAAGGGCAGAGGCATGGAAAAAGGCGCTCGGCGGCGTGGCACGGATAATTGATGGTGAGACAATGGTCGGGGGCGGCAGCCTGCCCGGGGGAACTCTGCCCACGAAGCTGGTCGCTATCGGAGACGAAAAAGACCGCAGTCTGGCGCCGCGGGCGGCCCGCAAGCTGCGCAGGCAGGAAATGCCCGTGGTGGGGCGGATTGCCGATGATATCCTGCTTCTTGACCCGCGCTCGGTGCTTCCCGAAGAAGATGAAATCGTGCTCAAGGCGCTGCGTAATCTGGCTTCTGATTTACATCACACTTCGTGATTGAGGGTGTTTTAGGTGTACGTCCTGGGTACCGCCGGCCATATTGACCACGGCAAGTCAGTTCTGGTGCGAACGCTCACCGGAATCGACCCGGACCGACTGCGTGAGGAAAAAGAACGCGGCATGACCATAGACCTCGGCTTTGCCTGGCTGAAGCTGCCGAGCGGACGCGAGGTGGGCATCGTCGATGTTCCCGGACACGAGCGGTTCGTCAGGAACATGCTCGCCGGTGTGGGCGGCATTGACCTGGCACTGCTCATTGTGTCCGCCAACGAGGGCATCATGCCGCAGACCAGGGAACACCTGGCCATTTTAGACCTGCTGGAGATACGGAACGGAATCGTCGTCATCACCAAAAAGGACCTGGTCGATGAGGAACTGCTGAGCCTGGTCCGCATGGAAATAGAGGAGCTCATCAGCCCCACGACCCTGTCCGGAGCGCCCATAGTTGCCGTCTCGGCACTGACCGGGGAAGGCCTGCCGGAACTGGTAGCGACCATTGACGAACGGTTAAATGCCGCGGAGCCGCGGCGCGACCTGGGCAGGCCCAGGCTGGCCATTGACCGTGTCTTCACCATGGTCGGCGCAGGCACCGTGGTTACCGGGACGCTGATTGACGGCTCGCTTTCCGTGGGGCAGGAGGTGGAGGTTGTGCCCCCGGGATTGAAGTCGCGCCTGCGCGGACTGCAATCACATAAAACCCGCCTTGACACCGCCACCCCGGGGAGCCGGGTGGCGGCCAACCTGGTGGGCATTAATACTTCCCAGCTACAGCGCGGCGACGTGCTGACAAAGCCGGGATGGCTGGTTCCCACCAGGCTGCTGACCGTAAAAATCAAGCTGCTTGGCTACCTGCGCCGTCCCTTGAAGCACGGTGCCACCGTCAGCTTCCACACCGGGGCGGTGGAGGCAATGGCCAAAGTCCGCCTGCTGGAGGGAGACGAGCTCAAGCCGGGAAAGGCTAACTGGGCACAGGTTGTCCTTGATAGGCCGGTAGCCGTGGTCAACGGCGACCACTTTATTGTGCGCTCCCCGATGGAGACCCTCGGCGGTGGCAAAATCATCGAAGCGCAGGGGAAGCGGCTCCGCCGCTTTCGCCCCGATGTGATTGCCAACCTGGAAGCTAAAGAGGTGGGGACGGCGGAAGAAATGGTACTGGCGCTGGTGGCCACAAAGCAGCCACTGGAGACCTCGGCGATAGTATCCGAGCTCAACCTGAAAGCCGAGGAAATAAAGGCTGCAGCTGGTTCCCTCGCCGAGCAGGGGAAGGTGGTGGACCTGGGGCGGGGAGAACATTCCGTGCTGGTAACGGCGGAATGGTGGGAAAACATAATTCAGAAAGCGAGGGCTGCTCTTCAGGAATACCACCAGAAGTTCCCGACCCGTCTTGGCATGCCCAAGGTGGAGCTGGGGAGCCGGCTGAAGCTGGGCGCATACTCGGCCGCGGCCTTTCCGAAGCTGGTGGCACAGGGCATCATCGCTGATGAAGGAGTTGTGGTTCGGTTGCCGGCCCATCAGATACGGCTGACCCAGGCACAGCGGGCGAAGACGGATGCCTTTCTCCGCTCGCTCGCCGAGAACCCTTACGCCCCGCCCGGCGACCTCATCCCCGAGCCCGACCTGCTCAATCTGCTCATCGAACAGGGCCGGGTGGTGAAGGCGAGCAATGATGTGGTCTTTGCTGCCTCAGTCTATGATGAAATGGTGGCCAAGGTGACCTCCAGAATTAAGGCCCGGGGGCAGATAACGCTGGCGGAGGTGCGGGATATGTTTCAGACCAGCCGCAAGTATGCCCAGGCCTTGCTGGAGTATCTGGATGGGAAGAAGGTCACACGGCGGGTGGGTGATGTGCGCGTTCTGTACTAATCAAGACTTCGGAGTGGTATAATTAGTCTTACCTGTTGCGGGGGAGGTGTTTGCCATGTGGGATTGGATTACCACTAACAGCTGGTGGCTCTTCATTATCTGCGCGGTCGCCCTGATTATTTTGTTTGTCATAAAGGGTCGGGTTGAGGCTGGTATTAAAAGATGGGTCTCCGAAGAGCGTGTGCCTGAAATCTGGAAATGGGTAAACATCACCTTCTGGACTGTGGAAGGGATTGCGTTGATACTGATTGTCATGACCGGAATCGCTATTATCTTATCTGAAGAGGGCATTTACAGTATCATCACGGTAGCCATGGTTCAGCAGTGGTTTCTGGGGCATGGTACACGTATCTTCGTAATACTGCTGATAGGAGCCGGGCTGTGGTACGCCTTGAGAAAATTCCTGCCCGTGATGATACAGCGTCTCATGGTGAAACCAAAACGTGTAGAGAGCAGGGCGGAGATGAAGAAAAGGGCGGATACCCTTCAGGGCGTCTTCATGGGATTGGGCAAAGTGCTGATTATTTTGCTCATCATCTTCATGGTTCTATCTGAACTTAATATCCCCATTGGCCCGATACTGGCCGGTTTGGGTATTGTCGGCATTGCCGTTGGCTTTGGTGCCCAGTACCTCATCAGGGACCTCATTGCTGGTGTCTTCATCCTCATGGAAAACCAGTACCGGGTGGGAGATGTGGCCAGGGTAGCCGATATCGCCGGGCTGGTTGAAGATATCACTTTAAGGAAGACGGTGCTGCGAGACCTTGACGGCATTGTCCACCACATTCCCAACGGGGAAATAAAGGTAGCCAGCAATTATACCAGGCACTTCTCCCGGGTAAACCTTAACGTTACCGTTTCTTACGAAGCAGACCTGGACCGCGCCATTGCTGTCATCAATCGCGTTGGCAAGGAAATTGCCGAGGATACAAACTGGAGCTGGCGGATTAAAACTCCGCCTCAGGTGCTGCGAGTGGATAAGCTGGGTGACTACGGAATTGACATCAAGATACTGGGCGATGTGAAACCGATTGAGCAGTGGAACGTGATGGGTGAGCTGAGATATCGCATTAAGAAGGCGTTTGATGCTGAGGGTATTGAGATACCGTGGACGCATACCAAGGCGTACTTCGGCAATTTACTGCGGGGGGAGGGAAAAGAGTAAAACGGTGAGGCATCTTGCTGGCCCTGTTCCCGTCATTCCGGTTCGAGGCCGCTGACCATAAAGCAGATGGTGATGACCAGCCCGAAAAGCGTGAAGACGCCATAGGTAAGATTGCCCTGAATCCAGATGAGGTCACCCGCTGGATAATTGGTGTTGATGATGAAGAGCCCGATACCCCCGGAAATGAGCAATATGATTCCGAGGAATGGTAGTATCATAAATAGCGTGCCCATTTTCCCTCCTCACTAGCCTGAGATTTGAGCCAAGTATAGGGGGAGCATGAGCAAAAGTCAATCAATGATTACCAGGAAGCAGCGCACCATCTGTCAGTTTGACGTTTATGGCGTAACCGTTTATTATTGTTCTACCAGATTTAGGAGGTGAGATATGGCAAAACCAGAGGTTATCAAGCCCGGATATTTTGTGGCCCTTAGCCTGATTCCTGGAACGGCGCCGGAATGTTGCTATATCGGTCTGGTGCAGATTCTGGATGAATATGGACTACGCATGACTCAGGTGGAGTGGGATGACCAGCTGGATGGAGTAAAACAGTATAGCGAAGACATCTTCGTTCCCTGGGTCAACGTTAATTCCATGCTGGTCTGCACCAATGAGGAGCCGACAAGGCGCTTTGTCCGGGACCGGGCCCCGGCGTGGAAAAAGAAAATTGAAGCCATGTACCGGAAAGCTAAAAGCAGTAAACAGTGACCCCGTATTTAAAAAATATCAAAGGAGGTAAGGCGATTATGCCAATAGTAACCGTAAGAGCCATCGAAGGCAGGACAGTTGAGCAGAAGCGAAAGCTGGCGAAGGAAATAACCGATGCCGTGGTGAAAAATTTCAAGGTTGAGCCGGACCGGGTAACGGTTAATTTCTTTGACATGCCAAAGCAGAATGTGGCCAGGGCCGGCAAGCTTGCCATCGACCAGTAGCCGTTTCTTAACTTTTTATTAACGCACCTCCCGTGCTTTCGCCGGTTTCATCCCGGTGAGTCCAGAATTTGACAGCCTCGTATTGATGGCATACTATAGCCAAGAAGCATGCTGTCAAAGACAGGCTCATGAGCGATAGATGGACCGGAGAGGAGGTGTTGCTATGGTCTTTCAGCAAGACGGCAAGCCTGCCGAAGGCAAACTTTCCGACAAGCTGGCCGAGCTCCTGCGCATAGAGAATGAAATCAGCAATATCATGAGGCGGACAGATAGCCTGCGCGGGAGGCCGCTGGCTGCGGTGCGCGACCTGATAAGGGAGGCCCTGCACAAGGCCTACGAAATCGCCCTCGATTTTGGCCCCAACGAGATGTCCATTCAGGCGGAGATAGGCGTGCCGCCCAGGGTTTCCGTGCGTTTCACCTGGCCGATAGCCAAAGCCGTGGAGAAAGAAGAGTTTTCCCTCGACGAGCTGTTCCGGTAGGGGGGTAAAAAATGGCGGGAGCGCATGGGAGTCGAACCCACCGAAGGCGCTATTAACGCCCCCCAACGGATTTGAAGCCACGGCTAGCGCATTCAAATTGCCAGCTAGCAGGTCAGCTAATTTGTCAGCTAATCTCTTGCTGAGCTTTCTTTTGCCTTGGGCCAGCAGAGTAATATGAGTGCGGCTGACCCCCAATTGCCTGGCTAACTCTGCTCTAGATATTTTTTGATTTCTATTTGTGTTTTGCATGTTATACCAGATGCACTAGAATACGTGCTGTTTGTAATTTCAGTGCTTGCTAATACTTTTTTATTTGTAGCTATAAAATCTCCAGTAGCACTTTCACCGCTACCATGATGCCCAACAGTATGAACAAGGTCTTCCAAGATACTCTATCCAAGATGGTTTTCATCTAAGCTACCTCCTTTAGTTGAACTGGCTGAGTTCATACTTCATGTAGTATTCCGGGAACTCCAGCAGCGTCACCGTGAGCATCAGCCCTATGCCGATGCGCCCTATTTTAGGGTTATCAGGGTCGGAGAGGTCAGTATCCGCTGCGCACATGCCGATGTAATGCATGACCTCCTTGATGTCAGCATCGACCAGCTCATCTTTAGGCTTATCAATGCCGAGGTCGTCCATGGCCTGTTCGATTAATCCTCTGGGTGATACCCAGCCTGTGGGTTCTTCGGTCATGCCGTTTGCTCCTGTTCATGCACCTCTTCAAATCTGTCCGGCAGTTCTCTTACTAAGGCATACCAGCCAAAGGTGTTCTTCTGGGGGATATCGCCGAAGATGCCCTTATCAACAAGCTCTTTGAGTTCGCCTGATTTAAGAAGTGTTTGATAGGCGTTATTCTTGGATGGATAGGTTTTGCCAGTTTTCTTGTCTCTGATTTGAACCTTACCGTTTGGTACTGGCTTTCTTTTCCTTGCCAGTACTTCTTGGAGCTCTGCTATCTGTCGAGTATGGTCTAAGGCCGTTGCTGTGAGAGCATCCAGTATCAGTTTGATGTCGCTTAATTTTGGCTCTACAGCTTCTGGCTGCGGTTGTGGCTCTTTAGGTTCAGGTTGCAGCTCCATGGATGTGCTTTCTTGAGGCTGAGGCTCTTCTGGCTTGGGTGCTTGTGCTTTGAGCTTCTTGACTGCTGATTTCTTGGTGCTCACATTGACCTCCAAAATTTATTTGTCAATATGATTGTGTCGTGAAAATCAACAATCGTAAATCATTTAAAATAAAATAAACATTTTATTGATAAAGTATTTACTTTATTGAAATTTTGAATTCAATGAGATATTGACAGCAAATTAGCTTTGTTATTGGCTATATCTGCGTAGCAGTATTTCTAAGAGATGTCGTAGTAGCTGCACGGGTAGGGGTTCGTTTCTATTTGAGTGTATTGACAACCATATAAAAAATCGCTTTTACCTCAACGTATGGCATTCTGCAGCTTTTTAACAAAATCCTGCCGTTTGTGCTTATCACCTAATATCTCCCTCTTTAGCTTCCTCCAAGTGGCAGGGCAATCTTTGTAGTGGACCTCAACTATATTGTGAATTGCTCGGTCGATTTGTTCACTATTTCTAGCAGTAACCTCGATGCCTGCTTCATCTAGAATATCCTTCAGGTGACGAAAATAACAAGACATGGTATATCGCCTCCATCAACCAATTATCCCTATTCCTTCAACCAGTATGTTTAGCAGAAGCACTACACTCTGTCAAGGCTGGCGCATCCTTTATTCTGACACAACGGCATTCCAATGCTTCACCAACACCACTTCCCTCTCAATTGTCGTAACTACATTCTTCACGCCCAAGGGTTAATGCCTCCGATTAGTTCCGATTTTCTTGGTATTGACATCCCACCAAATAGGACTATAATTAACTCA
>CAZJGR010000038.1:9637-16394 GCA_964545815.1 uncultured Dehalococcoidaceae bacterium | reverse complement strand
TCAGCCTGGTGGGACGAGAGGGTGGAGCTGGCGCAGAAATACCCCAATGTTTATTTTGATACCTCGCAGGGCTTCTCCGCGCCGGACCGCGTCCCTCACGTTGCGCATCGTGGTCTGGCTGAGGCAGACGTGCCGAGGATTTTCCGAAAAATCGGCGTTGACCGGATACTGTTCGGCACTGATTTCGTGGCAATTGAGCCACAACCGCAGCTGGAGCAGATATTGCGCCTGCCCCTGACTGATGAGGAAAAGCAGAAGGTTCTGGTGGGAAACGCCAAGCGCGTGCTGCGCCTGTAGTCTTTTTCCGCGAAAAGAAAAACGGAGGCAAGGGCGAATTTTGTAACGTAAGTCCCTTGCCTCTTCGTTTTTACCTAAAGTCCCAATAGTGACTTCATCTCTTCAATGGCCGGCTTGAGTCTTTCGTAGTTATTATCCATGACATTGCCCAGCATGAAGAGCTGATAGCCTTCCTTGGCCCACTTGGCCAGCCCCTTGGGGGCAAAGCCGCCAATGCCCGCCACTTTCTTGGCCTTCTTGCAAGTCCGGCCGATTTCACGCAGTCTGTCCTCCACGGGCTTGGCAGTCACCGTCTCAGAGCGCAGCATTTTCGGAGGCGTGCCATAAGTATCAAGCACCAGGTCATTGGTGCCCACAATGGTGCCGGTTACTCCCTCCAGGCTCAGTATCCGGTGCAGGTTGCTGATGCCCTGTCCGCTTTCCATCATCGGGAAGAGCACCAGGTTGTTGTTTACGTATTCGCAGATGTCCGAGAGCAGCATCTCCGTCGTGTTTTGTGAGTCTAGCAGATAAGGGCTCAGGCCAACTCCCGTTCCCCGGTGTCCCATGGGCGGGAAGTAGCACTGGTTGATGGCGTATATTGTCTCCTCCACGGTGTTGACGCAGGGAAGCATGAGTCCGTTGACACCAGCATCCAGAAAACAGCGGTAGTTGGCGTCTTTTTCTTCCGGGCGCATCAGAATGGGCATCTCCAGCTTTCGGGAAACGCGGATGTACTCGTACACCGTTTCTTTATCTACCAGGCTGTGCTCGTTCTCCATCATGATGAAATCAAAGCCATAGTCCTTCGATGCCCTGACTGTTTTTTCCGGGTCATTTCCCGGCCCGATGGTATGCCCGAAGACAATCTTGCCTTCCTTCATTTTCTTTTTTAAGTTCAGTGTGGCGTTCAGTGCCATATAAGCCTCCTTTTTCTTTAATCCAGATTACATTATGAAGCAGGGCAGCAATCTTGAATTGTTACTGCCCCCTGACTCATACCAGTTTATCCCTTTCCTGGTTGCTTTTCAACTTAGCGGCAGCTTGATGCCAAACCGCTGGCCGACCTTGCGCAAATTGTCGGCCGTCTTTTCCGGAAGGGGGATGCCCTTCTTGGTGCGCTCTTCGTAGGTTCGCCACTCCGGCTCGCCGGGAACAAATATCTCTTTGCATCCCTCGGCTTTGGGCAGGGATTTAAGGCCCTCAATCATGTTATCGATGTGCTCTTTGTACCGGTTGACATTGGTGAAGGTGCCGATATCGATGGCGGCGACCACGCTGTTCTGAATGTGCTGGCGGATGCGGTCTGGGTTACCGACCATGGTGCCCATGCCAAACGGCGGCTGTTTGCCGAGAACCACCGGCTCGACCTTGGGGAAGTCAACGATGACGCTGCCCAGGCATTCCAGCATGATTGATAGCCCGGAACCTTTGGGGCCACCGATGGGCAGCAAAATCCTGGCCTTCCAGGGGTCGGTGGTGGGGTTACCTTCCTCGTCCAGCGCCCAGCCTTCCGGTATGGAAATACCCTTGTCCTTGGCCAGGAGCAGTTTGGCCCCGGCGGCAATGCTCGTGGCCATGTCCAGAACCAGCGGGCGGTGGCGTTTTGACGGTACGGAGATGGCTATCGGATTGTTGGCGATGCCGGGAAATTTGGAGCCGAAGGGCGTCATGCTGGTATTGCCACAGACCCAGGCGATGCCGGCCATATCATTCTCCGCCGCCATCAGCGGGTAGTACCCCATGGCACCCTGATGGTTTGTCTTGCGGATAAATGCCCAGCCAATGCCCACCGCCTTGGCCTTTGCCATCACCTTTTTCATGGCCAAGACGGTAACCACCGCGCCGAAGGCATAGTCGGCGTCAATGAAGAGCGCGGCCGGGGTCTCCTTAACCATCTTTATATCTGGCTTTACTTTCATGTGACCGATGTCCACAGCTTCAATGTACCAGGGTAGAAGTTGAACGCCGTGCGAATCCACCCCGCGAAGGTTGGCCCAGACAATAACCTCGGCCTCAGTGGCGGCATCTTCTGGTGACATGCCCGCTCGCATAAGCACTTCCCTGGTGAACCCCTGCAATGATTCCCCGGCGATCATTTTGACATTGCTCTGTGCCATAGCGCCTCCTTGCCTGAAACAGGATTCGTGGTGATGAGCCGCTGCAGTAGGTCAAGGGTCTGTCTCACTTCATCGCTTATCTTGCTGCCCAGCTCGGTAGACTTCGGCTGGATTCCAAGAACAAACACTTCAGACCCGGTATTTGCCTTTAAATATTTTATGAGTGGTCTTAATGAGGCGTGATGTGTTGACCAGCCCAGAGCGGCAAAGCTATCTTCTTCCAATACGGCGACATCACCCGGGCTCATTCCCAAGTTCACCGCATCAATGATAACGACCGTTTCCGGATTGGTCTTGACAATCTCACCCAGGAAGTTTTCCGGGACCTCTTCACAGTCAAAAAGTATAGCCTCCGTGCGGTTCCTGAGCCGCAGTATTAGCTCCGGCCCAGCGCCATCGTCGCCACGGAGTGGATTGCCGACCCCTAATAGCACCAGCCTGGAGTCTGGTCTGGCAAATAGTGAATCCAGCGTCTTCATCTCTGAGTCAGGTTGAGCGGTGACCTGACGCTCTCCTCAGTTAGCCTGATGGCTTTAACCTTCTTCGGTGCCAGGCCCAGAGCCTGAGCCACCCCATATATGATAGCCTCAGGTCTGGGGGGACAACCCGGGATGTAAAAGTGCACCGGAATAACTTTATCCACACCACCGATTACATTGTAGCTGTCATAAAAAATATTACCATCAATGGCACAGGAGCCGATGGCGAAAACAAGTTTGGGGTCCGGTGTCGCCTCATAGACTTTGCGCAGGCTTGACACAATCTGCCGCGTCACCGGCCCGGAGACGAGAAGGACATCCGCGTGCCGGGGCGAACCCACCAGCTTTATCCCAAATCGCTCCACATCATAATAGGGGGTCAAAACATCAATGACCTCAATGTCACACCCGTTACAAGCTCCGGTATTGACATGATAGACCCAGAGCGCTTTGGCAAAGGCCTTTCCGGTTATCTTCTGGAGCAGAGATTTCAGCATACTGCCACCTTCATTAATACGGGATATTAAGGGCCTCCATGGTCGTTCGTATTATATCATAATCGGAGTCAGCCGCCTTCTGAAAGCTGGCCACGCCGGCTGCTGCCAATATCTCCCGATGCTCTGGCTTTTCCCAGTCTAAATTCAGCAATGCTCTGGCTATCTTTTGGCCCACCTCAGCCGGGGTATTGGCAAAAGCCGCCACACACCAGGTAGGGTAATAATCGGTGTAGGCAATGGTATTAAGCTGGCTCAGGTCTAGTCTTTCTTTGACCAGAGGCAAGGCATCCTCCCTCACAAACCCGGCCTCCGCTTTTCCCTGGTATACCGCATCGATAACGGCGTCCTGCGTGTCAACCAGGGAGAGGTTAAGGTCCTGGTCAACATCAATGCCGTGCTGTCGGCAAGCAATGGCTTGGGCCAGGAATCCGCCTACTGCCCTGCGGGACGCGGTGGCAACTGTTTTACCCCTCAGGTCTTCAATCGCGTCAATGCCGCCGCCCTGACGGGCAATGATTACCCCCCGGTACGAGGTACTCCCGTCCGGCTGTGCCATCTTGGCCAAGGGATGGGCACCCCTGGTCTTAACGAGGGTGACATAGGCGAGGGGGTTCTGAATACCAATGTGAACCTGGTTGGCTTCCAGTGTGGGAAGGTAATTATCATAGCTCATGGCGGAGACTACTCGTATGTCATACCCCGTTTCACTGCCGAGGTATCGGAAAAGAGGGGAGTATTTCTGGGACATTATATGAAGGGAATATACTGGCTGGACGGAGACCCTGACTATCTCTTTTCCCGGTTTCGGCGGGGCTGGTGCCATACAGCCTCCCACCAGCGCCAGCAGGTTGACCAAGGTGAATATAATCAGCATTTTCCTCAACATGGCTAATTACCCTGCACCCAAAATCTTTAATATGCAACCGGTAGCGGCATTCAGTATGGGATAGAGCACCTGAGGGAAGACCCCGAAGAGTATGCAGGCCAAGGCTAATATCAGCATGCTGACCTGCATAACGAACGGCACTTCCTTGGCCGTTATTTCCGGATTAGCGGTGACCACCGGCTTTCGCCAGAATATTTTATAGGCAGCGTGTGTCAGGCAAGCTAAGGTGAGAAAGGAAACGACCATTGAGACTATCGCTGCCCAGAGGAGTTCTCTATCAGCTAAGGCGAAGAAAAGAGTAATCTTGCTCATAAAACCATTAAAGGGAGGTAAACCGCCCATGCTGAGGGCAGCCACAAAGAAGCAGAAAGTGGTTACTGGCATCTTCTTGGCCACCGTGCCAAGCTCGCTTATCTTGCGGCTGCCAGCGGCATACATCAATGCCCCGGCACAAAGGAAGAGCAAAGCCTTAAATATAGTATGATTTACCAGGTGGAACAGACCTCCATAGATGCCAAGATATGTGCCTAACCCTAGTCCCTCTACCACATACCCCATCTGGCTCACGCTATGATAGGCAAGCAACCTCTTAAGGTCGTCCTGTGCCCAGGCCATGACTATGCCGACCACCATGCTTACCGAAGCTATAATGGCGACAAAAAGCACTATTGCCTCATAGTAAGGGGCAAATATGGTTACGGTGCGGGCAAGAGCATAGGCACCAATCTTAATCACTATGCCCGAGAGCAGCGCGCTGATGGGGACTGGCGCTTCGGCATGGGCGTCGGGGAGCCAGGCATGGAATGGGATAATTCCCGCTTTGGTGCCGAAACCGGCCACAAACATGGCACACGCTATCAAGACGACACTTTCCGGCATCAGTCTGGCAATCTTCCCGATTTCCGTTAGATGTAGCACGTTCTCCCCAGGCAAGAGCGGTATGGCCACGGCATAAATAAGGACACAGCCCAGGAGAGCCAGAGTTACCCCCACGCTCACCAGAAGCAGATACTTGTAGCCGGCCTCCATGGATTCTCTTTGCCAGTAGAAAGTAACCAGAAAGGCGGCAGATAAGGTAGTGGCTTCCAGGGAGACCCACATCCATATCAAGCTGTTGGTGGCACAGGTCCAGTTCATCGTGCCCATAAACAGGACGAGGAGGGCATAAAAGTAAGTGTGTCGCCAGGGATTAAGCGGCATGCCAATCTGGTGATGCGTCAGATACTTTATGGAGTACAGAATAATGACGATGCCCAGACCAGAGCCGAGTGCCTCCATAAGGGCACTCAAGCCGTCAACGTAGAGATTGCGGTTCCAGGCAACCAGTAGCTCGCCACCGAGCACTCGCTGGCCAATAACCAGCGAGATGGCGAAGGTGACCGTCAGGCCGAGCAAAGCCAGCCCTTCCCGAAATATGCGGTGCATTCGTCCGAGGGCAAAGATAAGAACCGCGGCACCGACTGGCACCATGAATACCAGAATCGGCAGTATAGATGTCGCTTCTCTTAAGTTTTCCATCGTTCCTTATTAACGCTTCAGTTCCGACAACATGGCGGTATCGGTTGTCCCCAGGGCCTGGAAAATCCTGCCCGCCAAATACAGGATGAGCCACACCGTGATTATGACATTGGTGACTATGCCGATTATCGTGGTTTCAGGCAGGGTGGGGGCCAGTGTCACCAGAGAAAGGTGCACGCCGTTTTCCATTAAGACCAGGCCGATGACCGCTTTAGCGGCGTCTCTCCTCACCAGGAGCACCCATAGCCCCAGAGTGCAGATGGTGAGCGATAGGGCTAAATTTGACCTGGCGGGCTCCAGGGCTGCCTCCAGACTCGGCGCGATGAATTGGACATTGGTATGCAGGAAACTGTAGAAAACCACCACCAGAATCAACATTACGGCTACGGAAGGAATGGTACCTAACCACGGACGGGTCTCTGCCGTAGGCAACCGACGAATATAAAGCCATAACAGGTAAGGGATAATTATGACCTTGGTTATCAGGGCGGTGAGGCTCCACCAGTATAGCGTCGGATTGGCCGCGATATAAGCGAAGGTGGCCAATATGCTAGCCAAGAACAGCGACTGCAAGGTTATGGCCACAACCGACCACCTTAAGTTACGCAGCTCTGCCGCCAGCAGCGAAAAACCAAAATGGATTAGATACAGGGTGATTATTAAGTTACCACCGGCTATAACTTCACCCAAGCTTATTCCTCCTTAGTTCTAAGCACCGATAACCGCAAAGGCAATGCCACCCAGCGAGAAAAATACCAGCACCAGATAATACTTTACCGCTTGGTCAATCCTGAGTCTCGGGTTCACCGCATCAATGACGCCAATTAGCAGCACCAGCCCGAGCACCTTGGCCAGATGAATCAGGATATCCCAGGCCAGAATTTCCACCCTGGGCCAGGGGATGAAAACCTGCACAAAAAGGGAAACAAAGATTATCTGCTTCGCCATCATCGACCACCTGAGGAGAGCGTATTTGGGGCC
>CAZJGR010000038.1:0-9537 GCA_964545815.1 uncultured Dehalococcoidaceae bacterium | reverse complement strand
CAAAGATTATCTGCTTCGCCATCATCGACCACCTGAGGAGAGCGTATTTGGGGCCGCTTTGCTCGATAAACAATCCACCAACTATCTCTGTTTCGGCTTCGGCCATGTCAAAGGGGAGTTTGCCTACCTGAGCCTGAAGCGCCAGGAAAAGCAAGGCCGTGGGGATGAGCATTGAGATTGAGGGGCCATGAAAGTGATACCAGTTTGCCATATCACCTATGCCGAAGGAGCCGGCATTTATGGCCGCGGTGACAAGGGCGATAACCAGCACTGGCTCCACCGTAAGCTGCAGCATCATCTCCCGTGAAGCACCAACAAAGGCGAAAGGATTTTCTGACGCCGCTGCGGTCAGTATCAGGCTCACAGCGACCAGAGTGACAATGTAGATGAAGAATATGGCGTCGCCGGCATTGCCCAGGGGAGCTCTACCGGTACCCATAGGCACAAATAATGCGGCGGTAGCCACCGTGGCGAAGCAAATCCAGGGAACGACCCGGGCGAAATACATGCCCTGCGGCTGGATATCTTCCTTCCCTAAAAGTTTCAGCAGGTCGTAGTAAGGCTGTATCACGGGCGGCCCAATGCGAGAATGCACCAGAGCCTTGAGCTTCCTGGATACGCCTTCAAACAGTGGCGAAAGGCCCAGCGCAATAAACAGGTTCAATATGCCGATGCCAATGACAAAACTCATACCGTTACCCCGCCGGCAGCAGGAACAGGACGATGATGCAGGCGATTACTCCTATGATTATCCATAATATATAGACCTGCGGTATCCCCACATGCGCTCGGCTGAACCATCGGCTTAACCTCATAAAGCCGCTGGCAAAGGGATAATAGAGCCAGTGGTCGATATCAAATGCCGCTTTTAATCTGCCGGGCATAGATACCCTGGGCAGGCTGATTGACCGCGGGTACATTCCCTCGAACTTGATGCTTCCTATGGTAAAGGCAAATAGCTGTTTAAACGGATTGTAAAAGCTATGTGGCGCATAGCGGACATGCTCCACAGCGTGTTCCCGGCCGCCATACCAGGTCTCTGCCTCCCTGGTCCGGGCCATCCCGGCTTTAGAGATGAAGAAGCCCAGGGCGAAAAGGATAGCCATGGCCAGCAACGCCCAGAGGGGGTTCCAAGCTCCGATAACTCCCTGGCCCAAATTTAGACTGAATCCAGGCAGTGAAGACCCAAAGAGAGACCCCGCCGCTGGCGCGTAATCTGTGGGCAGGATAGAGCTGATGGCACTGTGTATCATCCTGATTGGCAGCAGGGGTATGACGCCAAACAGGATACATAAAGAGGCCAGTACCCCCTGTGGTATCCGCATGGATAACGGGACATCTTTTTGATTATCTATCCCGTCTGCGGCATAAAGTTTTCCGAGGAAGGCGCTGTTCAGGAACTTCAGGAAGGAGGCCAAGGTGACGGCGGAGATAAAGATGGCCACCAGGCCAAGGATGATAAAAAGAGGCGAGCCTATTCCGGACATTATGGAAGACTCAAAGATAAGCAGTTTGCTGGAAAAGCCATTAAGGGGAGGGATACCGGAAATAGACAGCGAGGCTATAATGGCCGTGGCCCCGGTGAAAGGCATGAGCCTCAATAGCCCACCAACTTTGTTCAGGTCACGAGTCCCGGTCTTGTAGAGAATGGAGCCAGCATTGAGAAAGAGGCAGGACTTGAACCAGCTATGATTAATCATATGGAATAAGCCAGCGATGAGAGCGATGGTAGCAAGCGGTGGGTTTATCGGCAGCAGAAATATGCCTAGACCAACACCCAAGAGCATGTAGCCAATCTGCCCGATGGCGTGGAAGGACATGAGTCTCTTGGAGTCATCCTGAGTTAAGGCAGACATGGTGCCGACAAATATTGATATGGCGCCGAAGATGGCAATCGTCTGTCCCCAGATGTAGGAATAGTGGGATATGGGCAGCAATTCGCAGAAGATTCGCACCACAGCATAAATACCTGCCTTTTCAACTATTCCAGCCAGTGCTGCTGTAGCGCTACTGGGGGCGGCGGGGTAAGCATTGGGGAGCCAGAAGCCGAAGGGCAGAACTCCGGCCTTGGTCACAAAACCAATGAAAAACAGCGCCAGAACAAGGTGCACCAGCCCGGAATTAGTCGCCATAATCGCCCCGAGCGATGCACTCAGACTGCCAAATCCAAAGGAGTGCGGGGCCGGTGTTTTTACGTAGAGTATAATCGCCGCAATTATCAGGCAGGCGGTAGCCACATGAGTCACCAGGAAATAGACAAAACCCGCTCTCAGGCTAACGGCATTGTCCCGTTCAAAAACGACCAAGGCATAGGAGGTTAGCGTCATTATTTCCCAGAAGGCGATGAAGAACAGCATGTCCCGGGTGGAAACGACCCCGACAATGGAGGCGAAGAGGAGCAACAGGAAGGGGTAATAGCGAATAAGCGACTCTGACTGATAGCGCGATGTATATCTTACCGAGAATAGTGCCGTGCAGCTCGAGATTATGCTGATTATGAGCAGGAGGAGAGCCGAAAGAGGGTCGATGGCTATGGTGAGGCTGGCGCCGATTCCAGGCAGGGTCAGCAGAGGCCGGGCCATGGTAATTGGACCGCTGGTGAAGACGAGTATGGCCAGATACAGGAAACACCCCGCCGCCAGCAAGACGAAGGCAAAAGACAGCCACGAGCATACCCCGCGCTGCCGGTGGGTGGCGATGGCGGCAATTGCTCCCCCGACCAGAAGCAGAAAGCCGACGAATAATAATGCTATCGGGCCCATCGTTTACTTTCCTAACCGATTAATCAGTGAAAGGCTCCCACGTTCAGGTACTGCACAAACGGCCACCCAATCAAGGGTGCCAGGAAGCATAATGCCATCAGGATAATAAGGGGCACGGTAATCACTGGTGAGGGGTCTCCGGTGGCTACGGCCGCCTTTTCTGAGACCTTTCCGAAGAATACCCTATGTCCCACCAGCAGATACCAGGCGAAGGCAGCCAGGCTTTCCAGTATGAGCAGCACTCCCATGATGGGGCCGGCGACCCCGCCGATTTCAAAGGCACCGGTGAACATCATGAATTTGCTCCAGAAACAGGAAAGCGGCGGCACCCCGGTCACTGCAAAAAGGCCAATGATAAACCCGGTGGAGACTATGGGCAATTTCCGGGCCAGACCGCTCAGCTCCTTGATACTTCGGGAACCGGTGGCGTAGGCAATAGCTCCGACTGACAGGAACAGCAGGCCTTTGGCTGAGCCATGGTTGATAATGTGTAAAATCCCCCCTTCGAAGCCGGTGGTGGAGCCCATAATCCCCAGGGAGACACCAAAGAGAACATACCCGAGATGCCCGATGGTGGAAAAGGCCAGCAGCCGTTTCAGGTCATCCTGGATAAAGTACATGATGACCGCCACCATTATGGTGATAACCGCCATAATGGCCAATATCAAGCCGGCGGTGTGGGAAATCCCCGTATTAGATACGGCTACCCTGGCCACCAGGTAAACGCCCGCCTTGACCATAGCTGCGGCATGAAGATAGGCGCTCACCGGCGTTGGGGCGACCATGGCATCGGGCAGCCAGGTGTAGAATGGAATCTGGGCGGCCTTAGCCCAGGCGGCGATAAGAATCAAGATGAACACGGTCAGCCTGAGCCCGGGTTTCAGGCTATCTAGAGCACTGAAGGCGAGAGAACCGCTCTTCGCGTAAAGGAGAGCCATGGCCACAAGCAGGGCTATTCCGCCAAGATGGGTGAGAAGCAGGGCCTTGAATCCGTTAAACAGGGACTGGCTATCCCGGTGATAGGAAATGAGCGCCCAGGAACACATGGTGGTCATCTCCCAGAAGATAAAAAGCTGAAGAAAGCTGGGAGAGATAGCGATGCCTACCATGGAGCCAATGAATAAAAGCATCCAGAAGTAATAGCCACCCCGGTTCTCCAGATAGGCATGGTCTTTATTTCTTGAGCTCAAATATTCAGCGGAATAGACCACCACCAGAATGCCGATAACGGTGATGACAATAAGCATCAGTGAGCTTAAGGGGTCAATAAGAAAGCCAAAGAGCTGGGCCTTGGTTTCGACCCAGGGAAGTTGCCCTATGAATAACTGGTTATGATGCGGGTAACCCCAGATTATGGCTGCGAGACCGATAAGGAAAGTCAGGCCAGCCACAATAGCTGGTATTCGGTCTCCTATCCGTGGCTTTAAGGGGTAGGAAATGAAGGCCCCGGCTATCGGTACCAGCACCAGGGCTACCAGTAAGCCACTCATATCTTAGCTTCCCGCCTCGCTCATTTTCTCGACCTCCGCTGCCGTGCGGCAGTTTGGGCATAGACCAAGCCACTTCATGTCCGCGGGTTCCATTCCCAATTCTTTAGACACCTCAGTGGCCAGCTTGTTCCTGATGCGCTGGGTGGTGAAGGCTTCGCCACACCGCTCACATTTCACCATAAACAATTCCACGGCGATATTGAGGTCGGCCTTATTATCGGTCGCCAGCTCAAACTCCTGGCTCAGTTTAATCGCCTCGACGGGACAGACTTCAGCACACCTGGCACAATAGGTGCATCTCCCCAGTTGAAACTCCAGAACCCTCTTGCCATCAAGGTCGGTGATGCTGATAAGTCTTGGTGGGCAGGCCACGGCGCAGGCACCACAGCCGATGCATTTATTAATATCAACCTCCACCCGTCCTCTAAAGCCCTCCGGCGGCGGTGCTGGTTTGAAAGGATAGGGCAAGGTCACCCTCAGGTTCTTAAAACAGATCAGCGCTTCTTTGAGTTTGCTCTGTAGCATGGTCTCTTCTTCTCGCTTAAAGCCAGTAATTCTTCCTGGGTGTAAACCCTTATTTTCTTGGTTTTGGCATCCACCACCTCGAAGCGCTCGGTGCAGGAAAAGCAGGGGTCAATACTGCCAATAATGATGGGCGCATCAGCAATATAATAGCCCATAAGCATTGAGGGGACTGATTGCAGGTTAGCATAGCTGGGTGCTCTTACCCGCCATCGGTAGGGCCGATTATCCGGGCCAGTGATGACATAATGAATACACTCGCCGCGGGGGGCTTCGACGTAGGCGATGCCCTCACGCCACGGCGGGATTTCCCGGACCTCAGCCATAATCTCGCCGCCAGGCATTTGTCCTACCGCTTGCCTGACCAGTTTGATTGACTCCAAAGTTTCACGCAGTCTGACAAGAGTGCGTGCCCAGATATCTCCGCCTGTTTCAGTTATCACCTGAGGTGTAACCTCTGGATAAGCTGCGTAAGGGTGATTGACCCGGCTATCGATGGCCACTCCGGAACCACGCACTGTAGGGCCGACAGGGCAGAATTGTCTCACAACATCGGGCGTAAGAATTCCCACATTTTTGAGTCGCAGATGGAGGGTGGTGTCTCCCAGGATAGCATCAATGAGCTCCTTCAGTTGGGAATCTATCTTATCCACCACCTCAAGTATTCTGGGCGCCTGCTCTTTGGTGATATCCCGGCGCACTCCCCCTATCAAATTCATGCCATATGTCTTGCGATTGCCCGTAATAAGCTCGCAAAGCCACATTACTGGTTCACGTATTCGCCATGACTGCATCAGGACAGTGTCAAAGCCAATGATGTGCCCGGCGATGCCGAGCCAGAGAAGGTGGCTGTGAATTCTCTCCAGTTCCAGAAGCAGGGTTCTGATAAATCGGGCTCGCGGTGGGACTTCTATCCCCGCTGCGTTTTCGATTGCCTGACAGTAACACGTACTGTGTATATACCCTCATATCCCTCATATGCGTTCGGCGAGAAAGCAGACCTGATTATACGTCAGGGCCGTATCTCCGAGCTTTTCAATGCCACGGTGATTGTAAAATCCCCGGTAATCACAGCCGATAATTTGTTCACCCTCGACAAAGACCCTGAAATAGGCTGGTTCCTCAAGCACCGGATAGAAGGGGCCAATGGGCAGGACACTGGCCGGAGGCTCCGGTGTCTTTAGGGGCACTGCGTTCTCAGGGGCTGAGGGTGGTTTCAAGTCATGCGGGAAATCCTTTCTTAAAGGATGAACGCCCTGCGGCCAGTCATCAGCTAAGACAAGTCTTCTTGAATCGGGATGACCAGTGAAATCAATGCCAAGCATATCATGGCACTCGCGCTCGGACCAGTTTGCCCCCGGGATAATAGCCGAAATTGATTCTACGGTTGGCTCTGTGGCATCGACCTGAGCTTTAACGACAAAGGTTAAGCGCTCCTCATCAAAGGAGAAGATGTGGCTGACCTCCAGCTTGTTGCTTCTTCTGATGAGGTCGGTGGCGACCGAGGTAACAAATCTGGCGCTCTGGTGGAAAAGTTCTTGACAAATGCTGCGGATAGAAGAGGGGGCTATATTAAGATAAACCGTTCCCGGGAGTGACACATCGGTTCCGGCAATGGCCTGGGGGAATTTCTGAGCAAGCTGCTCTAGCAGTTCTTTTTCCGATACCAACTTCTTAGTTTCCTGCATAATCCAATACCTGCCTCATTTTACATATCTTTTTAAGGAAGTTAACTTTTTGCCGGGCTTACCACGGTACCTGGCTTCGAACCGACACCACTGATGACCGCCTGGGCGGCTTTTTCTTTGATTCGTGACATTATAGCATCAAATTCGTCGAAGACCAAGGCACGAGCGGGACAGGTGGTGACGCAGGCAGGCCTTTTGCCCTCATTAAGGCGGTGCAGGCACAGGTCGCATTTGCCCATTACCCGGCTCAGGACATCAAAGGTGAGAACGCCAAAGGGACACACCATGGCACATAATCGGCAGCCAATGCATTTCATACTGTGTATGATAACCGGCCCCTCCTCTTCCCTGGTGATAGCCCCGGTGGGACACGCCACCAAACATGGGTGCTTCTCACAATGACGGCAATTCATAGGCACCGCATGTCCCTTGGGCACCGGCACCACTGACATATGGGAGTGGCCGTTATGCTCGCGCTCGCAGGCAACTTCACACGAGCGGCAGTAGATACAGCGGTTAAGGTCAATGTAAAGGACTTTGTTCATTTATCCGCACTCTTTTCTATCCGGCAGGCCGCGACCTTGTATTCTGGAATCTTCGCTGTCGGGTCTAATGCGCTTACCGTTAGAGTATTAGCACCAGGGAAATGGAAAGGAATGAAGACCACGCCGGGAGGTACTTTATCGGTGATGGTGGCCCTGGCGGTTACCTTACCCCGCTTGGTAACCACCGTCACCTCATCGTTATTCTTTATCTGGCTCATTTCGGCGTCGCTCGGGTTTATCTCCACAAACATCTCCGGGCTGCGCTTGAGCAGGGGACGGCTTCTCCTGGTCATGGCTCCCGAGTTGTAATGCATCACCACCCGCCCCGTGGTCAAAACCAGCGGGTATTCACGGCTTGTCTTCTCCGCCGGCGGCTTATACTCCACTGGAATAAACCTGGCCAGACCATCAGGCGTCCCAAATCGCTCCGTATGCAGGATGGGTGTGCCGGGGTGCTTTGGAGAGGGACAGGGCCAGAGGATGCCACCTATCTGCCCTTTAATCCGCTCCGGGGTGATTCCGGCATATGAGGGCACAACCCTGTTTATCTCGCGCAGGATATCTTCGGGGGCAGCGTAATTGAAGCTGAAATCAAGTCTATTGGCTATTTCACAGATGATTTGCCAGTCCGCTCTGGTGCCATCAAGTGGCTCGATTGCCCTTTGCATCCACTGAACGCGGCGTTCAGTTCCGGTTACGGTCCCTTCCTTCTCTGCCCAGCTCGCCACCGGCAGCACCACATGGGCTAACCTGGCCGTCTCGGAGAGAAACATGTCCTGAACGACCAGGAAATCGATTTGGCTCAGAGCCTCTTCTACATGCCGGGAGTCCGGGTCAGAAAGAACCGGGTTTTCCCCCATAATATACATCCCCTTGACCTTTCCCTCTCCGACGGCATTTATCATCTCCACCACGGTGAGCCCCGGTTGACCGGGCAGGTCTTTGACGCCCCACTCCCGGGCAACCCTTTTCCTGCCCTCATCATTGGTAACGGGAACATAACCAGGAAGAAAGGTACTCAATGCGCCCACGTCGCAGGCGCCCTGGACGTTGTTCTGCCCCCTCAGTGGAAGCACGCCGGTGCCGGGTCGCCCAATCTGCCCGCAAAGCAAGGCCAGGTTGGCCAAGGCAATAACATTCTCATGACCGGAAGTATGCTGGGTGATTCCCATGCAGTAAACAATCGCTGCCGACTCAGCTTTAGCATAGAGCCTGGCCACTTCTTGAAGCAGGTGGGCAGGTATGCCGGAGACCTTCTCCACAGTCGCTGGGTCATACTTGCCGACCGCTTCCTGGAACTGGTCAAAACCGGTGGTGCGCTTATCGATGAAGTCTTGGTTATAAAGCTTTTCCTTGATGATGAGATGCATCAGGCCGTTAATCAGGGCGATGTCAGTGCCTGGGTTCAGCTTAAGGACTATATCCGCCAT
This sequence comes from uncultured Dehalococcoidaceae bacterium, assembly GCA_964545815.1. Taxonomy (GTDB): domain Bacteria; phylum Chloroflexota; class Dehalococcoidia; order Dehalococcoidales; family RBG-16-60-22; genus E44-bin89. The sequence goes on along the minus strand of CAZJGR010000038.1, from coordinate 1,100 downwards.
CCAGGCGGTAGGCGTGTAACGAGGGTCAGCCACGATGACCTTGGCTCCCCGCTCTTTGGCATCCCAGATCCATCTGGTGATAATTGGATGGTCCTCAGCCGGATTGGCACCAATGATAAAAATGCAGTCGGCATTCGCAATATCGGGGATGGGATTAGTCATGGCCCCGCTCCCCAGTGTGGCGACCAGACCGGTCACCGTGGGAGAATGGCAGAGGCGGGCACAGTGGTCCACATTGTTGGTGCCCATTAGCCGAGCCAGCTTCTGGAAGAGATAATTCTCCTCATTAGTGCATTTCGCTGAGGCTAAAAAACCCAAGGCATCAGCGCCATGGGCTTCTTCGATTTGTTTAAGCTGGCTGGCAATTAAGTTTAACGCTTCTTCCCAGCTGATCTTGACCCAGTTTCCATCTTGCCTTTTCAGTGGATATTTAAGCCTCTCGGGGTGGTAGACAACCTCAAGGGCAGCATTGCCCTTGGGACAAAGTGCACCCTCGGTAACAGGGTGCTCTTCCATATACTCTATGTTCTTGGCTACCCCGTCCTCAGTAAGCACATACAGACCACAGCCACAGCCACAGTAAGGACAGACCGAAGCTACTAGCTGTGCTTTCTTCAATCTACCTCCTCTTTTATCTTAAAAAATCGGGGTGGGCGGATTTGAACCGCCGACCACCTGAACCCCATGTAGCCCGTGTAAAAGGCGGAGGCCGCTTGCCTCCTTTCTAGCCTAGATTATAGGAAAGGCTGTGGCGGAAGTCAATCAAATGGCCAGCGTTGTACTTTACGATGTCTTGTTCAGTAATTCATTACTCAGATATATCTTCGCCTAGTTGATTCGACCCTCAAATTTTGTGTCAAAAAACCCTTGACAATGAAACATATGTTCTATTATAATTATATTCCCTTTTCCTCTGGAGCCGATGCGATGTCGAAGCTTATTGGTGAACCGATCAGAGTGCACAAAAGAGAAGACTCAACGATAACCGCTTTCATATGGAGAAAACGGCTCTACAGGGTTAATGAGGTTATCGGCTGGTGGCGGGAACCATCCGACTGGTGGAACGGAAAGGCAACTCGCCTTTTTGTTCGGGTTAATGC
>CAZJGR010000037.1:0-17411 GCA_964545815.1 uncultured Dehalococcoidaceae bacterium | reverse complement strand
AATGCCTCCTTGCCAAGGAGGAGGTCGCGAGTTCGAATCTCGTCTTCCGCTCCAAAAATAAAATACCCGCCGAAGTGGCGGAATGGCAGACGCGACAGTCTCAAAAACTGTTGGAGGGCAACCTCCGTGTCGGTTCGACTCCGACCTTCGGCACCAGAAGAACGGCTATCAAAAGACTGCCGAGTTGTGTAGTGGTAGCACAGGGGACTTTGGATCCTCTAGCCCAGGTTCGAATCCTGGCTCGGCAGCCAAAATTTGAAAATCGCTTTCCGCTGGCAGACAACGGGCGTAAGGAGACAACATTGGCAGAATACGAGGAAAAACTGAAACTGGAGAGAGAAAGACTCAGGGTGGCCATCTATTTCGCCAGGGAGTTCATGGCCACGCTGGGCAGGGAGAAGGCGCTGGATATCATCGAGCAGGCCTGGGTCAAATACGGCGCCGATAACTGGAAAGGTCGCCTCAAAGGTGTGCCCCACAAGGACACCCTCAAAGCGATGGGCGAGTGGTTCAAGGCGCAGGAGAAAGTCAGGCCGGAGCTTAAGGTCATCTCGTCGACGCCGAAGCGCCTCTGCATCGAGATACGGCAGTGCCCCACCTACGATATCTGCAAGGAGATGGGCGTCCCCGAGATATGCCAGAAGTACTGTGATTCGGACTACGGCACCGCATCCCTGATAAACCCGAAGGTAAAACTGGTGCGGGATAAAGAACTGGCCTACGGCGCCAACATCTGCAACCACTGCTGGGTAATGGAACAATGAGCAAAATAAAAGTCGGTATCATCAACGTTACCGGCTATGCCGGCGTGGAGCTGGCGCGACTGCTCTACAGTCACCCGGAGGTCAAAATAGCCTCGGTCACCGGGCGCAGCGCCGCCGGCCAGACGCTGGGGTCGGTCTTTCCCCACCTGAGCCGCCTCGGCCTCACTGTGGAAGCCGCGCTCGGCAAGGTTGATGTTGCTTTCTCGGCCATGCCGCACAAGGAAAGCGCCGAGGCCATCCTGCCCCTGGTCAGGGACGGGGTGAAGGTGGTGGACATCAGCGCCGATTTCCGGCTCAAGGACGCCAGCGAGTACCAGCGCTGGTACGGCTTTGAACATCCCGCCCCCGAACTGCTGGCCAAAGCCGTCTATGGACTGCCCGAGCTCTACCGGGAAAAGGTCGCCTCAGCGCCGATTGTGGCCAACCCGGGCTGCTACCCCACCGGCGCCATCCTCGCCCTGGCGCCCGCGGCAAAGGCCGGAATCATCAAACCGGATATCATCATTGACAGCAAGTCGGGTGTTTCCGGGGCGGGGCGGAGCCTGAGCCTCCAGACGCACTTCGCCGAGACCAACGAAGACGTTTCCGCCTATGCCCTGGGCGGACATCGCCACCTGCCTGAAATAACGCAGGAATTGAAGCTGCTTGGCCTGAAAGAACCATCGGTCACCTTCATCCCGCACCTGATACCGATGACCCGGGGTATACTGACCACCGCCTATGCGCCGCTGGTAGCCAGCAAAATGGCCCGGGGGGAAAAGAGGAAGGCAGAGCTGCGCCAGCTCTATCTCGATTTCTATCAGGACGAGCCGTTTGTCAGGGTAACCGATTCTCCGCCCCACACCAAACACACCTGGGGAAACAACCTCTGCCTGGTCTATCCCACCATCGACGAGAGGACCGGCCGGCTCATTGTCATCAGCTGCCTCGACAATCTGGTGAAGGGGGCGGCGGGGCAGGCCATTCAGAACATGAACCTGATGCTGGGGCTGCCCGAGACCACCGGCCTTGAAGCTCTGGCCATCTACCCGTAAGGTACCGCGCTATCCCATCTCCTTTTTGACAATATCCCGGTAGGCAGACATCAAACGCCGTGTGGTTTCACCCGGCCTCCCCACACCGATGGTAATTGTTCTGCCTGCTCTGTCCTCGATTGACACCAGCGGCATTATCTCCAGCACTGAGTTCGTTAAAAAAGCCTCGTCAAACCGCAGCAGGTCGGCTACCTTTATTTCCTGCTCAAAGGCCTCGATTTTTAAACTTGCGGCCAGCTCCAGCACCACCCCTCTGGTGATGCCGGGCAGTATGCCGCTGGCCACCGACGGCGTAAGCAACTGGTTGCTGTCCACAAAAAAGACATTGCTGATGCTGCCCTCGCTGATGGTGCCGCGCTCGTTGAGGAGCAGCGCCTCATCCATTCCGGCATTTTCTGCCTCTTTCCTAGCCAGCACGCTGAGCAGATAGCTGGTGCCTTTCAGCCTTGATAGCAGCGACCGGCTGTCACGGTGTAAAGCAGAGATAAGCGCTTTATAGCCCTTTTCATAGACTTCGGCGGGAAGTGGGGTATAAGCTGTTGCCGTAATCAGCACGGTGGCTGCAACGTCCTGTTTTGTGCCCGGGAAGGGGCCGGCATCACCTCTGGTGATGGTCAGCCGCATACGTGCCTCCAATAAGCCGTTGACTCTCAGGGTGTCCGCACAGGCGCGCTCAAGGTCGATTCCGGCCAGCGCCCGGTCCAGCCCCAGCGTTTCCGCAGATTGATGAAGCCTTTCCAGATGTCGGCTGAGCATAAATATCTTTCCGTTGTAGGCGCGCATGGTCTCAAACAGGCCATAGCCGTAGAGAAAGCCATGGTCAAACGCCGAAATTTTAGCCCGGGAGCGCGGTATGAGAGAGCCGTTCAGGTAGACAAGTTCCGCCATTAATGTTTTACCCCTGCTTTCCTTTGCGGCCTGGGCAAACTCAGGAAGTTGGCCAGTATATCGTGGCCCTTCTCGGTGAGTATGGACTCCGGATGGAACTGGATGCCCTCCACCACGTCCTGCCTGTTTCTCACCCCCATTATCTCCCCTTCTTCGGTACGTGCTGAGACTTCAAGCATCTCAGGTACACTCCCGGCATCAATCACCAGCGAATGGTATCTCCCGCCAACCAGCGGCGATGGCAGTCCCCTGAAGACGGTGTCGCCATCGTGGTAAATAAGCGAGGTCTTGCCATGTACCGGAACCATGGCCCTTTTGATGATGCCGCCGTACACGTACCCGATGCACTGGTGCCCCAGGCACACGCCCAGAATTGGGATTTCGCCCCTGAAGTGCCGGACAACGTCGTTGGAAACGCCCGCTTCCAGTGGTGTACAGGGGCCGGGTGATATGATGATATGGCTCGGCGCCATGCCCCTTATCTGTTCCAGCGCAATGCGGTCGTTGCGGTAAACCACGGGCTCCCAGCCCAGCTCCCCGAGATACTGGACCAGATTGTAGGCGAATGAATCGTAGTTATCGATGACCAGAATCATGATGCTGTCTCCACCGCTACCCAGGAGGACAATTTAAGTGCCTGGGCGAGCGCTTTCCCTTTGTCCAGCGTTTCCTGGTACTCCGCCTCGGGCTCGGAATCGTAGACGATGCCACCACCCACCTGAAAATAAGCCCGGCCCTTTTTGACCAGAATCGTCCGGATAACGATGTTCAGGTCCATGCCACCAGCGAAGCCCAGATAGCCAATCGAGCCGGTATAGACGCTGCGCCTGGTGGGCTCCAGCTCGTCGATGATTTCCATGGCCCGCACCTTCGGGGCGCCGGTGATGGAACCGCCGGGGAAGGTGGCCTTCAGCAGGTCAACCCGCCCTTTCCCCGGTGCTAACCTGCCCACAACCGTCGAGGTCAGGTGAAAGACAGTGGGAAAGGTCTCCAGGATTGCCGTTTCGGTTACCCTGACCGTGCCGTAGCGGCATACCCGGCCGATGTCGTTGCGCTCTAGGTCAACAATCATGATATTTTCGGCTCTGTCTTTCACGCTGGAGAGCAATTCCTGCGCCAGGGCTTTATCCTCGGCCTCGGTCTTGCCTCTCGGCCGTGTGCCTTTAACCGGTCGGGTCTCCACCCAGTCGCCGCTCACCTTGAGGAACCGCTCCGGCGAAGCACCCACAATGCTCACCTCTTCAAAATTGAGGTAAGCGGCAAAGGGGGCCGGATTAATCCGGCGCAGTCGCTGGTAGAGTTCGTAAGGTGGAATGTTCAAATCGGTTTCAAAGCGCTGGGACAGGTTAACCTGAAATATATCGCCGGCACAGATGTATTCGCGGGCCGCCGCTACCGCCTTCAGGTATTCCTCCCGGGAGAAGTTCGATTTCAGCACGATGCCTTCATCAACAATATCCAGCGCTGCTTTCTCATTGGACTGGCCGATACTGGGCAGAATGCCTTTTAGATATTTCAGCGTTTCCCCGGCCTTCTTGATTCTTTTTCCCTCCGTCAGCTCGGGTAACCCTGTGGCTATCAGGTAAGTCTTTCCCAGAAGGTGGTCAACGACAACAGCAGCATCGTAGAAGGCCAGGTAGCACTCCGGGAGTTGCAGGTCATCCACGGCCGTCGACGGCAGGCGTTCGATAAAATGGCACAGGTCGTAGCTGAAATAGCCGACTACTCCGCCGGCGAAAGGTATGTCGGCCGGACAGCTATCCAAGGCATAGAAATTCAACAGTTCTTCGACAACATCAAACGGATTGCCATGCCTGACCTCTTTTTGGCTATCATTCAAGAGCCATATTTCATCTCCGCGACTCTTGAGGACGAGGAATGGGTGGCTGCTGATAAATGAATACCGGCCCAGCCGGCGCGGGTCCATGCCGCTGTCCAGAAAAAAACTATAGGGCTGGTCTTTAAAAGCGTAGAAAATCTGAGAGGCAGTTAGCGGAGTATAAATCTCTTCGATTAGCGGCTGTCGTCCCATTACGCCCCTGATTATACAACTTGGCGCAGACTTCATAAAGCTATCTTAAATGGTAGTATTATGTCAATTACGATAACAATTGCCTGATGGCGACTGCTCTGCTATGCTTTAAGGCAATGAAAAATAACTTTAGTCGCCTCGATTACATTAAAATCACCATTTATGGCTTCGCTCTAGCCGCCCTCTGGAACAGCCTGCACAGTATCGTCCTGCCCCTCCGACTGCTGGGCATGGTTGCCGAGGCGGGAAAAAATACCCGTCTCGGCCTGCTCACCTTCACCGGACTGCTCTTGGCCATGATTGTCCAGCCGATAGCCGGCGCGATAAGTGACCGCTCTGGCTTCAGGTGGGGCCGGAGGCGACCTTACATTGTCATCGGCAGCCTGCTCGGCATCCTGCTTCTCCCTGGAATAGGCCTTTTCCAGAGTTATCTTGCCCTGTTCATTGTCTACTGTCTGCTTCAGATAACCAGCAACACAGCGCAGGGCCCTTACCAAGCGTTCATCCCCGACCTTGTCCCGCAGGGCAGGAAGGGGCTCGCCTCTGGTGTTAAAAGCCTGCTTGAGATAATCGGCGGCATTGCCCTAGTACGGCTCATCGGTTACTTCATGGGAAATTATGTTCCTGACGGAGGCACTGTCTGGCTATGGCTTGTGCTGGGAGTGCTGGCCGCTGTGCTTTTCGGGGCTATGCTGGCGACGATAATAATGGTGCGGGAAATGCCGGGACGAAGAAATGAAGAGCCATTTTCTATATGGCAAACCGTTGCCCGGAGTTTCCAGATTGATGTCAGGGCAGACCATGATTTCATAATTTTCCTTATCTCACGGCTTCTTGTCTTCATGGCGCTGGCGACCATCCAGACGTTTGCCCTTTTTTACCTGAGGGATGTGGTTGGGCTGGCCAATCCGGCAACGGCCACCGCCGACCTTCTCATCGCCGCGGGCACCGGGATGCTGCTGGCGGTTTATCCTGCCGGAAGGCTATCGGACAGGATTGGGCGCCACCCCGTGGTTATTATCTCTGGCCTCGCTGGCGCCGGTGGCATACTGGTCCTTTTCCTCTCTACCGGCTACGGGGTGGTCATTGCCGGCGGTGTCATCATTGGCACGGCCACCGGAGCTTTCATGAGTTCCAACTGGGCCCTGGCCACTGACCTCCTGCCCCGTGGTGAAGAGGCAAGATATCTCGGGCTGACCAACATGGCCACCGCCGGTGGGGCGGCTCTGGCACGCCTTATCGGCCCGGTGATTGACTATTTCAATCGTTACGGTGCCGGGCTGGGCTACAAGGTGATGCTGGGGACATGCTTCGTCTATTTTGTGGTGGGCTCGCTGCTGCTTCTGAAAATCAGGGAACGGCGTTAGCCGAAGAAAGGCAGAACGGCTTCCCAGCCCATAGCGGCCAGCGTTATAAAAACGACGTATAATAGCGTCCGGCCCAGTCCGCAGAGCAGAATAAACCTCCAGAAAGGAAAGCGAAGTGCCCCGGCGGCAATCCCGACCAGGTCAAAGACAAAAGGTACCAGTGAAAACAGGAATATGACCGGTGCTCCCCACCTCCTCACCCACCCCTCAACCCTTCCATACATCTTCCGGCGTTCCACAATCTCCCGTCCGCTGTAGCCGGCGATATAGCCGGTGGTCTCCCCTATGGCTGCCCCTATTCCGCCAACCAGCCCGACGATTATCGGGCCAAATAACCCGGTACTGCGGTAGAGCAGGATTCCCAGATTGGACAGTATCACCAGAACCGCGCCCGGGAAGATAATGGTGGCGTTGCCAATGAGGCTGATGAGGAAGGCCCCCCAGTAAAAATGCGCCTTTAATGCCGTCATTTTTTCCGGGTGGAGGCCATAAACAATCTGCAGGGAAACAGTAACGGCAATAACGAGCAAAAGGGCGATTAAGAAGAGTAATCGTCTCCGCCTTGATTTTTTGCCTGCGGTCACAGATTGATTATCCATAAGCGTCTGGCTCGTTTCAAGTAATGGACGAATAAGCAGAATCTTATTTGCCTGCCGAGCCTGTTTCTGCTATACTTGGCTCGTGTGCCCCCATCGTCTAGAGGCCTAGGACACCGGCCTTTCAAGCCGGCAACAGGGATTCGAATTCCCTTGGGGGCATTTTACTTTACCTAAAAAAAACTAGCAAGAAATACCGTTTGGCAACAAGGATATAGCTATGGAACTGGGACTTAAAAGGAAAGTGGCCATCGTCACCGGCGGTGCCAGGGGCATCGGCGGGAGCATTGTCGAGGGGTTTGCCAGAGAAAAGGCCTCCGTGGTCATCGCTGATATCCTGTTCGAGACAGCTCAGGAACTGGCCCAAAAATTGACCAGAAACGGAGCCAGAGTCATTGCCGTAAAGGCCGATTTGACCAAGAAATCGGATGCCGATAACCTGATTGCCACCACAATGAAGGAGTTCGGCAAAATAGATATTCTGGTCAATGCCGCCGGCATTACTCAAGATATATTGCTGGTGGATATTGATGAAGCGGCCTGGGACCGGATGCTTGAAGTTAACGCCAAAAGCGTATACCTTACTATAAAAGCGGTGATGCCACACATGATTGCCGCCAGATATGGCAAAATCATTAATATCTCCTCTCGCGCCGGTAAAGAAGGAATGGCCGGACTGTCCCATTACGCCGCCTCAAAATTCGCCATCCTCGGCTTTACCCAGGCGGCGGCCAAAGAGCTGGCGCAGTATGATATCAATGTAAATGCCGTCTGCCCGGGCATTCTGCGCACCGATATGTGGGAGAAAATCCTTGATGCCCGCTCGGCACGCACCGGCATTCCCAGAGAGGAAATCTGGTCGAGGGCGATGGAAACCATCCCGCTTAAAAGGCCACAGACTCCGGAAGATATCACCAACGTGGTGCTCTTTTTAAGCTCCGATGTTTCCCGCAATATCACCGGAGAAGCGGTCAATGTCAGCGGCGGGGCGCGGATGGACTAGTCCTTATGGCTCTGAAAGTGGGGTAAACAGAGAAGAAGGTTATATGGCGCCCTTTCCTATTGCTCCAGCAAATCTTTGGTGCTGGGCAATTCACCACAAATTCGCTCGTCAATCCGGGTTGACTTGTCCAGAGCCCGCCCCAGCGCCTTGAACAGGGCTTCTGCCTTGTGGTGGTCATTGGTGCCATAGGCAATTCGGGCATGGAGGTTCATCTTAGCCTCAATGGCCAATGACTCAAGGAAGTGACGGATAAGGTCGGTGGCGAAGCCACGCATATCGTTGTCACTGAAGGAAAGTTCGAGCACTGTATAGCCCCGACCGCTGATGTCCAGCACCACCGTGGCCAGAGCGTCATCCATGGGCACGGAGGCATCTGCCATGCGGACGATGCCCCGCTTTTCCCCTAGTGCCTCAGCAAATGCTTTCCCCAGGCAGATGGCCACATCTTCAGCAACGTGGTGCTGGTCATTTCCAGCGGCGGAAATGGTGAGGTCGAATATGCCGTGCTGCGCCAGCTGCGATAGCAGGTGGTCAAACATCTTGATGCCGGTGCTTATCTGCCACTTGCCGCTGCCGTCGAGATTGAGCTCCAGGCTGATTTTTGTCTCCTTCGTTTGCCGTTTGATAACGGACGTCCGGTTAGCCATGTATTTCCTCCCCTATTTCTTGGAGTACTTTGACCAGGGTATCGATATCTTCCGGTTTGCCCACGCCGATGCGCAGGCTGTTCTGCAAGCGTGGCTGGTCAAAGTAGCGGACCAGTATCCCTTTCCGCTGCAGTTTCTGCTGCAATTCACCGGCGTTACCTTTACGCACCGAGCAGAGAATGAAATTGGCCTGTGAGGGAAATGGCTTCAACCAGTCGATTTTTTCAAGCTCCTGGAACATTCTCTCCCGTTCGGCGATTATGGCCTTTACCTTTCCCATCAGGTAGTCAACGTCTTTCAGCGATTCCTGCACCGCCACCAGGGCCGCGACATTCACATTATAGGGCAGTTTGATTTTAATAAGGTAGCTGGCGATTTCCGGCGGAAAAATCCCGTACCCCGCCCGCAGCCCGGCCAGCCCGGCCCACTTGCTGAAGGTCCTCAGCACCATCAGGTTCGGGTAACGGTCCGTCAGCGGTACCACGGTCTTGCCGTAGAACTCGTAATAGGCTTCATCAACCAGCACCGGCACGCCGGTTTCCAGCAACGCGGAAATGTCATTTTCGGGAGTCACCGTCCCGGTGGGGCTGTTCGGGTTGGCCAGGATAATCAGCTTGGTCTTCGGTGTTACCGCCGCTTTGACGGCGCTGACTCTTATAGCATAGCTTTCATCTCTCGGCACATTGACCAGCTTGGCACCGTTGATGATGGTCCGGGTGCGGTACATATCAAAGGTGGGAATGCAGTTGATGACCTCATCGCCTGGCCTGATAAAAAGGCACAGGATATCGTCCAGAAGTTCGCCGCTGCCACAGGCAGCTACGATGCGACTGGCATCAACCCCGGCATAGTCCTGAAGCTGACGGCGGAGCCGGGCCTGTGCCGCATCAGGGTAGATATGCCATTTCCGATATTCTGACAGCGCCCGTATTACCCTCGGTGAACAGCCATAGGGGTTCTCATTAGCGTCCAGTTTGATTATTTTCTCTGGCGGGGCATCAACCTTGCCGGCAAGCGTCTCAGGCGACGTATGCGCGGAATAACCGCCCAGGCTTTGCAGTTCCGGCCTGATTAATTCGGTCATATCGTCTGGTACCACTTATTAAATGCCTCTCTATTCCAGCCAAGAAAGCCTTATGACCATTTTGAACGAGCGATGGCGCTATGTCAAATACCGGAAGGAAGTTAAAGGTCAGCTTGATTGCAGCCGTCTCTCTATAGCCTGGGCATGAGCATCAAGCCCTTCTCCCCTCGCCAGCGCTACCGCCGCCTTACCAAGTCTTTTCAATTCGGCCTCGCCGATAGCAATGGTGTTGATAAACTTGATGAAATCAGTTATGTTAAGTGGTGAGCTGAAGCGGGCGGTGCCGCCGGTGGGCAGGACATGGCTTGGCCCGGCAAGATAGTCGCCCAGTGCCACGGTAGCGGCATCGCCGATGAGCACGCACCCGGCGTTCTTGACCTTTTTCAGGCAGGCATCAGCATCTTCGACCATGAGATAGAGGTGCTCAGGCGCGTACAGATTGGCCAGTTCTATCGCTTCATCAAGACTGCCAACGAGCGCCATCAAGCCTCTTTCCAGAGATGCGGTGATTATCGACTGGCGCGAAAGACCGGCCATCTGCTTTTCCAGTTCACGGTCAACCTCGTCGGCCAGTTTGCGCGAGGTCGTGACTAATATCGCTGCCGCCAGCGGGTCATGCTCGGCCTGGGCAAGAAGGTCAGCGGCACAGTATTCCGCCTTCGCCGTGTCATCGGCGATAATCATCACCTCGCTTGGCCCCTGAAGGCCATCGATAGCCACCGCTCCATAAACCAGCTTCTTCGCCAGGACCACGAAGATATTGCCCGGCCCACAGATTTTATCGACTTTCGGCACGGATTCGGTACCATAGGCCAGGGCAGCTATGGCCTGGGCCCCGCCAATCCTGAAGACACGGTCAACGACGGCAATATCGGCGGCAACCAGCGTTGCCGGTGGTACCGAACCATCCTTTCCCGGTGGCGTGGTCAGAATTACCTCATTTACCCCGGCCACCCTGGCCGGTACCGCCGTCATCAGCACCGTCGACGAGTATGAGGCAGTTCCACCCGGAATGTAAATGCCAATCCGCTCCAGAGGTCTGACCAATTGCCCGGTGTCCCCGCCCGACATCTCATGCCATATGTTCTCTTTCTGGGCATTATGAAACGTGCCAATTCGTCCTGCGGCCAGCTTCAGCGCTGAGATAAGCTCATCGCCCACCTTTTCATAAGCTTCAACGAGCTCTTTTTTGGGAACTTCCAGCGATGTCAGCTTTACGCCGTCAATCTTTGCCGTCAGGTCAAAAATGGCGGCATCTCCCCGGCGGCGCACCTCGTTGATAATGATTTTGACCGCTTGCTCTGGTTCCTCGGTTCCGAATAATTCTTTCAGCCTCCGCTTCAGCGAAGCTGATACCGGATAGGATTCTACCGGCGCCAGGCGCGACAGCGCTTTCCGGGCCGCGTTAAGACCTTCAATTCGCCTCAAATTATATATCCTCCACGGCGGCGCGAATGGTTGCAACGATAGATTTCACTTTTTCCGCCTTCGCCGAGCCGGTTTTAATTCTAGCATCGCCGATAAGGCAGGCCGTCGATTCAAAGAGGGTGTCAATGATTTTCAGATTATGTCGCGCGATAGTCCGCCCGGTCTCGGTGTTTTCAATGAGCAGGTCAGCATCGTCAGGCAAAAAGGCTTCCGTGGCTCCCCAGGTTGGAATCACACGGTACCGGCCGAAATGATTGTCCCTGGCATAGCTGTCGGCAATGTTCACATATTCGGAAGCCACCCGGAACGGCGTCGTGCTTTCCCCGATGAACTTCCTCAGGTCGGTGGCATCCTCCACCGGTAACTCCCGGCTGACCACGGCCACCATCCGCACCCTCCCCGATTTCAGGTCAAGGAGTTCTCGTACCGGACTGGAGGGGAACTGGTACCGGTGGTCGGTCAGCCAGTCCCTTCCCGTAATTGCCAGGTCGAAGTTGCCGTTGGCCACCTGCAGCGGCATATCCTGCGGCCGGATCACTTTGACAGCGACGCCTTCGATATTTATTTGCGGCCGAAGATTTGCCGTTGGCGAAGGGTAGTCTTCCACCTTGATACCCGCCTTCTCCAGCAGCTGGAGCAAGGGCACCTGCTGGTGGCCATCGGGCAGGGCGAGTCGAATAAGCCCGTCCGCAACCCTCTTAACCATCCGCGCTGCTTCTCGCGGTATTTCGCGCTCTTCCGGAACACCTTCATCAGCAGGCAGCCGGTCACAGTTCTCGCATATTGAGGCGACAATCCGGTCAAGGTCCCGGGCCACCCAACTGTTCTGATTGGCAATCAGATAGGCGCTGAAATCAAGGGCTCTGGCCACCGGCACCATTCCCATGCCGCTTAATTCACCAGCACTCCGAGCACTGATTAGAGCTAGGTCAGCGTCTTCCGGCGGGTAGGCTTCTGCCCCACCCCACACCGGGAAGATGCGGAACCGACTTAACCTCTCCTTCAGGGCAAACGACTCGGCCAGATTGGCGTACTCGCTGACGATGCGGACGGTGCTCTGCCCGGCCTTACGTCGTAAATCGCTCATCGTCATTTCCGCCAGTCCCGCTACCATATAAAGACTGCCCGTTCCGTAGCCCAGGTCTCTGATTTTTACCACCGCGCTGCTGGAGTATTTTGTCAGCAGCTCCTCAACCCAGTCGCGCCCGCAAATCCCCAGGTCGTAGTTGCCAATAGCCACCTGAATCGGGATATCCCTCTCATGGAACATCTTCGCCGTGAGATTGGGATACGTGCTTGATTTGAGATGGTAGAGGCGTGCCTGCTCATGGTAACCGTCCATTCCCCAGTCGGCTATCCGCAGCAGGCTGGCGGTCTTATCCAGAAGGCGCCCTTTTGGCAAGGCTATCTTGATGTCCACCCTTTTCCTCAATTATGGCCAGAATTTCCTCAGGGGTCTGCGCTTCCATAGCATGCCGTCCCGTTTTATCCTGCAGCACATATTTCGGCGGCTTGCTTTGTATCTCCAAGAGCCAGCGTGCATCTGCCGGCTCTCCACGGCCAAGGTCAAGCTCTACCGTATACCCGGCGCTGCGTAACCGGCTGGCGGCAGCGAACGCTTCTTTTATTCCTTCATTATCTTTGGCTCTTACCCGCACCGATGGTCGTGCCGGCTTCCTTAAAATCTCAGGTTCGATTAAATTCATCAGGCGGTCGATGTAGAGAGCAAAGCCTGAAGCGGGAATATCACCGCCTCCCATCGCGGGAATGAGGTCGTCATACCGTCCGCCCCCGCCTATCTTTCCCCGGCCGCTATAGAGCTGAAAGATTATGCCGGTGTAATACTCGAAGCCGGCGCCAGAGGCGATGTCTATCTGGTACTTGCTGCCGAGGTTCTCCAGAATACTGACGACCTCAACAAAATTGTCCAGGTATGGCCCGAACTCCGGCAGACTTCGTGTTGAAATCGCTTTCAGGTTTTTCAAAAAGCCGGAGGAATTTCCCTTCAAACTGAGCAGCGGAAACAGGATGCCATCCAGTTCGGGCTGGCCAGTTTGTATTCCCGCCAGCGCTTTGGCATCCCCATCAAGAATCCGGTCGAAGGCCCTCGCCTGTTCTTCAGGGCTCAGCCCGAGCCGTTCCAGCAGTGCTTTGACCAGACCGGCATGGGATAGCCTCAGCGTCACGTTTTTCAGCTTTAGATTATTCAGAATCTCCAGGGCGAGGATGATTAGCTCAGCATCACTGGCTGGCGTATTCACGCCGATGAGTTCCGTGCCGCACTGCCACCTTTCCCTCGTCTTCTTGCCCGTCTCCTCGAAAATAAAGGTGTTGGTCACATAAAACAGTCTGGCCAGCTCCTTGTCCGCCATGGTATCAATATAGAGCCGGGCAATGGGAATGGTGCCGTCAGGTCGCAGCACCACCCTTTCCCCGCTCCACCCATCCCAGTCAAGGAAAGAATACACCCTCCCCAGCATGCTCGGCGTGAGCGTACCGGCTGAGGTGAACAGGTGCAGGTACTCGATGGTCGGCGTGCGCACCTCCTGATAACCCCACCGCAGACATCGCTCCCGGAAAGTCTCCTCAATAAGGCGGAACCTCGTCATCTCATCCGGAGACAGGTCTCTGGTACCCTTACATCTTTGGACTCTCATGTCTAACTCTCAGTCTGTAGCTCGTAAATTCTACACCAATCTGACCGCCTATTCAACATCGGGGATGGCGGCAAGCCTCCCCGCTATTTCATTTGTGCCCTATTTACTGTATAGTATATATGAAGTCTTTTTCTTGATTACAGCGCCAGGGTAATTCATGTCCCGAATTGCACGGATACTGTTTATTTTGATAGGGCTATTGCTGGCCGTTTCTATTACGGCCCGCGCCCAGACCGGGAGCTCCAGGGTTGATGTGCTCACGATTAAGGGCACCATCAACCCGGTGCTGACCGACTACATCAGTCGTGGCATTGAGCAGGCAGAGGAGACCTGGGCCAGCGCGGTCATCATCCAGATAGACACACCCGGCGGACTGGACACCGCCATGCGCGATATCATCAAGAGCATTATCAACGCCAGGGTGCCGGTGGTGGTCTACGTCTCTCCTGCTGGAGCCCGCGCTGCCTCGGCTGGTGCCTATATCACCCTCTCTGCCCACGTTGCGGTTATGGCACCGAATACGAACATTGGTGCGGCAACACCGGTGGCACTCGGCAGCGAGGGCGAAGCCCAGATGTCCGAGGAGATGAAGCGTAAGGTAATCAATGACGCCATCGCCTATATCCGGGACCTCGCCTCAAGGCACGGACGCAACGCCGAATGGGCGGAAAAAGCGGTCCGTGATGGCGTCTCTGCCACCTCACAGGAAGCGCTGGCGCTGAATGTGGTCGATATGGTTGCCTCCGACCTTGATACGCTGATAATTCAGCTCGACGGGCGAAAAGTGACCCTCATCGATGGTCGGGAAGTAATACTGAATACACGGGGTGCCACCATCAACTTGGTCAAGATGAGGCTTATCGAGGACTTCCTCTACACCATTGCCGACCCCAATATCGCCTATTTGCTGCTTAGCCTGGCCATGCTGGGCATTATGGTTGAAATCTTCAACCCGGGACTTATTTTCCCCGGAATAGTCGGTGCCATCAGCCTGCTGCTGGCTTTCTTCTCGCTGGGGGTGTTACCGGTCAACTGGGCCGGCGTCCTGCTCATCGCCCTGTCTTTCGGCCTTTTCATCGGTGAAGTGCTGACGACCACCTTCGGCGTTTTCACGGCGGGGGGCGTCGTTTCGCTGGTCATCGGCTCGCTCATCTTATTTAAAGGGGCCTCACCGCTGTTCCGGGTTGACCCGTGGCTTATTGCCGGCGTGACCATTGGTATCGCCGCCGCCTTTGCCTTCGTTATCCAACGGACGATACGTGCCCACCGCAAGCAGGCCGTGACGGGACGTGAAGAACTGATTGGCAAGCGTGCCATCGTGAAGGTAGCACTTGACCCGGAAGGTACCGTCCTTTACAAGGGAGAACTCTGGTCAGCCATATCAGATAAAGACCGAATCAAGCCCGGTGAAGAGGTAATTATCACCGCGGTGGATGGCCTGATATTACACGTCGTGAGGAAACAGTAAATGGGAATACCTTATGTACAAATTGACCTCTGGCTGATAATTCTGGTGATTGTAGCGGTGGTGGCATTCCTGGCCTTGGCCCTCATTTACGGCGTCCGCGCTCACCGGCTGCAGGTGTCCGCGGGACGTGAAGAACTGATTGGCAAGGTTGCGGAAGTGGCCACCACGATGGAACCAAAAGGTATGGTTCTCATTTCTGGTGAACACTGGGCGGCAGTACTCGAGAAAGGAAGCGCCAAGCCCGGGGAGGAGGTGATTGTTACCAAGGTTGAAGGCTTGAAGTTGCAGGTAGCCAAGAAAGATTAAAGGAGGTGATTAGGTGAACACAATCGTTATCGTTGTCATTGCTTTTGCGGTTCTGCTCATTCTCTCCATGGCCATAAAAATCGTCACCGAATATGAAAGAGGCGTTATTTTACGGCTGGGCCGGTTGATTGGCGCCAAAGGTCCAGGGCTATTTCTTATCATCCCTTTCGTTGACCGGATGATTAAAGTCGACCTGCGCGTGGTAACCATGGACGTCCCATCGCAGGAGGTAATCACCAAGGACAATGTGACCGTCAGGGTAAACGCCGTGGTCTGGTTCCGCGTGGTTGACCCCGAGTCTTCCGTGGTCAAGGTGCTGGACCATATCCGGGCCACTTCCCAGATTTCACAGACAACGCTGCGTAATGTGCTGGGGCAGTCTGAGCTGGACGAGCTGCTGTCGCAGAGAGAGAAGCTCAACCAGATGCTGCAGCAAATCATTGATGAGCTTACTGCCCCGTGGGGGGTCAAGGTCAGCACGGTGGCAATCAAGGAAGTTGAGCTGGCGGAAGAAATGAAACGGTCAATGGCAGCGCAGGCTGAGGCCGAGCGAGAAAGGCGCGCCAAGATAATTCATGCCGAAGGTGAGCTTCAGGCATCAGAAAAGCTGGCTCAGGCGGCACATATTATCGGTAGAGAGCCAGCGGCCATACAACTCCGCTTCCTGTCCACGCTCACCGAGATAGCCACCGAAAAAACCAACACCATACTCTTCCCGATACCAATAGAGTTTCTCAAGGCATTCGGCCGCCTTCCTTCCAGCACTAAGGAATAAGCCAGATAGCTGGAGAGAGGCAGAAATCGGCACATCGGCCAAAAGTCGCCGGGGAACCTAACGAGCGTTACGCAGGGTAACATCCCCGGCGACAATGTGGCTTTGACGGCCATCGCTGTGTCTCAGCAAAAGGCTGCCATCTCGGGAAACGTCCTCGGCCACGCCTTCAAGCACACTTCCACCGGAAGTAACCCGGACGCTTTTGCCTAGAGTTATCAGGCGGTCACGCCACTCCTGATAAATAGGCTCCCCATGCCCCAAAGACAGGTACTGCTTTTCCATCTCAACGAGCAGACAGCGGATGATTTCCACACGCGGTAGCTCTTTTCCCAGCTCGTCGTACAGGCTGGTGGCCGTAGCGGCTATCTCCGGAAAATCCGCCATCCTGATATTCACATTAATGCCGACGCCGATAACTGCCCACGCCAC
Source organism: uncultured Dehalococcoidaceae bacterium (assembly GCA_964545815.1). Lineage (GTDB taxonomy): Bacteria > Chloroflexota > Dehalococcoidia > Dehalococcoidales > RBG-16-60-22 > E44-bin89. Next base: position 933 of record CAZJGR010000037.1, on the reverse strand, counting down.
TCTATCGCCGCGCAATTCATTCTCAATCAGGATGCCACAGACTTTCTTGCCCTGGATAAGGACATCGTTGGGCCATTTGAGCTGCGTTTTGAGCCCGGCGACCACCTCAAGGCTGCGCGCCGCGGCTACTGAGGCCATCATAATGAGGTAAGGTAGCTGAGATATATCAGGATAGAGAACTACAGAAAGCGCGATGCTTCCCCGGGGTGATAACCAGACCCGCTTTGCCCGACCCTTACCTGCCGTTTGCTCCTCGGCGATGACCACAGTTCCTTCGGCCGCCTTTCGTTTTGCTTCCTGCTTGGCCGCTTCCATCGTTGAGCCACAGTTCAGGAAATGGATAACCCTCTGCCCGATAAAGCGAGTTTCCAGCCCGCTTTTTACCAGTTCCGGCGATATTACATCCATGGTCATACCTGTCCCAAATCCGCCAAATAAAAAACCCACCGTTAGATAATATATGCACAATAATATAGCCACACAATCCGGTTTGGCAATATTGACAAATGGGAAACGCTATGATATGATTTAATTTGCGCTTTGATAGCGCTTTGAGCACTTTAACAACTGGATAGCGGAAGGAAGGTTCTAGCTAATTAAGTGTTTTGGCCGGAGAGTTTGATCCCGGCTCAGGATTAACGCTGGCGGCGTGCCTAATGCATGCAAGTCGAACGGTCCTTCCCGCAAGGGAAGGATAGTGGCAAACGGGTGAGTAACGCGTAAGTAACCTGCCCCTAAGTGGGGGATAGCTCCTGGAAACTGGAATTAATACCGCATGTGGTGGCCCTTCACCGGAAGGGTCACTAAAGCCTTCGGGCGCTTGGGGAGGGGCTTGCGTCCGATTAGCTAGTTGGTAGGGTAACGGCCTACCAAGGCAATGATCGGTAGCTGGTCTGAGAGGATGGTCAGCCACACTGGGACTGAGACACGGCC
>CAZJGR010000036.1:0-17785 GCA_964545815.1 uncultured Dehalococcoidaceae bacterium | reverse complement strand
TTTCTCGACATAAGGGGCTAAGCCCCCTTCCAGGCCTATGCCCATCACCCGGGAGCCCTCCTCTTTTTCAATGATTTCCTTGAGACGATTCTGCAGCCTCACGGTCATCTCCTGGGCTTCCTGCCAGTTCTCTGCCCCCAAAATGACGAACATGGCTTCCTGCATACTGATATTGGATTCCGGATATTCTTTCTCAGTGTGTCTGCCGCCCATGCCACAGTTGCGGAACTGCCACGGCATGGTTACCTTGCCCAGGCTGGGGTGCTCCACCCCCTGGGTTCTTTCGGCGAGCATCCTCTGTTTTAGCTGTTGGGAGGCAGTATACCAGTCAGAGACCTTTTCCACGGCCCGGGCCTTTTCCTTGGCCCTTTTTTCTCTATCTCTGAATTCTTTGTATTTACCCGGGTCAGCGATAAAGAAGTCCAGCAAGCCTACAAGGGCCAAGCCTAAGAATAATCGGCCGACATAAACCGCGAGGTCTAATTCTCCTAACAGGCCCAAGGCAATAAAGCCGATTGCCAGGGGGAGGAATATGATGGCCAAATTCCGGCTTGCCCGGGGACCACTGGCGGCAACCGCGAGGTTGAACGGCGCATCCGGGTAATAGTTCAGGCCGCTCTTGACCACGCCGGGGAACTTGCCAGTGGGAATCAGCGCAAACATCTTTAAATACCAGAGTAATTTTTTTGCCAGAGGCTGAGCCATGTTTTTCTTGGCTTCCGGAAGCAATTTTGCATTCAAGACATTAACTCTTACTGCCTGGAGGTAATGGCCCATCTCATGAATGGCAATAGCGCTATGGCAGACGAACCATAAGAATGTCAGGGAAATCAGCGTCTCTGGCGAGAAGAAGATGAACTTGAGGACTTCGGTCTTAAAGCTAATCCGCGCGGATAAAGACAACAGGCTTGAGATAAAAGCCACATGGAAGGATACCAAGATATGGTTGGCAATGACCCAGCCCCTTTCCAAGAAAGATTTTGGAGAGTTAGGAGATTTAAGGGACGGTCCTATTTTTCTCATTTTCTCAACCTCATATTGCTAACCTGATAATCAGGAGTCACTAAACCACTTAAACTGGCCCCGGCCGCCCCAGAATGCCTACACCGGGCACAGAAAGGTAAGAGCAAACCTTAAAATTAAAAATAAAAATCCATTCAATTTTATACGATACGGGCAGAAATGTAAACCTTCCACAAAAAGGGCAAAGTTCACTCTTCCTTGTATAGAGTGCCTAATTAGTTTTAGGAGGGAGAAATGGATACAATTGAAATACCCCAAATCGTTCCTTTGGTTCTCGTATTGATATTGTTCGCTATTGGTTTTCTGGTTTTATTAAGGGGCTTGATGCAGGAAATAACGCACTGCTGTAAAAATCAGAAGAAGGAGAAGAAAACCACTAAAGATATATGCTAATATCGCAAGAACCGATAAGCCTATATCGCCAACTGAACCAAGTAGAAAAAGGTCAAAGAAAACCACGCCCGCTACGGCGAATAGTAAATTACTGTCAAAGGTATTATTTCGAAGGGAACTAATTATCATTGAAATGAAAACGATAATGCCAGCTAGTAGTAAAACCAAGAATAGCCATGCGCTTCAGATGTGGTTGGTCGTATGCCCCCAAATAAACCACGATATAACAAGGGCTATACAGTATGTGATAAATGCAGCTGTAACGTTTCTGTTAGACATGAAAGTACCTCCTTCTAATCTTCTTCAGATTCTCGGGATTTATACCTAGGGTTGAGATGAAGAAAAAATAACTTGTGGTTGGTGGGAATCCCAACCGCTAGTTAATTGTCTTACGAATGATATAACGGCAGGGTTCATCTGTGGCCTTTCCTTCGTCATCGTATTGTTTTCCCCATTCGACCACCACGGGTACCCCGAGCCTCTGGAAGAGATTGTTGAAGACATGAGCGTGGATACAATAATAAGGGACTCCAGTACGGTTGAAAGACCAGTGCCATGCCTTCTTGGTCAGGCCGCCTTCCCGCTGAGCGATGCCATCCTTTAGTAATCTGGCGCCGACATTGCATTCCACTATCGTGATTACGGTCTTATCGTTGTTCTCTTCCACATAAAAGCGGTTGTAGTGCTTCCTATGCAGGTCGGTGAATACCTTGACCAGTTGTTCATGGTTTAACGTTTTCATTCGGGCAAACATGCCGGTGGCGGTTTGTTCAACATAGTACTGGGCGGCTTCGGCAACTGCTTCCTCCCCGAGCCTTTGGGAAACGAACGTTAATAACGAATTTATGCTCTCCACGTATCTATCATGGATAGGTCGGAATTCCTCATATAATTCATGGATATACTTTAAGGTTTGCGCCTTTTTATTCTGATTAAGCGCTTCAATTGCTTTCTCCTTGGGACCCTGAAGGAGCTCGTCTCGCCTTTTCATCACTCTACTATTACCCCCTAAATTAGTATTAGTGCTGTAATGCTTCCGTCGCTTTAACTAAATCGATGACGCCAAAATGATACGACCTTCCCCTGATTTTTGTCAATTCAGGCTGTCTGCTCGCCTCCTTGCCTCAGTTTCCTCTTTGCTATCTTGGTCTCCTACTCTCAGTAAACACTGGCTAATTCTACTGATTAGACTCAACCCTGTTGCAGTATTATAATAGATATCAGCTACCCTTAGTTATGTGCACAGGCCACAGAGTATTATTCATGATTATTGAGGAGCATACCGGTATAGCATCCTGAGGTTTTGGAAGATAGAATGAAGAAGTTTCTGCAAGAGGCAATAACATATTTCTGGATTCCTTTAATCGTGGGTCTCGTTTCCTATATTTTTTTCCAGTTGCGCGATGTTGTACTGGGTATCGTAACGCTGATTTCTTTAAGCGCAATGTATACCCTGCTGCGGCTCTATTTCCTGCACAAGAAATGGTGGCTGCTTATCATCCTGCTGGTGGTCGTTTTCGCCGCGATAGGTTTCTTTGTTACCAGGGCGCCGGCAATAACTCTTACCATTAACGGGCAGAAAGTGACAAGTACCAGCGTCAACTTAAATGCAGGGTCGGTATCGGTGAATCCTGCGCCTCAGAGCAACGGCTTATATATCAAGAACACTGTAGTTACCCTCACCGCTAATCCAAGCTCAGGCTTCGACTGGAAAGGCTGGTCAGGCACCGGTGACGACACAGCCAACCCTACCATGTTAACTATGAGTAAGGATAAACAGATAAAGGTGAACTTCGAACCGCGTTTCTCGCTGATTATCAACAATCAACTGGTTATCGGCTCCTTCGTGAGCTTTACCGAAGGCTCGGTTTCAGTCAACCCCGCTCCCGATGGCGACGGTAAATATACCAGCGGCACCGAAGTTATACTCACCGCCCAATCGGATTCCGGCTACGATTGGAAAGGCTGGTCAGGCACTAGCAAGGACACATCCAATCCGACCAAGGTAACCATGAGCGGCAGCAACAAGAATGTAACAGTTAACTTCGAGCCGCGCTTTTGGCTCATGGTAAGCAACCAGCTGGTTATCAGCCCGGTTGTAAGCTTTACGGAAGGCTCGGTGACTGTGAACCCTGCTCCCGGGGACGACGGTAAATACGCTTATGGCACCAAAGTCACGCTTACCGCCAGTCCGGAGCCGGGTTACGGCTGGAAAAACTGGACCGGCACCGGCAAAGATACATCCAATCCCGCCACGATAACGATAAGCAGCGATAAACATGTCGCGGTGACCTTCGAGCCGCGTTTCTTATTGACCGTTAATAACCAGGCGGTGGTGGGTTCAAGCACGAACTTCACTGGAGGTTCGGTGTCTGTGAATCCCGCCCCCGGGACGGACGACAGGTACACCAAAGATGCAATCACCGTACTCACGGCCAGCCCGGCTTCGGGCTATCGTTTCGACCGCTGGAGCGGTGACGTCTCCGATAAAATAACTTCTGTTACCGTCACGATGAACACCAACAAGAGCATCGGTGCTACCTTTATCAAGGTTTACACCCTCGCAACGGCAACAAACCCAACAGATGGAGGAGCCGTCTCTCCGGTTAGCGGCACTTACGATGAGGGCAGCAGCGTTATCCTTACCGCCAGCCCGGCTTCGGGCTATCGTTTCGACCGCTGGAGCGGTGATGTCTCAGATACAGTTACCCCGGTCACCATCGCGATGAATACCGACAAGAGCGTCACTGCCAATTTCATCAAAGTTTATACCCTGACGACTTCGGTGAGTCCCGCAGAAGGCGGTTCCATCTCTCCCAGCAGCGGCACTTACGATGAGGGCAGCGACGTTACTCTTACCGCTATCCCGGCTACAGGCTATGTTTTCGACCAGTGGAGCAGCGATGCCTCCGGCAATGTTACCCCAATCACTATCATGATGAATGCCAGCAAGAACGTCACCGCCACCTTCATCAAGTCTGTACCCTGACTGCTTCTGTGAGCCCCTATGGGGAGTAACTTGGCTTACATAGGCTTGAAAGGTATAGTTCTCAAACGAAGCAGAGTAACCGTTTTGGATTTTCAATCATAATCGTATTTATCTGTTCTTGGCTCATACCTTCTCTCAACATCGCAGGTGTTACGTAATTAGAAATGTGAGCAAATCCCCAGCCACCATAAAGGGTTCGCCAGGACTTTGGCCAGATATCTTGAGATATTAGAATACGCTCAAGGTACCCCTCTTCAATGAGCTGCATGATTTCATGAATACGCTGTATGTCGTTGGGAAGGTTAAGATCAGTATCCCGGTAAAGAGACAAGGGAACATGGCCTTCCCACCCAAAACAATCGTATTCGATATAGCAGCCCGCTTTGGCTACTTGACAACGCACGTCATGGTCGCGGATTCGTAGTTCCACGTGGCTCATAACGGTACGTGATAGATCAGCCCCGGCGTCTCTTAGTATTTCAATTATTTCCAATACCGATTGGTTATTTATGCGGCCAGGGTGTATGTTCAGTGGTGCCCCGGTAATTCTCTGAGCGTGAGCAGATGCTCGAAGTGACTTCCTTTCGTTATCATGCAGAGGCCATGAGGCACCAATTTCTCCTATAATTCCAGCACGTATTCCCGTATTGTCTGCTCCAATATTAATATCCCGCACAATTTCTTCAGTAATCTCACCCTCAGTCTTGGCGGACATATTTGGCGGGTGGCAACGATGAACCATATAGCCCGACCCCATAATTAAATTAAGACCTGTAGCTTGGGAAATGCGCGCTAACGCCTCGGGATTGCGACCAAGACCAATGCTGGAAGCATCGACGATGGTGCTTCCTCCGGCTTTTTTAAAGAGCCTAGCCTCATCTATAGCTTCTTTTTCGTCAAATGCCTGGCAATTCTCTAAGTTTTCAGAAGGGTGGTATCGGAGCCAACTGAGGATTTCCATGCTGACTGGTTTATAGGCCAGAGCCTTTTCGCTAGCTTTGGCTGGCTCCGAAAAGTTAAATCTGGCATCACAAAGCAGGTGCTCATGAGGAAGTGTAATCCCGAGGTCTTCACCTTCAATCCAGCCTAATACAGTTTGAGCTTTACCGGCGCGCTTTGATGTTGACATATTTTCTTGACCTCCTTTTAAACTTAACATTAGGATAACGTTTTCTTAGACAATTCTCTATCTCTAATCGAGGGCTTTTGTTGTTAATTAAATCTCTGTATGAAAAAACGAATTCAAATCCACCCGCTGCCAGTTTTATGTTTGAGACACCTCACAGGAGATACACTGTCAGTTTAACTTCCACAGTGGTTGACTTCAATAGGCTGTAGGTCTATTATCATTAGTAATGCTTTAAAAATAGTCTGAGTTAATGACGAAATAGAGGGAAATATGATTGGGCGTGTTCATGAACATATCATCACGGAACTGCAACAAAACACTCGTACAGATACGGTTTTCATCCTCACGGCGATTCTTCTGAACCTTCTGGCTCTGGGTGTAAATTCAGCAGTGGCTCAGGGTTCAGATAAAAACACTACTACTTGGGTTGTGTTCTTTACTTTTATTTGTCTCGTGATCGTAGTCAATTTTGTCGTAGAAGTAGGATTATTGAAAGGGAAACAAACCAGAATTAAGCTAATAAATGGTTTGCTGAAGATGTACAAAGACCAGGGCGTGGAAGGTTATTACGACGCATCTCTTTTAAGTAATTACGCCTTAAGGTATAACCTCTTCCTTTTCGTAGTAGTCTTTACCGGGCTAATAGCGCTTGTTGTGCCTCTTGTGTTAATCATGTGATTCTGGCGAAGTAAATTAACGTTACGCCGGTTCAAATCCACCCGCTGCCATTTGTTTTTAGCTTCAAATACCTATTGACCTTCTCCAGAGCTAGCGGCTTTCACTTTGAGTTCTAGATGCTTTTTAAGGAACTTTAGCGCGTACCTGTCAATGCCGGGAGACTTAACCGCAAAGTGTTTCCTTGTTAGTTAAGGAGATTTATATTAAGTTATCATTTCATAGGTAGGCACGCAGTTGAGAAACTATGCTGACTATTTACACACTTGATAAGTATATCTGCTTAACTGGCAGTGGTTAATAGTAATTATCAAAATCAATATTTGAGCCATATAGTTTAGGTATTTTCGAGTTCAAAAATAAGTATCACGGCGGAAGCGAGTTTTAACGGCAAGTTGGTAAGCTAGTAATGTAAATAAAAGAAGGAGGTAACTAAGATGGAATGGCAGTTAGTAGTAGCTCTAATAATTGTGGTGCCAGTCATTCTCTTCCCGGCCGCTTTCGTCTGGTATCTGAACCTGGGTGGCCTTTATGCCGCGGTTAGGGAAGCCAGAGCCAAGAAAGTTGCTCGTGAAAAGGGAGTCAAGGAAGTCGAGGCGAAGTAGCAATAGTACTTATTATCAGAATAGCCCTAAATGCAGAAAAAGGAGGTGAAAAACGATGCAGTTAGAATTAATAATCGCACTAGCCATAGCCATACCAATTCTTCTCTTCCCGGCGGCATTTGTGTGGTTTATCAACATCAGCGGAATTTTAACCGTGTGGAAGGAGAGCCGGGCCAGAGAAAAAAGACGAGCCAAAGCACGCAAAGAAGCGCTGGCACAAATAAGGTAGGGAGGTTGAAGAACTGAAGCCTAACGAGATTCACCTGAACTTTTAAGGCTGGATATCCTGAAATAAGGTATCCAGCCTTATCGTATAACAAACTATACAAAGAAATAACCGATATGCTATATTGTATGCATTTTAATAGATGGAATAGCAGGACGTTTCTGGGAGGTAAAACAAAATGAAATCTCTGCGCATTATTATTCCGGTTCTCATTACCGCTATTCTGACAGCTCTCGCCATATTTTCGGCAATATGGCTGACTGGACTGGTACCCGCTGGACCGTGGTCTGAATTAATCAAAGCAGCCATAGTGATATTTATTATTGGTTCTACTCTTTTAATTATTGCCTGGTCAGCGTATTTCACCTATATAATAAGGGAGACTATTGAAAGGTTGCTTTCTAAAAAGACCTAATCGAATTATTTAGTCATAATATCTGGAACTAATCTCTGAGATAGTAAGCGTGGGTGTTGACTAAATATCCGTATAGTGAGAGTCAGGAGGGCGACATGGGAGACCAATACCCGAAATTCAAAGCGGCGGCGGTACAGACATCGCCTGTTTTCCTCAACCGGGAAGCCACCGTGGACAAGGCCTGTCAGCTAATACAAGAGGCCAGTCGCAACGGGGCCAAGCTGGTGGCTTTCCCTGAGGTCTTTGTGCCGGGATATCCCTACTGGATTCTGCTGGATTCACCACTGAAACACAACGAATTCTTCAGCCGACTCTTCAAGGAAGCGGTAGAGATACCCAGCCCCGCCACCGATGAGCTCTGCCGGGCGGCCAAGGCCGCTGATATCTATGTGGTCATCGGGGTAAATGAGAAGGTGCCGCTCAATATGGGAACCATGTGGAACACCAACCTCGTAATCGACCGGCAGGGGAGTATCCTGGGGAAGCACCGCAAGCTGGTGCCCACCTTCCCCGAGAAGATGGTCTGGTCCCGGGGTGATGGCGCCGGTATGAGGGTGTGGGAGACCGATATCGGCAGATTGGGCACCCTGGCCTGTGGCGAGAACAGCAATACCCTGGCTAGGTATGCTTTGCTGGCGCAGGGTGAGCAGGTGCACATAGCTAACTACCCGGCCCTGGGCCTTGCCGCTAAACTGGGGCAGAACACCTGGATACACCTCAGGGCAGGTGCCCATTCCTGTGAAGGCAAGGTCTTCACCCTGGTATCAACCAGCACCATTAGCCAGGAAATGATAGAGATGCTCGGCGACACGGAGGAGAAGCGCCAGTTCCTGACCAGTTCTAACGCTTACAGCGCCATTTACGGACCGAACGGTGAAGTTTTGAACAGCCTCGAGGGCGAAGAGGGCATAATATATGCCGACATTGACATCGAGCAGGAGATAATCCAAAAGCAGTGGCACGATATCATCGGGCATTACAACCGCTTTGATGTGCTCTCACTGAACCTGAATATGGACGAGGACCAGCCCATAAAGTTCCTCACCAGCCGACCCCGTGCTCTGGACGGTGAGTTGGCCACAGCCGATGCCATAAAAAAGCTCCTGGAGCAGAGCCAGGCAGACCAGCGAGAACTCAGGAAAGCCATAGACCTCCTCTCCCAACGGCTCAGTCAGGAAGGAAATAAGAAGGAGAGAAGATGATGGATACGGTTTGGGATGCAGGGCATATTTTCCACCACTACTTGGAAGCCGCGATACCAGAAGAAGAGTGGCAGCGCATGTCAGTTGAGAAGGCACTGGGAATTGCGAAAGATGTTGCCGCCCTATTCGATGGTAAAATGTCGGCGAGTGAATTCAGTAAAAAATACCGATTACCCAGAAGTCCTTAGTTCCACCATCGCCAGTTATTTTTTGAGCCTGTTTTGCGCTTGCGAGATGAGGGGTAATTATCTTAAAGAAAGGCTGGCTCAGCACTCATACGGTAGGAATAATGGAGGGTATAGCGAACTCACCATGGCCCAGAACCTCAGCCCTGGTTAACTTGCCTGAGGCGACCTCAACAATCTCTCTGAATATGCGGTCACCGATACCTTGAATTGATTCCGTGCCTTCGATTACGGTTCCGGCGTTGATATCGATGTTGTCCTTCATCTTTTCATAGAGTGTACTGTTGGATGAGACCTTGATTACCGGAGCAATAGGCGAGCCAATCGGGGTCCCCCTTCCGGTAGTAAACACAATAATTTGAGCTCCCGCGGCCAACATGCCGCTGTTGCATACCACATCATGAGCCGGCCCGTCCATTATTATCAAACCCTTCTGTTCTGGTTTTTGAGCGAAATCAATTACCTGAATCACCGGTGTGGTGCCACCCTTAAGTATGGCCCCCAGTGATTTTTCTTCCAGAGTGGTGAGCCCGCCCGCTATGTTGCCGGGTGAAGGTTCAGCTCCCCGAACATCAACGCCCATTGATTTTATATTGTCATAAGCTGCCGATATTCTTGCCCGAACACGACTTCCGATTTGTGCCTTTACCGCCCGTCTGGTGAGAACCTGTTCCGCGCCTATCATTTCTGGTGTTTCCGAAAGAATTACGGTCCCACCTTCAGCGATTACTAAATCAGAGGCAACGCCCAGTGACGGATTAGCCGTAACTCCGGAGATAGTGTCGGAACCACCGCATTTGGTGCCCACTATCAATTCGGAAACAGGAACCGGTTCTCGCTTTGCCGTGGCCGACTCTTCCCTAAGCCGCTTGGCCAATTGTGTGCCTCTGGCTACGCTGTTGGTGGTGCCGCCAGCTTCCTGTATACTGAGTATTTCAAACCTCTGCCCCGCTTTTATCAGTTCGGCAGCGATTAGCTCAGGGGTAAGTTGTTCACAGCCCAGGCCGATAAGCAGCACCCCGCCGACATTGGGGTTGGCGCAGAAACCGGCCATGGTCCGAACCATGAGCTTCTCTTCATCACCAAGGTGGCCACACCCGTGACGATGAACCACAGCTACCGTCCCAGGTACTTTTCGGCTGACCATCTCGGCCACGGCTGAGGCGCAGATTGTGGTCGGGAAAATCAGCACATGGTTGCGCACGCCCACAGAACCATTTCGCCGGCGATATCCCTTGAAATTCACGACTATTTACCTATGAAGAATAAAAGTTTTCCGCGCTTACTAGCAGCACTATACACTCTATTAGACAGTGTAATCAAGTTAAAACTGAAGAGTAAAAGTCTGAATTCGTATTGCAAACAGGTAGCCTTTGCATTAGAATGCAAAAACTAGGTATGGAGGTTAGCACCCGTGAGACTAAAAGATAGGGTGGCCGTGATTACGGGAGGTGGCTCAGGTATCGGACTGGCGATTACCCGGGCTTTTAACGCCGAGGGTGCGATTGTGGTCATCGTGGCGCGCACTGCGTCCAGGCTCAAGGAAGTAGCCGACACTATCAATTCAAGAGGAGGAAGGGCCAGGGCCATACCGACAGATATCAGCGATGAAGGACAAGTCAGGCGAATGGTGGCACAGACTCTGGCCGAATACGGAAGGATAGATATCCTGGTCAATAATGCCGGCATCGCTGGTCCCACCGCCAAGATAGTCGATATGGAACTGGACAAATGGAACGCAGTACTGGCGGTAAACCTGGCGGGAATGATGCTCTGTTCCAGAGAAGTACTGAAAGACATGATTCCGCGAAAGAGCGGCAATATCATCAATATAAGTTCGGTAGGAGGGATGTCTGGTTTCCCGATGAGAAGCCCATACTGTGTCTCCAAGATGGGTGTTATTGCCTTTACCGAGACCCTGGCCATTGAGGTAGGAGAGCACAATATCCGCGTGAACTGTATCAGTCCCGCGGCAGTCAGGGGCGACCGTATCCTTAACGCGGCCAGAGCCAAAGCTGAGGCACTCGGCGTTGACCGCGAGGAAATACTGGCCAGGTTAATCAAAGACTTCTCCCTCAAGAGGCTTATTGAGCCATCAGAGGTTGCGGCGGCGGCTGTTTTCCTGGCTTCAGATGAATCAAGCGCCATAACCGGTCATACGCTGGCGGTAAACTGCGGGATGCATATTTCGCACTACTAAGATTTATGAAGCAAGAGGGAATCCGGGCCGTGAAACGAGAGAAACGCAGAATCGTACGTACCACTACGTGGTCGGCGGGGCCTGGCTGTCACGGTGGCTGCGGGGTGCTGGCACATATCGAGGGTGGCAGACTGGTTAAGATTGAGGGTGACCCGGAGCATCCCTGGAATCAGGGACGTCTCTGTGCCCGGTGTCTGGCCATGACCCAATATGTTTATCACCCCGACCGGTTAACCCGCCCCTTGAAGAGAGCGGGAGAGCGCGGGGAGGGGAAGTGGCAGGAGATTTCCTGGGATGAGGCCTTTGACCTGATTGAGAGCAAACTGGGCGAAATCCGGGAGGAATTTGGACCAGAGAGCGTTATCTTCTCCATGGGCACCGGCAGAGACATCGGCCCCTGGATATGTATGCTGGCCTATGCCTACGGTAGCCCGAATGTCATGTTTGCCCTGAGTGGCATTGCCTGCTACAGCCCCAGAATCGCCGCCGTTGATACTATCCAGGGAGATTACTGTGTGCTCGACGCCGCTCAATGGTTTCCGAAGCGCTACGATGACCCGAGATACAAGATTCCAAAGTGCATCATAGTCTGGGGCTACAATATCCCGGCCTCATGCCCGGACAACGTCTTCGGGCACTGGATTATTGACCTCATGAAAAAGGGCACCGAGATTATCGCCATTGACCCCAGGCTGTCGTGGTTTGCGTCAAGAGCCAGGAAGTGGCTTAGACTCCGGCCGGGAACAGATGGGGCTCTGGCCATGGGTTTCCTTAACGTAATTATCAGTGAAGGTCTGTATGATAAGGGATTTGTGGAGAAGTGGACGAATGCGACGCATCTGGTTAGAAGCGACACGGGAAAACTGCTTCGGGAGAGCGACCTGGCGGACAGCGGTTCGGCCGGCAATTTCGTGGTGTGGGACACCGCGAGAGGGGTGCCGGTGGTCTGGGACACCACAAGATTAGACTACGGGCTTACCAATGTGAAGCCAGCTCTAGATGGCGAGTATGAAGTCTGCCTTTCGAATGGAGCAAAAGTAACCGTTAAAACGGTCTGGTCCGTGTTCTGCCAGCAGGTGGCGCAGTATCCAGTGGCACGGGTGTCTGAAATCACCTGGGTTCCCGAGGCAGATATTGTGGAGGCAGCGCGGTTATACGCCAGAAGCAAGCCCGCGTCCATACACTGGGGCGTGCCCATTGACATGACACCGGCCATCACGCCCACCGTCCAGGCCATTGCCAACCTGTGGTGTCTCACCGGGAACCTGGATGTGCCCGGTGGAAATGTGATTTCCCGCTTTGCTTTTGATGCCGTGGCCTATGCCTTGCCCGGGGCCAAGGGGGTCATCAAGTTAAAATCCCAAGAGGCGGATAAGAAGAGGATTGGCGCTGACCGGTACGGGCCTCTGAATAGATTTATCTGGCGGGCTCAGACAGACCTGGTGCTGGAGCAAATCTTCACCGGAAAACCCTACCCCATCAAAGGCATGTGGCTGCAGACGTGTAATCCGGTGGCCGGCATAGGTCTTGACCCCCGGAAATGGGTTGAGGCCATTAAGAAGCTTGACTTTGTGGTGGCCGTCGACCTTTTCATGACTCCCACGACCCAGCTGGCAGACGTGGTTCTGCCGTCGGCCAGTTTTCTGGAAAAAGACGGCATCAGGAGCTGGTGGGTACCGCTTCAGAGCATCAATAAGGCGATATCGGTGCCGGAATGCAAGCCCGACGTGGAAATCAACTTCGAGCTGGCCAGGAGATTTGACCCGGATTTCCGATGGAAAAACATTTATGAACTCTATGATGAGATTATAAAACCTTCCGGTATGACTTTTAAGGAGCTGCAGAGGAAAGGCTGGGCCTTTCCCCCAGAAGGTCACCCGAGCGCCCCGTATCACCGGTTCGAGAAGGGGCTATTGCGCTCAGACAGAAAACCGGGATTTCAAACTCCATCCGGCAGGATTGAGCTATACTCATCGCTGCGTGAAGAATGGGGACTGGAGCCCATGGCCCACTACGAAGAGCCACCATTCACCCCAATCAGCCAGCCCGAAATGCATAAAAAGTATCCATTAATCCTTTCCACAGGCAGAAGGTCGCCGGTGTATTTTCATGCCGAGCACCGGAATATCCCGTGGCTGCGCACGCTCGACCCCGACCCGGTGATTGAAATCCATCCCGATACGGCCAGGTCACTGGGCATTGACAATGGAGAGTGGGTCTGGGTGGAAAACTGGCTGGGCAAATGCCAATTTAAGGCCAAAGTCACCCTCGTCGTGCCGAAATGGATGGTGATGGCGACTCATGGCTGGTGGTTCCCGGAAAAGCCCGGGGCAGAGCCTTCCCTGTACGGTGTCTGGGAATCGAATGTAAATCAGCTTATTCCCATGGGCTTCCAGGGCAAGGACGGCCTGGGTGCCCCGATAAAGCATTTGCTTTGCCGGGTCTATAAAGCCAGCGGCAGAGAGGAGGCAGGAGATGCCTAAGAAGCCTCAATATGGCCTGTTGATAGACTATGAATACTGCACCGGCTGCTATGCGTGTCAGGTAGCCTGCGCCCAGGAATACCATTGGCCGGCGGGGATGGCCGGGATTCAGGTAATTGAAGTGGTTCAGAAACTGCCGCATGATAAGGCATATCTCACTTACCTGCCGTTTCCTACCGAGCTGTGTGTCTTATGCGCATCTCGCACCAAGAAGGGACTTGAGCCTGCCTGTGTGAAGCACTGTATGGCCGCCTGTATGAAATACGGGCCAATCGAAGAGTTAGCCCAGGAAATGGGCAAGAAGCCGAGGATGGTGCTCTGGGTACCGCGGTCGTGACTGCCATTGAGCCGGGCCTTCATTTTCGGCCTATTGTGCATCAAGACCATTTAGTGTATAATAAGAAGCGGTTTAGTACTGGTTATCAAATACTGGGTTATGCACCACAGGTTATCTTACATTTCGGATGACCAAGTTTCTAACCAAATAATTAAGGAAGAGAGGAGGTCATCTGATGAGCTTCAAGGACAAGACACTTCAATGTTCCGATTGCGGAAAAGACTTCACCTTCACCGCTAAGGAACAGGAATTTTTCCAGTCAAAAGGCTACACGAACGAACCTAAGCGTTGTCCCGAATGCCGGCAGGCAAGGAAGCTGGAACGTCAGGGAGACAGTGGCTACGACAATAGACCTCGTCGCCAGATGTTTCCTGTGGTATGCGCCGAGTGCGGCAAGGAAACAGAAGTACCCTTTGAGCCACGTGAAGACAGGCCAGTTTATTGCAGTGATTGCTTTCGCAAAGTAAAACAGAACAAATAAGCTCGATTTTTTCGGCAAGGATATATATGGGTTGGGCACCGCTCAGCCCATATATTTTTTAGGGGTAATACCGATTTGCCAGCAGTTTACTCCTCATCAGGCAGCTTCTGGACAATAGGGAGCTCCTGAACTGGAAGTCTCAGTTCTTTCTTGATGTCGGTGGCATTGCGCGGTGCGTACCCGCGCCAGTGATTGTTGAAGAAGGCTAAGGTGAGCCCGGTCTGCACCAGGGCGGGCTTCATTTTATCGGCCAGCTCCCTTATCTCTTCGGGAGAATACAGATATTTGTAGCGCGTCTCGCTATCACCGCTCCACCACGTTTCCTTGTTCCGCCCGTGAAAGCGAAAATAAGCTATGTCCGCCGTCAGTGGAATATCGGCGGCGATGGAGGAGGGGAACTTAGGCTCATCAATCTGCACCCAGGCAACATTGTGTTCCCTGAGCAGCTCGGCGGTGTGCCTGTCATCGCTCCAGCTGCGATGTCGCAGCTCAACGGCCAGCCGGTACTGTCCGAATGTCCGGAGCACGGCGGAGAGTATCTGCTGTCCGTATTTATCATTCCTGAAGCTTGGCGGGAACTGGGCCAGGAGCGCCCCGAGTTTTCCCGATTTATAAAGCGGCTCGAGGCTGTGTTGGAAAAGGTCAACATCCTTCTGTGATATCGCGGCGGCCTCCCCGGTGGCTTCCTCGTACATCCTGGGATGGGTGAATTTCTGCCATAACTTCACTGCGAAGAGGAAGTCTCCCGGCGTACGGTGCACCCAGTTATAGACATAGCCCGGGTTCGGCGGGCGGTAAAAAGAGCTGTTGACCTCCACCGTGTTGAAGAACTGGCTGTAGTACTCAAGTTCATTTATCTTGCCAGAAGGGTAGAAATAGCCGGTCCACATGCCGGCACCTCCGGGATAAGACCAGCCCGAAGTGCCGATGTAGATTTTAGCTGATGTTTTAGCTATAGATGGTGCCATTTGGAGAGCATCAGTTTTTCTTCGTTGAGGAAGTATTTGCCTTCCTCCGTAATATCAACTATTTTCACCCTGATGAGGAACTGCAGGGCCTGCTGCCGGTAATCACGGCGGGATAACACCCTCCGGAATAGGGACTTTGGCTTCAGTTTCAGCTCTTCAATGGTCATGGCATTTTGTTTTCCGATGGCATTCTGCTTTCGGAATGCCCTTATTACTTTCGGGACGGCTCGCATGACCAACCAGTAAGGCAGGAAGATGGCCGCCAGGATGAAAAGAATGACTATCAGTATGATGAACAATATGCCTCTTACGTCCATAGTCCAATCACCTCAATCCAGTGCTTATTGTCGGTAGTACATGAAATTGGGTGCCAAAAAGTCCTCGTCTCATTATAGCACAATTTGGGCTTGGCCTGGTTACGGTATTTCGGCTATTTCAGATAACCAATCCGAAAAGGTCGGGGCGAGGCGAGTTCGGGTTGCCCGCAGGGCGGCCGGGCTATGTTGTGGCAGGTAACATGGCAGTTTGCCGTGCACCCAGCAATGGCCTTGAATCGACCGTCGGCCTGCTTCCGGGCAAAGGGCAGGATGAAGCGCTCGCAGTGCGGCAGGCCAGGTGAATCCGATTCAGCAGCGCTGAGTTCCTGGCAGGTGGCGTAGGTCATCCCGTTTTCGGCGGCCAGTGCCCTGAGCCGCTGGTGCAGCGCCAGGCGAATATCTCTCCGCAGCCGATATCCCTGGCTGGTGCCGCCGCGCTCATAGCCGTATTCCCGTTCAAAGCGTCGGGCAGCTTCAGCCGACTGTTGGTTAATAACCTGCCAGAGCCGCTGCCACAGGCTGGAGCCGTCCGGGCCGGTTGATTTTCGGGACAGGCGGCCGGTGCTGCCGACGATGTGCTTGGCCCCGGTCTGGGCAAAGGTGTGCATAAGTTCCTCAATTTTTTCGAACCAAGCGTCGCCGTACAGCGCCTGGTAAAGGTGGATGAAGACGGGGTCAAAGCGGACCAGGGTATCAATGTTCAGAGCGGAAAGCTGGCGCACTGCCGCCAGCCTTTGTTCCAGCGGTGGTGCTGCCGGGGAAAGCAGGTGCAAAATATCGGCGGTGCCTTCGATGGTGATGGCCATGAATTTCGGCCGGTAGTTGATGAAACCGGGCAGGTCCAGGAGGAAGGCCGGGTCACCTTTGGTGGTGATGGCAAAGGCGACGCCGTAGTCCATCAGCCGCTGTATCAGCCGTTTCACCTCCACCCTGAGCTCCGGGATAGGCTGACAGGGGTCGGAAACGTTGGAGATGGAGATGGGTGGGCAGAGGCTTATCCGCTTTAAGTCCTTTTCCACCAGCTCCGGCAGGTTACGGTAGATGAGCGTTTCCGTTGCGTAGTTCGAATAGATTGCTTCACGGGCATAGCAGTAAAGGCAGTGGTGGACGCAGTGGGCCGGGCCGGGCGGGGTAACGTTGATAATCCAGAAGTGCGGACACTTCCGGGCAGGCGTACGGTAAGGGTAGTCGTGCAGCGTGGAACCCTTTTTATCAATGAGCTTTATCCCGGCCATCATTTTAGATTATACATCCCCAGCCGCCGGCAAGCATTTATAATAGCTGGAGGCGGGCTTTGGTTTTAACGCTGACTAACTGATATAATGAGGGGGAACTGGATACGGCAATGAACTGGCTTGAAGCTTTTGTGCTGACCTTTGTGCCCCTATTTATCGCCATTGATACGCTGGGGAACCTGCCTTTTGTCATCTCTCTGAGTGAAGGCATGACACGGCACGAGCAGCGCAAAATGATTCACGTGGCGGTCATTACCGCGGCCATTGTGGGGCTTATTTTTCTGTTCTTTGGCCAGTTTATCCTGAATGTGCTCGATATTAAGGTTGGCTCCTTTGCCATTGCCGGCGGACTCATCCTGCTGGTGCTGTCCATTAAATACATGACTACGGGGCAGGCAGTTGACCTGATAAAAGAGGAGATGGTGGCGGTCGTTCCAATAGGCACACCCCTCACCGTGGGTCCGGCGACGATAACCACACTGTTGCTGCTGGCGTCCCAGTTCAAGCTCTACATGGTTCTGGTGGCTTTTGTCCTGAACCTTCTGGTCGTCTGGGTGGTCTTCATGCTGAGCCACCGGATTGTCGGCTTTCTGGGGCAGGGCGGGCTGAAAGCAATATCCAAGGTCTTCAGCCTCCTGCTGGCCGCCATCGCGGTGAGCATGATTATCCGCGGGCTGAGCCTGCTGGGGATACTGACGGTTACGGTTTAGCCTCTACCGGGGGGACAGGCAAAGCCGCTTTTGTCAACCGGCCGCAGCTTTAATCAACGATTATTTTGCCTTTCGGTTTGGCCACGACTTCACCCACAATAGCTGCTTCTGGAATGCCTGCCCGGTGCATTTTCTCCAGCAGACCTTGAGCTTTTTCCGGGGCAACTGATATGAACAGCCCCCCTGACGTCTGTGGGTCAAAGAGGATATCG
>CAZJGR010000035.1:0-18537 GCA_964545815.1 uncultured Dehalococcoidaceae bacterium | reverse complement strand
AATTTACTTTCATGACAGTGGTGCTCTATAAAGCTTCAAACTATCCTCAAACTTCACACTCCTCGTATATCTCTCCACCATCGCTATCGACTCCCATCTCCCCAATCTCATAATATGCAAGCTATCAATCCCTCTCTTAGCCAACAGACTGGCAAACGTCCTCCTAAACGTATGCGGATTACATGGCAACCCTGTATTCATCCTCAACACCTTTAACATCTCGATTATCCCCCATGCCTTCAAATCCCACAGCCTGTCATTACCTTGGTGTGTCGATAACCATTCCTGCATTAATTTCGCTGTCCTCTCACCGAATGGTGCCAGCCCTTCCTTATTACCCTTGCACATGACCTTGATTAGCCTATTTCTCCAGTCGATATTCTCCGGCTTGATATTAGCCAATTCAGATAATCTCAAACCAGAATCGGCAAACAAGGATATGATAGCCTTATCCCTCACACACCCAGCCTGCTCAATGAGGTATTCCACCTGCTCCTGGCTCAGGCTCGGCAATATCTTCTTCTCAACCTTAGGCGAACCAACAATGAATATAGGATTATTCTGCGAGTTAAGGTTATATCCAGACTTTGGAGAGTACAGCCAGTTATAGAATACCCTCAGCGTTCGATAGTAAGCTTGTTTCCCACCGTTCGAGCATTGAAGAGAACCCAAGAATGTATTAATCCGTTGGCCGGTTACATCAGTCCCGATGACTGAACGAGCCAGATTGAGATAACATCGGTAGTAATCGATACTCCTGGGGGATAAACCTTGTCTGCGGGATTTCAGAAAATCTGTCAACAAAATGCAGGAATGGATTGGCGGGAGCGCATGGGAGTCGAACCCACCGAAGGCGCTATTAACGCCCCCCAACGGATTTGAAGTCCGCGGAGCCCACCGGGACTCATCCGCTCCCGACCAGCTAATCAGTATAGCGCACCAGTTAACACAGTGCAATTAGGCCGCTGGCGGCCTCCTCTGCACCAGCCGGGCCAGCCAGATGCTCATCTCATAGAGGACTATCAGGGGAATGGCGACCAGGCTCTGGTTGATGGGGTCAAAGGTCGGCGTGATGATGGCCGCCAGTATGAAGGCAAAGATGATGGCTACCCTGCGGTGTCTGGAGAGCCACTGCGCCTTGAGCACGCCCAGCCTGGCCAGGAACGTGGTGACCACCGGCAACTCAAAGACGATGCCGATGGCCAGCAGCAGCCTGGCGACCACTGATATATAGTTGCCCACTCGAATCTCGGGGCGGGCGATGTCGGAGCCGTAGCTGGTAAGGAATCTGGTGGCGGGCGGGATGAGGACAAAATAGCCGAAAGCCACGCCACCCAGAAACATCAGGGCTATCCACGGCAGGATGATATAAACATACTTCTTCTCCCTGGGGGTCAGCGCCGGGGAGACGAACATGATGCCCTGGTAAACAAGGTAGGGCATGGCCAGGATAATGCCGGCAATAAGGCTCACCTTCATTATGGTGCCGAGCATCTCGGTCATTTCAATAAAGACAAGGTTGAGCCCCTCGGTGGGGAGCTTCAGGATGTAGAATATCCACTCGTGGAAAATGAAGGCGATAACCGAGGCCACGGCAACGGCGATGAGGCTTTTAATCAGGCGCTGGCGCAGTTCCTGGAGGTGTTCCAGAATGGATTGTTTCCTGTCTTCACTCATCTTCGGTGGCATCTTTTCCGGCGGTACGGCTATCTGGGGGCGGCGCGAGCGGCTCCCCTTTTTTGTCCTCTGTTTCTTCAATATCAATTTCCCTGGTCACCTGGGAGGTGAAGTCATTGGTCGCCTTCCTCAGGGCGCGAACCGTTTTGCCCAGCGTGCGGGAAATCTCGGGCAGTCTCCTTGGCCCCCAGATAATCAGGGCGAGAATGAGGATGAGCAGTACTTCCCCTAAACCGATGCCGAAAAAGTCCATGTCTGTTCCTTGGCTGGATGCCGGGATTGACTTACCGGTGAAAGCATTAGCCGGCTAATGAGCTGATGGCGGTGATATTTAGCTCTTGGTATTTTTCTTGCGGGAAGGTTTTCCGGGTTCCGGTTCCTCTTCCTGCCCTTCAGCATCCTCTCCGCGACGACCTTTCTGGAAAGCCCGTATCCCCTTGCCGATGGCGCCGCCCACCTGAGGCAGCTTGCCAACACCGAAGACGATGAGGATAATGACCAGGATGAGGGCTATCTCCCATGGTCCAATACGAAACGGCATAACCTGTTCCTCCTACCAGCAATGCTTTTTATTATCTTGAAATTGGGCTACTGGTGACCAGTAACCGTTCCTCACCCGAGAAAACGGACAGCCTGTTGCCGCGGGCGTAGCCAACTACGGTGATTCCCAGCTCTTCGCCCAGCCTGACCGCTCGCTCGGTTGGCGTACCGCGCGACACGACGATGGGCACCTGCATTCTGGCTGCCTTCAGTACCATCTCCGAGGAAATGCGGCCCGTGGTCAGCAGGATTTTGTCCCGCATTGGCATCCCCGTCATCAAGCACTCGCCGGTAATCTTGTCCAGCGTATTGTGGCGCCCGATGTCTTCCGTCAGGACCAGTATCTTATCGCGGTCGGCCAGCGCCGAGGAGTGGATGCCGCCCACTTCCTGAAACAGGTCCTGATGCTGGTAAAGCTGTCGCATCAGTGCCAGTATCTCGTCTGGGGTAACCACCAGGTCTGAAGTCACCCGCGATGAACGGGCATCAGAGCTGGTGCCGCCACCGCAACCCGAGGTGACGGTACGCCTCAATGGTGGCTTATATTCGCTCTTCAGGAGCCTGACATCGGCCGTCGGTTCGTCCTCGCAGACGCGCAGGCTGGCCACCTCCTGCCGGCTGGCGATAATCCCCTCCAGGTATAAAAACCCGAGGACAAGCTGGGTCAATCTGGCGGGCGTGCACAGTACGGTGGCGACCTCCTGGCCATTGACAAAGATGGTCAGTGGCAGCTCACCGGGTATGGCTACCGTCTCCTTGCGCCAGGTTTCGCCGCTGAAAAATTTGCAGGTTACTTCCGGGGTAACTTTTCTTTCTGTATCTTCCTTTATCGCTCTGCCCATACTAACGTGTATTATACTCGTTGGCCGATACTATGTCTATGATGTGGCATCGGCCGGGGCAGATGCCACGGTATATGTCGGCTTCAGCCTGGATTTACTTTGAATGCGGTGTCGTGAGCCAATTTACATATCGCAGGGCAGTATGTTATAATCACTTGATTTGTAATTTATTACCTATAACTGTTCAGTGAGGTGTCGTTTGGACAAGGAGAAGAAGGCTGAAATTGTCAGCACTTATCAGAACAAGGACCGAGATACCGGTTCGACCGAGGTGCAGGTAGCACTGCTTACCGAGAGGATAAAGGAGCTGACCGACCATATGGCGGCAAATCGCCACGACCATCACTCCCAGCGCGGCCTGCTCAAGCTGGTGGGGAAGAGAAGGAGGCTGTTGAACTACCTGAGCCAGGAGGACGCTGACAAATACAATCAACTGATTAAACGACTCGGACTGCGTAAATAAGGTCTGAGTGGGGAGGGGATATTGCAAAAACTTCAGTCTTTTCAGTGTCGAGTTGGAGGCAGAGGCCTTATCATTGAGACCGGAAAACTGGCCGGTCAGGCCAATGGCGCGGTAACCGTTCGGTACGGAGATACGGTAGTCCTGGTGACGGCTACCGTGTCCGATGACTACCGCGAGGGCGTTGACTTTCTACCGTTAACCGTGGACTACGAGGAGCGGCTGTACGCGGCGGGTAAAATCCCGGGCGGCTTCATCCGCCGGGAAGGGCGACCCAGCGAAGCGGCCATTCTGGCCTGTCGACTCGTTGACCGCCCGATACGACCGCTCTTACCCAAGGAATGGCGTCGGGATATCCAGATTGTTGCCACCGTGCTCTCGGCTGACCAGGAAAACAGCCCCGATGTCCTGGCCGTAATCGGTGCCTCGGCAGCGCTGTGCCTATCAGAGGTACCATTTGATGGGCCGATAAGTGCCGTTCACGTGGGCTATATCAATGGCGAGCTGGTGCTGAACCCCACGCTGGCCGAGCTTGAAAAGAGCCAGCTTGATATGGTCGTGGCCAGCACCGGGAAGGCAATTGTCATGCTGGAAGCCGGGGCCAAAGAGGTTCCCGAAGAGATTTTGCCCCGGGCCATCCAGTTTGGCTTTGAGGCCAATCAGGATATAATCCGGCTTCAGGAACAGGTGCAGCAGGCTTGCGGCAAACCGAAACAGGCGGTACCGGTTCCGGAAGTTAACCCGGAAATCGATTCCGCGGTGGCATCAGCCATCGGCGATAGCCTGCCGGCTGTCCTGGCGGAAGCGGATAAGTCCATCCGGGAGGAGAAGTTCTCTGAGTTGAAGAAGAAGCTGGTGGCAAGCCTGGGTGAGACCTATGCCGAAGAGGATACCCTGGCTGCCTTTGAAGCCAGGGCCAAGGCTGAGGTAAGGAACAACATACTGGCGGGAAGACGCCTAAATGGTCGTGCCTTTGATGAAGTCAGGCCCATCAGCGCCGAAGTTGGACTCCTGCCGAGGACACACGGCTCGGCGCTTTTCAGCCGGGGTCAGACACAGGTGCTGACTATTGCCACTTTAGGTTCTACCCGGCAGGAACAGCAGCTTGACGGCCTCGGCATAGAAGAGACGAAGCGCTTCATCCACCACTACAATTTCCCGCCCTTCTCAAGCGGTGAGGTAAAGCGCCTGGGGTCGCCGGGTCGCCGCGAAATCGGACACGGTGCGCTGGCGGAAAGAGCTCTGGTGCCGGTATTGCCCGGCGATAAGGATTTCCCCTATACCATTCGCCTTGTCTCCGAGGTCCTCAGTTCCAGTGGCAGCACCTCAATGGCGAGCGTCTGCGCGGGGAGTCTGTCGCTGATGGATGCCGGCATACCGATAAAAACGGCGGTGGCTGGAGTGGCCATGGGGCTTATCACCGGTGATAATGATGAATACCGGATTTTGACCGACATCGAGGGCCTGGAGGATGCCTACGGTGACATGGACTTTAAGATTGCCGGGACCAGGGACGGCATTACCGCCTTACAGATGGATATCAAGCTGAAAGGTGTTAGTCTGGAAGTTCTGGAGAAGATAATCGCGCAGAGCCGTGGCGCGCGGCTGTTCATTCTGGACAAGATGAACGAGGCCATAAGCACCAGCCGACCTGAAGTCAGCCATTACGCGCCGCGGATGTACAAGATAACTATTGACCCGGATAAGATAGGCAGTGTTATCGGCACCGGTGGCAAGACGATTCGTTCCATAATTGAGGAGACGAAAACAAGCATCGACATTGACGATGATGGTACCGTGCTGGTTGGTGCTACCAGTGAAGAGGCGGCACGCAAGGCCATCGGTATCATTGAAAGCATGACCAAAGACGTTGAGGTTGGCAGCATCTATACGGGGAAGGTAACGCGTATTTTCGATTTCGGGGCCATGGTGGAAATCTTACCCGGCAAGGAAGGTCTGGTGCACATCAGTGAGCTGGCGGACCATCGCGTGGGTAAGGTTGAAGATGTGGTTAAAATCGGCGACGAAATCATGGTGAAGGCAATCAATATTGACAACCAGGGGAGGGTAAACCTTTCCCGCCGGGCCGTCTTTGAGAGCGCTTCTCAAGTTTCTGGCACTCGAGCCAGGGATTCTGACGGGTCAAGCCGCCCGCCCCGGAGGGATAATGACTCGTACTCCAGGCGGCGCGGCCCGCCCAGGCGCAAGCCAAACTTTGCCAAAGATACGTTCCGGGAGCGTTAAGCATTATCAACCCAGGTAGGGGAAACAGGATGAACCCAATCAGGGTAATCGTTCACGGAGCCGCCGGCAGGGTCGGGCAGGAGGTGGTGAAAGCCGTCTGCGGCGAAAGCGATATGAAGCTGGTTGGTGCCGTTGACCTGAAAGCTGCCCAGGATTCACTGCCTTTACCTGATGGCTCCGGTTCTGTTCCCTTTTCCGCTGACCTGGGTGATATCCTGGTCCGCTGCCAACCCGATGTCATGGTGGACTTCAGCATTGCCAAAGCCACCATGCCGGCGGTGCGGCTGGCCGCGGGAAAAGGCGTTAATCTGGTTATTGGCACCACCGGTTTTTCCCCGGATGACATCAAAGAGATTGAGCGTCTGGCCAAGGAGCGTGGCATTGGCGCCGTGATGGCGCCCAACTTTGCTCTTGGCGCCGTCCTGATGATGCACCTGGCCAAGGTCGCGGCCAAATATCTTGATTATGCCGAAATAATTGAGCTGCACCATCACCTGAAAGCTGATGCCCCATCGGGGACGGCGCAGACCACGGCCAGAGAGATGGCAAAGGCGAGAGGCAAGCCATTCCTCCTGCCGCAGAGTAAAGCGGCGAGCCGGGGGGAGCAGGTGGAGGGGGTGAGCATTCACAGCGTACGACTGCCCGGGCTCATGGCGCATCAGGAGGTAATCCTGGGTGCACCGGGGCAGACATTGAGCATTCGCCATGATACCATCAACCGGGAGTGCTACATGCCCGGAGTGATGCTGGCCATTAGAGAGGTGGTCAAGCGCAAGGGGCTTGTTTACGGATTGGACAAGCTGCTTGGGCTGTGAGGGGAAAATGAACGGGTATAACATTGCCATTGTTGGTGCCACCGGCATGGTTGGCCAGGAATTTATCAAGGTTCTAACCCAGCGCAATTTCCCGATGAAATCAGTCAGGCTGCTGGCTTCCGACCGCTCGGCGGGCAGGAAGCTGATGGTCAACAAGCAGGAAATCGAGGTCAGGGAGACCGCCCCGGACTCGTTTGAAGGGATAGACATTGCCCTTTTTTCAGCCGGGGCTGAAATCAGCCGCCATTTTTCACCGCTGGCGGCACAGTCGGGCGCGGTGGTGGTTGACAACAGTGCCGCCTGGCGCATGGAGCCAGATGTACCGCTGGTGGTGCCCGAGGTCAACCCTGACGATATTGAGTGGCACAAGGGCATCATTGCCAATCCCAACTGCTCCACCATCCAGATGGTCACGGTGCTCTATCCGCTGCACAAGGTCAACCCCATCAAGCGCATTGTGGCCAGTACTTACCAGTCGGTCTCCGGCACCGGTGCCGCCGCGATAGAGGAACTGAATGTGCAGAGCAAGCAGGTGCTGGAGGGGCAGACCACTATACCTCACGTGTACCCGCACCAGATTGCCTTCAATGTGCTGCCGGAGATAGATGTCTTCCTTGACGATGGCTACACCAGAGAGGAATGGAAGATGGAGCAGGAGACCAGGAAGATAATGCACGCCAGTGAAATCGCCATCTCGGCGACCTGCGTGCGTGTGCCGGTGTTTATCGGGCACAGTGAGGCGGTGTGGGTGGAATTTTCTTCACCGATGATGCCCGATGATGCCGAGCGCGTACTTGCCGGGGCGCCGGGAGTGAAGATACTGGATGATAATGCCATCAGTCTCTACCCGCATCCCTGGATGGCGGCCGGCACCGATGATGTGTATGTCGGTCGCATCCGCCGTGATACTTCCCATCCCAATGGTCTGGTCATGTGGATTGTCGCCGATAACGTGCGCAAGGGAGCGGCGCTGAATGCCGTCCAGATTGCCGAGGAAATGATGAAACGGGACTGGATAAAACCACGGGAGGTAGCAAGATGAAAGAGCTGGGAAGATTGATCACCGCCATGGTTACCCCTTTCGATGATAAAGGGGAGGTGGACTATGGACAGGCGAAAAAGCTGGCCCTGGCCCTGTTGGCTTCGGGGAGCGATGGTGTGGTGGTGGTCGGGACCACCGGGGAATCGCCCACCACGTTGCGGCCAGAGGAGTACCGTCTTTTCCGGGAAATAAAGGCGGTGGTGGGCAGCAAGGGGACGGTTATCGCCGGCACGGGGAGCAACAGCACCGCTGAAGCCCTTGAAGCGACCAAGGAAGCGGAGAAAATCGGCGTTGACGCCTGCCTGCTGGTGGTGCCTTACTATAACAAGCCTACCCAGGAAGGCCTTTACCAGCACTTCAAGACGGTGGCGGGAAGCACCGGCCTGCCCTGCATCATGTACAACGTGCCCTCGCGCACCGTGGTCAACATGACCGCCGAGACCGTTATCCGGCTGAGCAAGATAGATAATATCATCGGGGTGAAGGAAGCGAGCGGCAATTTTGAGCAGATTGCCAAAATCATCCAGGAGACCCGTAAAGATTTCCTGGTCTGGAGCGGCAACGACAGCGATACTTTCCCCATCATGGCCCTCGGCGGCTACGGCATCATCAGCGTGGCATCACATCTGGTGGGCAAACAGATAAAACAGATGATTGACAGCTTTGTTAAGGGGAAGATTGCCGAGGCGGCGGCCATTCACCGCCGACTCCTGCCGCTGGTGAACGCCCTGTTCATCGTCTCGAACCCCATCCCGGTGAAGTACGCTGTGAACCAGGTCGGTTTCCGCGTCGGCAAGCCGCGCTTGCCGCTCACCGAGCCGGATGAGAAAACGGCGGCCATCATCAGGGACACGCTGAAGAACTATAAAATTGACCTGCCGGTATAGAGTTTAACGTAAGTTTATAGCCATTGTAGATGTTGGCCTGTTTCATTTCGCCTGCTTGTGCTCTCGGCAAAGACACAAGCTTAAGCTGCGTCAAATTAAATGTATCTGTATATTGTCGCCGGACTGGCTTTGCTCGTTTCGCTAATCGTCAGCCGTGAGAAGTCAGTACAGGCGTTAAAAATCGCCGCCAGACGGTTTATCCGGATTTTCCCGGCTCTGCTTATGATGGTTGTCCTGGTTTCCATTGCCCTCGGCCTTCTGCCGGATGAGGTCATTCCCCGTTATCTTGGCAGCGAAAATAAACTCATGGGCGTAGCTCTGGCTTCTCTTCTGGGCTCCATCACCATTATGCCCGGCTTTATTGCCTTCCCGCTGGCGGGCATATTGCTGCAGAAAGGCGTGGCCTATATGGTCATCGCTGCTTTTACCACGACACTGATGATGGTGGGCGTGCTCACTGCACCATTAGAGAAAGCGTACTTCGGGCTGAAGGTTACCGTTATCCGAAACACGCTCAGCTTCTTTATCGCCCTGGTGGTGGCCGTCATGATTGGCCTTTTCTTCGGGGAGATTTTCCCGTGAAACGAAGCACTATCATAAAAATCATTTTCTTTGCCAGCTATTTCGTATTCTTGGCCGTCTCTTGGTTGACCGGGTTCAATCCTGGCCAGCAAATCGGGCATAATTTTATTTCTTTTTCTGTGGACATGCTCAAGATATTGCCGGGCGCTTTCGTCTTGCTTGGACTTTTTGAAGTCTGGGTCAAGAGGGAGACCATCGAAAGACACTTGGGTGAGAAGTCCGGATTCGAGGGCTATCTCTGGGTGATACTGCTCTCCGGCACCACGGTTGGCGGGCTGTACCCGGCCTTTCCGGTGGCCTATGCCCTGTACAGCAAAGGGGCCAGGCTCAGTGTGATTTTCACCTATCTTGGTAGTGCCGCCATCTGCCGCATCCCGATGACCATCTTCGAGGCCTCGTTTCTGGGCATCAAGTTCACCGCCATACGGTGGCTGGTCTCCCTGCCGCTGGTGATAATAACGTCAATCCTGCTGGGCAATTATTTGACCCGGAGGGGATATCAAATAGCGGACGGAAAATAATCACGGGCCAACGCGGTCGCTCTGACCGCCCCTGACCCATTGGAAGCGGTGCCCGTCCGTTGGTGAGCGATTTCCGATGAGCCGACTATTTCCCCAGCTTTTTCTTCACCGCGGCCAGCTTCTCCATGTAGTCCTGCCGCACCGGGGCAAAGAACTCGATGGTCTTGAGGCCTTTTGCGGAAGCGTAAGTGCCGTGCTCCTGATATGACGCGAAGATGGCCACATCGCCGGTCTTGACCGGATACCGTTTCCCGCCGGTTACCAGCTCCGCCTCCCCATCAACGATGAGCATGACCTGTTCCGGTTCGTGCTTGTGCACCGGGACCACGGCATTGGGGTCCATGACGACGAAGATAGCGGTCATCCGCTTGCTGGAGAGGATGTGCGCCCTGACCTGCCCCGGGACCAGCTCCACCAGCGGAATGTCCTGGTAGCGCATTATCGTCTTGGCATATTCTTCCTTGGTTGCCAGTGGTTCTTTCTTCTCCATTTTTTAAATACACCTCCTGCACCTGAGAGTTTTTATAAATCAGCTATAGAATAGGCCTCTTGAAGATGGTCTGTTCCCGCCTCATACCCACCGATATGATGCTGATAGGGCGGGCAATGAGTTCCTCCAGCCGGGACAGGTACTGGCGGGCCCGGGGTGGCAGCTGGGCGAAATCGCGGATATCATTGATTGACGTCTGCCAGCCGGGCAGTTCTTCATATACTGGCTGACACTTTTCCAGCGTGACGGCGCTTGCCGGGAAGAAATCGATTTTCTTGCCGTTAAGCTTGTAACCGATGCCTATTTTCAGGGTGGGGAGGGTATCAAGCACATCGAGGCGGGTGATAACAGCTTGGGTATAGCTATTCACGCGGGTGCTGAACCGGGCGGCCACGGCATCAAACCAGCCGCAGCGCCTCGGTCGGCCGGTGGTGGTGCCGTATTCGTGGGCCCGTTCCCGGATTAAATCGCCGATTTCATCTTTCAGCTCGGTGGGCATGGGACCGCCGCCAACACGGGTGCAGTAAGCCTTGAAAACGCCCAGAACCTGGTCTATCTTGGTCGGTCCAAGGCCGGCACCCAGACAGCCTCCCCCGGCCAGCGGCGAAGAGGAGGTGGCATAGGGGTAGGTGCCAAAATCGGGGTCAAGCAAGGTGCCCTGCGCCCCTTCCAGCAGTATCTGCTTCCCGTCATTTACCGCCTTTTCCAGCAGGGCAGTGGTATCGCAGATATGGGGAGCCAGTATCTCACCGTACCGGCAGTATTCACTATATACCTCATCCTCTGATAGGGGGTCGGCATTATAGACTCTGGTTAGAATCGTGTTCTTGTGGGCGAGTACCGCGTGAAGGCGCTCGCGGAGGACATCCCGGTCCAGCAGGTCGCTGGTCCTGATTCCCAGCCGGGCAACCTTATCGGCAAAGGCGGGGCCGATGCCCTTGCGTGTGGTTCCGATAGCCTTGCCTCCCCGCGCTTCTTCCTCCAGCCCATCGAGGAGAATATGGTAAGGCATTACCAGGTGGGCGCGGTCGCTGATGAACAAACGCGAGGTGTTTACGCCGCGCTTTTTGAGATTGTCCAGCTCACCGAGCAACACGCGGGGGTTGACCACCACACCGTTTCCGATGACGGCGGTGGCTCTGGCCGAAAAAATACCGGCGGGCACGAGGTGTAATCCGAACTCACCGTACTGGTTGACCACGGTATGGCCGGCATTATCGCCTCCGGAAAAGCGCACCACCAGGTCTGCCTTTTCCGCAAGAAAGTCCACGATTTTCCCTTTTCCTTCGTCTCCCCACTGCGCCCCGATAATCGCGATTACCGGCATTACAGCCTCCCCGAAAATAATGTGAAAACTATTCGCCCCTTGTCTGGCGCCAGGCGTGAAGCAGCCTCTGGATAACGGTCAGGTAGCTGAAGAAGGCGATGATGCCCAGCGACGTAATCAAGGCATAGTTGATGCCACTTAACAGGAGTCCCAGCGATAAGATGAGTACCCTTTCCGTGCGGGTGAAAAGGCCTGTCTCGCCAATCAGGCCAGCCGCTTCCGCCCGCGCTCGAAGGTAGCTGACCATCAGCGCGCCGGACAGGGTGACGCCGGCAACAATTATACCGGGCGTGTAAAAGTCCCTGACAAAGAGTATCAGGAGGCCGAGCAAAATGGCCACCTCACCCAGGCGGTCCAGCGTTGAGTCAAGTATGGCGCCAAAACGCGTGCTCTTGCCGGTTAAGCGGGCCAGGGCCCCGTCCAGCATGTCAAACAGCCCGGAGACAAGGACGATAAAGCCCGCGGCGAATGGTTGCCTGAGAGCAATCAGCACCGCCGCCCCCACTGAAAGCAACAGGCCCAGCCAGGTCAGAGCGTTGGGGGTTACTCTGGTCCGGGCCAGAAGCCGTACCGCCGGCTGGGAAAGACGGTGCGCAGCGACTTTACGGGCTTCAGCTAACCGGGACTGGAACGGCTGTCTTTTTGAGGTGATGCTAACTGAGCTCCCTTCCATTCTTCAGACCCAAATAATCCCCTTGCTTTGCCAGTTGCTGTCCCAAAACCTGGTGAAGCGTTACTTGGTGGTTTTTTTAGTTTTGGCCGGAGCCTTGTTGGCGGCGATGAACTCTTCCACCATCTGGTGTGCTTCCGCATCTGTGTACTGGACCGGTGGTGACTTCATGAAGTAAGCGGACGGTGCCACCAGTGCTCCAGCCAGTCCGCGGTCCATAGCCAGCTTGCAACACCGGATAGCGTCAATGACCACGCCGGCGGAGTTGGGGCTATCCCAGACCTCCATTTTTACTTCCAGGTTCAGTGGCACATCGCCGAAAGTGCGGCCTTCCATCTTGATATAGCAGAACTTGCGGTCGAGCAGCCAGGGAACATAGTCGCTGGGGCCGATGTAGATATCGTCGGGGTTCATCTTGTAATCAAGCTGTGAGGTAACCGCGTTGGTCTTTGAGATTTTCTTGGACTCGAGCCTTTCCCGCTCCAGCATGTTAAGGAAATCGGTATTGCCACCGAAGTTCAGCTGGTAGGTGTGCTCCAGCCGGACGCCGCGGTCACGGAACAGGCGTGTCAGCACGCGATGGGTGATGGTGGCGCCAACCTGCGATTTGATGTCATCGCCGATAACAGGCAGGCCCCGTTCGGCAAAGCGCTTCTGCCAGTACTTCTCGCGGGCGATGAAGACCGGAATGCAGTTGACGAAACCGCAGCCCGCCGCCAGTATCTGCTCGATGTACCACTTGGTCGCCTCTTCGCTGCCGACCGGCAGGTAGTTGAGGACGATATCGGTCTTGGTCTCCTTGAGAATACTGACGATGTCGGCCGTCGGGCCGGGCGCTTTCTGTATTATCTGCGACAGGTATTTGCCCAGACCGTCATGGGTCATACCGCGTTGCACAATCACACCCGCGGGTGGTACTTCGCAAAATTTGAAGGTGTTGTTCGGTTTGGTATAGATGGCTTCGGCCAGGTCTTTGCCCACCTTATTCTTATCAATATCAAAAGCGGCCACAAAATTGACATCGCTGATATGGTACCCGCCGAGGGTCACGTGCATCAAGCCGGGCACAGACTCGTTTGCCTTTGCGTTCTTATAATAATGGACTCCTTGGACAAGGGACGAGGAGCAGTTACCAACGCCGACGATGGCCACGTTTATTTTTCCCATGTTTGGTTTATCTCCCTTCATAGCACATCGGTTGAAACTATACCTTTATTGGGCTGCGCTGTCAAGTGATTTCACTTGGCGACTGCTGGGAAAGACCTTCTCCGGATGCCACTGCCCCTTTTCCGGGTCAAAGCGCAGTATGCCCAGGAAATGCCCTTCAGCAGTATAGGCCCGGCAGTATTGTTTACCACTTGATGGTTCCAGCGGCAAGTCAATTGGTGTCCCATTTCTAACCGCCGGTTCCGTGGCCTCATTGACCACCACCGCTGGCCATGCCGAGAGCACGAAATCCATGGGGTGGACAAAATGCTCCCCGTAGCCATGGCGGAAGGCGTCCTCAAGCCGGGGTACACTCACTGCATTCTTGATGCCAAACGGGCCATAGCTCCGGCGGACGAGGCTTTTGAGACTGGCACCGCACCCCAGCACCTGCCCCAGGTCATAGGCCAGCGAGCGGATATAGGTGCCCTTCCCGCATTCTACATCGATGGTGACGAGCGGTGGCTGGAAGTCAACGATATCCAGCCGGTGTATGGTCGCCGGCCGGCTTTTCCGCTCGACGGTTATACCGGCACGGGCCAACTGGTAGAGTTTCTTCCCCTGGTGCCTGACGGCGCTGTACATGGGCGGTGTCTGCCGGATGACACCGCGAAATGAAGCCAGCGCTCTTTCCACCTGCTCCCGCTGGATTCCGGCAGAGTTCTCGCGGTGGATAACCCGGCCGCTGGCATCATAGGTATCAGTGGTTACCCCCAGTTCAATCTCGGCCCGGTACGTCTTGGTGGCATCGGCCAGGAATTCGACAATGCGCGTCGCCTGCCCGAGGCAGACCGGCAGCACACCGGTCGCCATCGGGTCAAGGGTTCCGGCATGCCCCACGCGGCGCTCGCCGCTGAGCCGTTTCACCAGGGATACCACGCGGTAGGAAGTAATACCCTGGGGCTTATCTATATTTAATATGCCGTCCATGTACTGATATACCGAAAGATTCGGTGTTATTGGTGGTCTGAAGAGCTCACCCGGTCAATGAGGTCCATGATGTG
Source organism: uncultured Dehalococcoidaceae bacterium (assembly GCA_964545815.1). Classification (GTDB taxonomy): domain Bacteria; phylum Chloroflexota; class Dehalococcoidia; order Dehalococcoidales; family RBG-16-60-22; genus E44-bin89. The sequence continues at coordinate 4,230 of CAZJGR010000035.1, read as the reverse complement.
TGCGCCGCGCTCGATGGAATCATCCCAGTGGAAGCTGAGCTCCGGAATGCGCCGCAACCTGAGCTTTCCGGCCAATTCCTTGCGGAAAAAATTTGAGGCTCCGGCGAGAGCGTCAAGTGCCGCCTGCTTTTGTTGCTGATTGCTGCTGATGAAGCTGATATAAACCTTGGCTTGCCTGAGGTCCGGGGAAGTAGCTACCTCGGTAACGGCAATGAACTGGCTGAGTCTCGGGTCTTTGATTTCGCGCTGCAGGAGTTCGCTGATTTCCTGGCGGATAAGCTGGTTTATACGTTCAATCCGATGAGACACAATAAGGGCTCCTGGAGTTTATACTTACCGGACTAGGCCGCCTTATCTATCCGGTAGAATTCAAGCCGGTCGCCAACCTTAAAATCGCTGAAGTCCTTGACGCCGATGCCGCATTCAAAGCCGGCGGCCACTTCACGGACATCGTCCTTGAACCGCCGCAGGCTGCTGACGGCGGTATCACTGATAACCTCCTCACCACGGCGCACCCTCACCGAGGAACTGCGGCTGACCTTGCCGTCTAGAATGTAGACACCGGCCACCTGTACTCCTTTGGCCGCGGAAAAGACGGCCCGAACCTCAGCGTGTCCCTCAATTACCTCAATCAATTCCGGCTCCAGCAGACCCTTGAGCGCCTTTTCCACGTCGTCAATAACGCTGTAGATTACATCGTAATGGCGGATATCAACCCCTTCCGTGCTTGCCAGCCGGCGGGCCCCTTCATCGGTCCCGACGCCGAAGCCAATGATGAGTCCGTTGGAGGCAGCGGCCAGCATGACGTCACTTTCAGAGACATTGCCGGTGGCGCTGTGGAGGATTCTTACCTGAACTTCAGCGGTGTCCAGACGCTCCAGAGAGCTTCTGATTGGTTCAATGCTGCCCTGAACATCCGCTTTCAGGATGATATTGAGCCCTTTGACCTGGCCGCTGCTGATTTTATCGTAGAGATTATGCAGGCTTACCGATCTGGCAGACACCGAGGCTTTCTCTTCCATCTCCCGGCGGTGCTTTTGCAACAGTGCCTGCGCCTGCTGCTCGCTGGTCACTGCGGTCAGGATGTCCCCGGCCTGCGGCACGCTGTTCAGGCCCAGGATTTCCACCGGCGTGGCCGGTCCAGCCTTCTTTACCTGTTTGCCCAGGTCGTTCAGCATGGCCCTGACCCTGCCCCACGTTCCGCCGACAACAACCGTGTCGCCCGGCTTCAGAGTACCACTGTTCACCAGTATGGTGGCCAGTGGGCCGCGGGTTCGGTCCATCTCAGCCTCAACGACCACTCCGGAGGCTGGCCCCGAGGGATTGGCTTTAAGCTCTTCCACCTCAGCCACCACCAGCAGATTATCCAGAAGTTCCTTAATGCCTATCTTCTCTTTCGCCGAGATGGCCACGCAGACGGTGTCTCCTCCCCATTCCTCAATCATCAGTTCTGCTTCCGCCAGCTGTTGTTTCACCCGCTCTGGATTCGCTTCCGGCTTGTCAATTTTGTTGATGGCGACGACAATGGGCACCTCGGCGGCACGGGCGTGGCTGATTGCTTCCAGCGTCTGGGGCATGACGCCATCATCCGCTGCCACCACCAGGATGATGATATCGGTTATCTTGGCACCATGGGCTCGCATGGCGGTGAACGCTTCGTGGCCGGGAGTGTCCAGGAAGGTAATTTTCTGCCCGTCTACCGTTACCTGATAGGCGCCGATGTGCTGGGTAATGGCACCGGCTTCGGTAGCCATGACATTGGTCTGCCGGATGGCATCAAGAAGTCGTGTCTTTCCGTGGTCAACATGGCCCATCACCGTCACCACGGGAGGGCGCGGCTGCAGGTTTCCTGGCTCTTCAACCTGCAGCTTGCGACGTTTCCTTATCTCGCTGATGGCGCTGGCGGCCCCTTCCGCGGTTCGCGGCTTCAGGCGTGTTTCATGGCCCAGGCTGGTGGCAATCTCTGACGCAATATCATAGTCAATGACCTGGTTGATGTTGGCCATGATGTTCTTTCGCATGAGCTGTTTGATGATATCAACGGCACTGACCCGAAGGAGGTCAGCCAGTTGCCGCACGCTCAGCGAATGTGGCAGCTCTACCTGGCCCCGTTTGGTCGTCTCCGGCGGTTGGATTGTCTCTTCTGCTTCCGCCTCGGCCGTATTATCCGGCTTTTTCACCTGCGCCACTGACCGCTCCTTTCAGGTGTTCCTCAGCGTATTTCATCAGCTGCTCCCGGCTCTCCTGGCTGAAGCTGGTGTGTAGTGCATAGCCCAGCCGATTGCCCTTCAGCCCCACCTCCCAGCATTCCAGCGTCGGGCAGAGATAGGTGCCGCGTCCTGATTTTCGACCGGTAATATCGACTTCTATACTGCCATCCGGTGTATTCACGATTCGAATCAGTTCACGCTTTGCCTTTACCTGCCGACAGCCAAGGCATGTCCGCTGCGGTACATGTCTGGTGCGAATGGAACGGGAGCTAGAACTCTTCATCCTGACCTACGAGGTCGGCATTCCGCCGTCGTTTCTTTATCCTGATGCCGTCCTCGGCGCCTTCTTTGGCGTAAGCCCCTTTCTTTTTCTTCTTGGCTTTATTTTCCGGTTTAGCGGGCTTTGGCCCCAGGATATCCTCAGCGAATCTGAGCTCTGTTTTCTCCTCGGTTACTTTAGGTTCAAAGAAGACCGGCGGCTGGGCGAACACCGCTTCCGCCGATGGCAATGGTTCCGCTTTGGCTGTGGTTCCTACCTCGACCGGTTCCGCAGAGACCGGGACCGGTTCCAGGGTTTCCGGCATTTCCGCCGCCGGCTCCACCTCAGTTACAATCTCTTCTTCAACTTCTGGTGCCGGCTTGGCGGCCGCTCTTTCCGCCTCAACCGCCGAAGCGCTCTTGATGTCAATTCGCCAGCCGGTCAGCTTGGCCGCCAGCCTGGCATTCTGTCCTTCCTTGCCGATAGCGAGGGAAAGCTGCTTGTCTGGAACAACCACGGTGGCGATCTTTCCCCCTTCATTCAGGCTAACGCTGACAATCTGGGCCGGACTCAGTGCGTTGGTGATGAAGGCACTGACCTCGGGGCTCCACTGAATAACATCTATCTTCTCGCCGCTCAGTTCATTGACGACGTTCTGTATCCTGATGCCACGCAGGCCAACGCAGCAGCCCACCGGGTCAACCCCTTCCTGGCGCGCCGCTACCGCTACCTTGCTCCGGTATCCGGCTTCACGGGCGATGGCCTTTATCTCCACAGAGCCGTTATAGACCTCGGGCACTTCCAGTTCCAGGAGGCGGCGGAGCAGGTCAGGGTGGGAACGCGATACCACCACCCGTGGTCCCTTGGTGGTCTTCAGGACCTGAATAATGCAGACTTTCAGGCGCTGGCCAACGCGATACCTTTCCGTGCGCAACTGTTCCGAGGCGGGCAGTATGGCCTCGGTTCTGCCCAGGTCAATGTTAATCTGACCGGGCTCAATGCGCTGTACCATTCCGGTGACGACCTCGTCCTCTTTTTCGGCGTACTCCTCCAGTATGGCGCTGTGCTCGGCCTCATGAAGGCGCTGGAGGATGACCTGTTTTGCCGTCTGGGCGGCGATACGTCCCGCATTGTAAGGCGTGGACTCCACCGTGAGAATATCGCCCAGCTGGGCATCGGCTTTGAGCCGGCGTGCCTCTTCCAGCGATACCTCAAGGCGTGTGTCGGCTGGCCTTTCCACCACCGTTTTTTCCGCCCATACTTCAACTCGGCCGCTATTGGGATTTATTTTAACCGAGATGTTCTGGTTCGGGGCAAAACTGTCCTTTCGGTAAGCGGAGACAAGCGCTGCCTCCACCGCCGACAGGACTACCTCCCTGGGCAGGTTCTTTTCTGCCGAAAGCTGAGTTATGGCCAGTAGAAAATCACTCTTCATCTCTGACTCATCTCTCCACTATTGCCCATAATTAAAAAAGTGGGGATGAAACCCACTTGATAAAGGCAAACTATTCTTTCCGTAAGAGTATAACACTATTTCCCGCAAAATTCAAGACGTTTTCTTATTTCATGGTTATTTCCTTTTCCCGAATATCTTGGTGCCTATCCTGACGATGTTGGCGCCTTCCCCGGGGGCAATCTGGTAAGAGCTGGTCATCCCCATGGAAAGATATTTCATCTCAACGTTGGGCAGACTTAATTCTTTCAGGCGAACAAAAAGTTTTTTCATGGCGGTAAAGTAGGGTCGGGAGTCTTCCTGGTCTT
>CAZJGR010000034.1:0-18581 GCA_964545815.1 uncultured Dehalococcoidaceae bacterium | reverse complement strand
ATTACCCTCCCCCCTTTCAAGGAGGTAAGAGATGGTACTGGCAGTAATTGAGCACACTGAATATCCCTTTGCCAAAGGTGTCCTGACCTCAGATGGAGTTCAATGGTCGGCCGAGGTGACTACGACCACCCCTGACACCGATGTTGAGGTCGAGTGTGTCACCATCAGGCCGCCGGCACTTGGTGGATTGATGGAGGTCGAGTTCGGCCTGACGGCGGCATTTCGGGCCGTGTCTTCATCTACGGCTGACCTCACCTATAAATGGCAGGCGAGGAACAAGGGTGGCGCCTGGGTGAACCTGCACAGCGCGGTCGCCAAGACGAATATCGGCACCAGCTATGTTGAGGAGACCCGGAGCGGTCGCTTCCAGATGGTCAGCAACTTCAATTCCCTGCCTTTCGAGGTGAGGCTGGTCATCCAGTGTAACGAGGCCAACGAGGGCCGGGCCAAGGTGAAGAATTCAAGCTACGTCAGAGTGAAGTATGCGGCGTCGTGAGGTGTCAGGTGAGTTTTATCTTTGACCCAAGTCTGGTGCTGTATTTGCCACTCTATGAGCTTGATGGCAGCTCTTTAATGTCCAAAGATAAGTACGGCCATCTTTGCACGGTGACCGGTGCTTCCTGGCGGCCAAGCAGCCGCTGCTTTGATGGTGTTGATGACAAGATAAACTGTGGCACAAGCCCGGCGCTGGACTTCGCCGGCGGTGATTTCAGTCTGGAAGCATGGTTCTGTCCCATGCTTGCCGATGGCGTGGCCAGGAGGATAATCAACAAGCACAAAAATATGGGCTCCGGGCAGGTCGGCTATGCGCTTTACTTTACCCAGCCGGGCAGCGTGGTATTCTCCGTAATCAACAACGGTATGTTTTACAACACCGCTGTCTCAGGAGTTGTCACCAACCGGTGGACACATGTCATGGCGACTAGGCAAGGAGCCGTTTCCGCAGTCTATGTCGATGGCCAGCGGTATCAGGGGACAGGCACCGCGGCGAGTATCACCAATGACGCCTATCTGGCCATCGGCTCAAATAGTAGTGCCGGCGAATTTTTCACCGGTTATATTGGTGAGGTCAGGATTTACTGCCGTCTTCTGTCGGCACAGGAGGCCCAGCACAATTATCTGGCAACGAAATGGAGGTATCGATGAAGTACCGGGTAAGAATTGATTTGAGCTTTGACCGCGAGGCTGATGCGAAATCGCTCATGGCCTATGCTCGGCAAATAAGCAGCCAGGCTGTCAGCATCAATGAGGGCGGGAGTGCGGAAGAGATTTCTTTCTGCGACCTGGAGCTGTGCCGCCACGATGAGGGCCTGCCCTGCACGAAGGTGGAGAGATTGGAGATAAGAAGCGCTGTGCCAGAGTCAGGGGGTGAGGTACTGTGAATCTGACTGACATGAAAGCTATTGTCCGCCGTGACCTCCATGACGAAGATGAAAGCAGCTATCGCTGGACTGATGATGAACTGGACCGGCATATCTCCCGTGCGGTAAAGGACTTTTCTGAGCATCTGCCCTATGAGCAGAAAGCAGCTAAAGCCACGACCTCAGGCTCGCGGGAGCTGGATATATCGGATTTATCGGATAGAGTTGCCGTGATGGCGGTTGAATATCCGGTGGACCAGTTCCCCAGGCGCTACCAGCGGTTTTCACTGTGGGAAGACACCCTGACCATCCTGAGTGAAGAAATCCCCGACGGCGCCAATGCCTATGTTTACTATGGCAAACTGCACACCCTTGACGCCAGTAGTTCCACCATCTCCAGCCAGCATGAGGATGTGGTTGCTGCCGGCGCTGCCGGTTATGCTGCCGTGGAGTGGGCTATCTTCGCCGTCAACCAGGTGAATGTCGGTGGCGGTATCACGCCCCGGGAGTTCCTCAACTGGGGCAGGGAAAGGCTGGGCTATTTTCGAAAGGAATTGAGGCGACTGGGCCGGAGAAACCGGGTCAGGATCAGCACTCTGTACCGTCCCTACTATCCAGCCGTTTCAAAGTCAACTGATTATGGTCCCTGAGGCAGCTATGGCCAAAAAGGCGGCACGTACCAAAGAGGGCCTGCCCCGCGGGGCATTCGCTATCGCTGGGGATGCGGAGAATCCGGATACCTGGCGTTTGCCGCACCATAAGAGAAGTATCGGGCGGGCTCTCAAAACCACCATCGATATTGAGCAGACGGTGGACTGGGATAAGGTCGAGGCCGCCGTAATGGCGCTGTCCCCGTTAAATCCGGGTAAAAGAGTTCGTGCCAGCCCGGAAGAAATTCTAGAAGCTGCCATTCACCTCGCTGAACATTACCGGAAGGGAAATAAGCCACTGCCGGATATTCTGGCGGCACTGGTATAAGGAGAAAAAATGCGCGACCTTACGGCCACACTGCTGGCAGCACAGAAGCAGGCTACGGCGAGGCCATATGTCAGGGTGGAGGCCAGCAATAAAATTGCCGGCGTGGTCAGGTTTGACTGGGACAGGCTATACACCGGCACTGAAGATGATTATTACCATGCTATGGCCATCCCCGGTGACGGCTCTCTCATTCGCGTCCGGGCGACCCCGCCCGCTGACAACCGCAAGCTCTACCGCCAGCGGGTGCCCAACCCCGGCCCTTCCAGCGACTTCAGCCAGTGGACCTACACCAATCAGTTCAATGCGGCGGCTGTCACCTGTGCTGCCCTGGGGGCTGAGGTTTCCATCTTCTGGACAGATGGCGTCAACCGCAAAATCCAGCGGCTAAAGAGCACCGATTATGGCGTGAGCTGGGGAAGTCCTGAGGTCATTGATTACTCCCCGACGACCAATATCGGTGGTCTGGCGGCAGCCTACAAGCCGAATGGGGACCTGGCCATTTTCTTCGCTGACCAGGCAACGCTTTACGTTAAAAAGAACATCGGGGGCCAGTGGCAGCCGCGCTCCACCTGGAACAAAAGCACCGGTGACCTGTCCGGCATCGCCACCGTCTATGAGAACGACTGGAACCTGCTCATCACCGGCCGGGATTCAGCGGGCAATTTCAAACTGTGGTCGCTCATTTATGGTGATGGTGGCGATGTCCCCGCAGGGAGCTGGTCAGCTTTGAAGGAGCTGGCCTCAGCGCCATCGGGCAGCGAATTTGAGTACCTTCAGCCTTTTCTGGCCAAGCCGGATGTCTACCGCGGCTTTTTTGTGGAGCAGTTTTCCGGCAGCCAGACTTACAGTCGTCCTTTCTGGTCGCATACGGTCCTGGATGCCTGCTTCATTGATAACCTGTGGCGGGAACCAGTGCCATTTAACCTGTCGTCAGGATACGGTCTGGCCATAGCGCACCACGGGGACTACGGCTGGCTTTCCTGTCCTGCAGGGGTGTGGCGTGCCAAGTCATCTGTTCAGAACCTTGACCTGACCGGCGATGTGCTGGCGGTACGTCAGGAAGCAGGGGAGACAGCGGGCAAGCTCATCGTGGAGCTGAGGAACGACACGGGGCAGTACGCCTCGCCGGGGCAGGGCGAACTCTCCGTTCTTGACATTGGCTGCCAGCTGGAATTCAGCCCCGGCTACCGTACGGCAGATGGCGATGAGGTAAGTGCCGGGCAGGCATACTGCCTTGAAGGATATGAGCATACCAGTGCTGGTGGCTCGGCCAGCCTCATACTCCATGCCCGCGATGGCTGGGAGACCATCGCCACCTGGCGGGCCAGGCACCAGTTCCGCTGGAACCGGGACGCGGAGGAAATGAATGTCAAGGATATCCTCGCCTTCGTCCTGGCCCGGGTGGGACTGAAGCTTGAGGTGAAATCGCAGTCATCGGTCATCGCCGGTTTTTATCCTGACTTCACCATCGGTCCGGGCAATCCTGGGGAAACGGTGGTGCAAAAGCTGCTCTCCTTTGTTCCTGACGTGTTATTTATTGAAGGCGCTACTGCCTATATTGTGAATCCCCAGTCGTCGGACAGTTCCGTGTACAGTTATGGAGAGGAGCACCCGCTTCTGGAAGGTAGATACCATCAGGGAGCCTGGGAGCTCAACCGCATCCAGGTGGAAGGCTATGACACCGGCAGCGAGGAGATGATTGTGGTCGACCGCTTTGCCTGGGACGAGATAGACCGGCTGTATGACCGGATAAGGCAGCTGGAAGACCGGAATATCGATACGGTGGCCAAGGCACAGGCGCGCGGCGATGCCTATCTGAGGCAGGTGGAGGTGGCATCGGCCAGCGGTGCCATACTGGTGCCGGTCAATTGCGGCCAGCAACTTTACGACGTCATTGATATCACGGACATCCGCGCCGGGCTCAATGCGGCAAAGCGGCGGGTGCTCGGCTTTGTCCTCGTTTACAGCCCCCGCCGTGGCGAGTACCGCCAGCGTCTGCAGCTTGGGGCAGTGTAGTTACCTATAAAAGAGAGATAAGGTAAATGAGCTTACGGAAAGGGATTCTGAAGAGTTTTAATTCCGGCGATTACACCGCGACCGTGCAGCTGGCGGGCAGCTATAAAGCCTATCTGGAGGGCATTGCCGTGGCCCGCAACCTGCCCAGCGGTGAAATGAATGCCGGCAGGAAGGTGGCGGTCATCTTCTTTGACGAACATAACCCCAGAGAGGCAGTGGTGGTCGCGGTCTATACTTAGAAATTCTCCTGGGCGAGTCGGCGGGTTTTAAGCAGCGCCGAAGATGTCTCGGCCCACCCCGGCCGGCTGCCGGCTTCTCACACAGCCCGGAGGATATTTCCCCTTTGCCGGTGCGTGCGCGGCTGGCTTCTCTGGAGACGGTGTTTTCTCAGGGAGCGGCTTTCTCTGCATGGCTTCGGCAATGCGTTCGAGGACCTTATTCTGCTCAGCCGCACCCCGTTTGAGTTCGTGGGACGCTTCGGCAAGCCCCTGGATAGCGCTGGTGTGGCTCTTCAGGTGCTCGGCGTATTCCGCCATGGCGGCGGCGAAGCTGCTCAACGCTTCCTGCGTCTGGGCCATCACTTTCTCGGTGCCGCCCATCCGCTGGGCTAGCGTCTCGGTATCACGCAGAGTCTCCTGAATAACCGGCGCAAAAATGCCGCGGTGTATCTTCTGCCCGCCACGGCTGATGTCATTGGCGTAGAGGTAGAGGGCGAAAAGACTCAGGGCGGTGATGACGAACATCAGCCCCTGCTGGCTCTGCACGAAGAGGAAGGGGAAGCCAATGAAGGGGAGCTGCTGATTTACCGTGCCGCGAAGGTCCTGAGCGCGAACAGTGAACGGGTCTTCGCCGGCATTATCGCCTTTGGTACGCCAGGCAATGCCGTATTGAGTATCGCGTACCTCAATTACCCGGTGAGCGACGACCGGCGGGTAATTATAGAAGTCCTGGATGGCCGGAGGGACGTTATAGACAATAATGTCACCAGCTTTTACCTCCTCCGGGCCTTTGTCTTTGATTATGATGAGGCTGCCGGCGTGGAGTTCAGGCTCCATACTGGTGCCGAAAACGGGCATGAAGGGCATGGCGCCGCGTACCGCCATAAAGGCAGTGAGGCATATCGCCGCTATGGTGATGAGCGTGAGCGCCCGCTTGAAGCGGAATGGCCTGGTCAAGATTGCGGTAAAAAACTCCTTCATCGTGTCGCTTTCACCTTATATCGTTCTATTATTAATGTAACACGAAGGTATTAAGATTAGCGTAAAAAACATAAAGATTTCGTAAAGGTTCTGTTAAACTTTCGTAAATAAACAGAGTCTTACCCTATCGCTGCTCAACCTCGCAATACAGTTCTGGGGTTACCGTCCACCCTGCCGCCCATTCCGCAGTATGCCGTGAAAATAGCTGATAGGTGCCGCCGGTAACGGAGAGGGTGTAGCTGCCGCCGCTTATCCCCACCAGGTTGAAGGTCGCGAGGCCATTCTGCAGGTTCATCAACTGGTAATCGGGTGTTTTACCCGCCTCCTCTGAGTCTTCAAGGTACAGATACATATTGAGATGGTCGTACGCCTTCAGCAGGTCAGCGGTATTTGTCAGGTAGACCCTTACCTGGAGGTTGCCGCTATAATCATCGTCGACCGTGATTTCAAAAAGGTCATCGGTTGGTGTGTTGCCAGTGAGCTCGGGGGCATCATAATTGATGTTAACGTAAACCTGTGTGCACAAAGAATCGCCGCTGGCGCTGGATTTTCTCATGCCGATGCCGGCCTGCAAATTATCAATCTCATCCCAGGTCCAAGGGCTGCCTGTCTCGGGATTGTTGTTCCAGTAATTGGAATACTCAACATAGCTGGTGCTCAGGTTTTCCGATGAGCCGTTGTCCTCAAGGCCGTTGGTCTTGATGTGAATATAGGCGGAGACCTGCTCGGCGCTCAGGGCGGCGCGTGCTACCATGAAGACTTCAACGTACTGAATATCCCCGCCCGCGGTCTGCGTGGAGTGGTTGGGGAGATGGTATAAATCCTCCTGGTAATTTGTGTTGGCGGTGTAAACGTACGTGCCGTCACCGTCAGGGCTGGCCTCGTCTACTTTCTGCCAGTGCTCCCCGGAGTTCGGGTACTGGCTATTAATTTGCGTCTCGTCACCGACCGCATTAGGTCGCAGGATGATATCCTCGTTTACCGTCCACAGTACCGAACTCCAGTCTGGCTGACTGGCGGTGGCATTAACGGTGGCAATGTTGCCGGTTGGTGTTGCCGTCCCAATGGTACCTATCGCCGTGGTATACGTATAGGCGTATATCCCACCGCTGATTATCAGGATGAGAATTAGAGCCGCTAGCAGATAGAATTTCTTTCCCACGGTTCTTCGTTGCGATTAATATTCTGGCTTTACCAGCCGTTGGGTGGCGCTATTACCGCTGGACAGCCTCACAGAAAAACTCAGGGGTTACCGTCCATCCCAGTGCCCACTCCGAGGTGTTATCCGAAATCAGGCAGTAACCACCACCGATAATCTCCACCTTATAGCCGACCAGCGCCACGGTGTAGGTGATGGTGATATCGCTAAACTTGGGTGTAGCATCGCCGGGCCCGGAGAAGTAAGCCCGGTACTGGAGCCAGCGGTCACCGTCATGGACAGAGTTAATCGCTGTACCGCTGGTGGTATAGTAATCGCCCGTCCCGGTAGGCCCGTACCAGGTGGCGGCACTGAGACCGCCTTCGGTAGCAGCGCTCCTGAGCTGGAACTGAATATCGGTATTCGCCGGTTCGTTAATGGTAAAGTAGATATTTTCCCAGTCCCAGTTTCCGTAGTCCTCGCCATCGTAGTCAGAGGAGGTGAGCGTCCCCGATGCATAGTATCTGGTATAGTAAACCCGTATCTCATCCAGCACCGGTGTATTACTGCCATCAGAGGTAAACTCCATATTGTAATAGAAGTTGGACCCGGTCCAGCTCAGGCTGGAGAGGCTGATGTTAGCCGAGCCCTGAGAAAGCGTATTCCAGCCACCGGGCGTGCCTGACGAATCATACCAGTTGGTGTTGTCCTGGGAGAACTGGACTTTAAGAGCGGTTCCGGACGGTATCGCCGAGGCGTTGTAGTAGAAATTATCAATGCTAACCACTTTCTTAGTGGACAATAGATTTACGGAGGTGACAGTGCCACGGGAGTAGTAAATTCTCGGTGTATAGTTGACTTCCACGTAGACCTGGGTACACCGGGAGTGTCTGGTGCCGGTAGCTGCACCAGTAAATGACCTTTGCAGACCAACCCCGGCCTGCAGGTTATCTATCTCGCTCCACGTCCAGGCGCTGCCCGTTTGGGGGTTGGTATTCCATGTGTAGGAGTAGGTGGTATAGCTACCGGTTAAATTTACGGCAGTCCCGTCGTACTCAACGCCGTTGGTTTTAATATGAACCCGTGCGCCAGCCTGGTCCGGCGCTCCAGTCCTCAGATGTCTGGCGACCATGTAAACCCGGACGTAGTTAATCACTCCGGAACCAGAAACGTGGTTGGGGAGACCGTACAAATCATACTGCCATATCCAGTTGTTTGTTTCCACAAAGGTGGTGTCGTTGTCAGAGACGGCCTCATCCACCTTGTCCCAGTGAGCTCCGGAAAGGGGATACTAGTCATTGATGCTGGGGTATTATCGCCGGCGGCGTTTGGCCTCAGGGTTTCGTTACCTGATGCGCCAGAGGTATAGCTCAGCTTAACCTGGCCACCGGATACGGTAACATTATAGGATGAGGCTATCTTGCTCTGGTCATTAAAGCTGTCGGTAACGTTATCGGTATACTTTTTAAGGAGGACGTCACCGGGGCTGGTGGTGGTATCAAGCTGGACTAAAGTGCCACCCTCAAAGTCGGCCTTGGTCGTCTGGGTCCAGCTTTTTGAGGAGGAGGTGATGCCGGCCAGCGAGAAGTTGGCCCGGCCGTTCTGCAGGGAGAGGACCTGGTAACTGGGCGTTTGGCCGGCCTCTTCGGAACCATCCAGGTAGAGCTTCATATTGAGATACTTGTAGGCTTTGATGAGGTTTGCCGCGTTGGTCCGGTAAATGCCAACCTGCACGTCACCGGTATAGCCGGCGTTGGGGGTGATATCAAATAAATCACCTGTGGGTATCTCCCCACAGGTGGTATTTGCCGAGAGATTAGCGGTGACCGAATTCCAGTTGGGCTGGCTGGTTGAGGCGTTGCAGGTGGCGACGTTTGCCCCGGGGCTGCCGACGTTAATCGTCCCGATGGCGGTGGTATACGTATAGGCAAAGACCCCGCCGCTGAGCATCAGAACCAGTGCCAGCCCTGCCAGTAGATAGAATTTCCTTTTTGTGTTTATTGGCCACTGCTTGGTCATTCATGCCTGTTTTAGGTTGTCAGTAAATTACCTCTGAGTTACCTCACACCATACCTGCGGCTGGTAGCTGCCACCGGTAAGCGTTTTAAACGGGTGCAGGCGATACCCACCGCCGGTGAGCACCACTTTGTAAGGGCTGGTGCCGGTGCCGTTTTCCCAGGTAAACAGAACCTCGGCGTTCTGCAGGTTAAGGACCTGCATTTCTAGCTGTTCATCAGCTTTGGTGTCGGTGTTGTCCTGGAATTCAAGCGCCATGTTGATGTGTTGGTATTGCCGTATTAACTGCCCGGTATTGACCATATATACTTTTATGACCAGGTCACCGGTATAGTTTTCCGTCGGGGTGATGTCATATAGCGTGCTCGATGGCCAGGTGCCGGTGAATTTGCCGAAAACGGTCGGTGCGGTGATATTGGTGCCCGCCGTAATATTGGCAAAGTCAGATAGCGGTGCGTTAACACCGATGGTGGCGGTGGCGGTGGTAAAGGTGTAGGCAAACATACCACCGGTTAACAATGCCGCTACCAGTAAAGCAATCAACAGTATCTTCTTCAATTTTTTTGCCTCCATTTTATGACAGTTGGTTCTTACTTTGCTCAAATTTTACCACTTGTCATAATATCTGTCAATATATTCCCGTAACTATACTTGCGGTGTCATTCCGGTTGTTTCTCCGGCTACGGGGGTTGCCTCGGAGAGGCAACCCCCGTTTAAACCAACCCTAAGCTATTTTTACTGCGCCTGGAGTACTTCAGCCGTGAATGACGGGTCAACCGTTCCGCCAACGGCGTTGATATATGCCCAGGGGAACGCCTTGTAGACGCCGCCGTCGCACTGAATCCGGTATTCGGTGCCGCTGCTCATGTTGTCGGAAACAAACGAGACTGAGCCGTTGTTCAGGCTGATGGGCCGGATAACATCCCCTTCTATGTCCACTGAGGCGTTATCAGAGGCCCGAACCAGCTTTAACCTCATCAGCCAGAGCCCGTAGTTTTTGCCCAGCTCATCGATGTTGTCGAGGTAGACATTCACCGCGATATCGCCTGGATAGCCACTGGTCAGGTTTATGCTGAAGATATCACCATCCGGTAAAGCGCCGCGGTAATTGCCAAATATCGAGTAACTAAGCTGGGGGTAGTAAGCGCCAATCTCGGCGAAGTCAGCGGTGCCGGAAACGGCAATGGTCTGGGTAGTGGTGGTGTAAGCATAGGCAAACATGCCACCGGTAACCGCCAGGGATGCCGCCAGAGCGATGATGAAATACCGTCTCAGTTTGCTTCCCAATATCCCGCTTACATTCTTGTTCATTTCTTTTCCTCCTTTTGGTTTATTGATAATTCCCATTATTTTCTTTAACCTATGGCTGATACTTCCCCGGGTGGTAGGTTTTCCTTTCCGCTCTTTCTTTCCGGAATTCCCACCATCTTTTGCAGTAACTGCTTTTTGGTTGGTTTCACATTTGACCACCCCCTTTATGTTATGCTGATTAACTTATATCTCCGCTGAGGAACTTGAAACGCTCTTTCAGGTTCTCCTTGAAAGCGTTGAATTCCTCTTTGGTAATGTATTCGGTGCCCGGCCTGCCGGTGAAACTTACCCTTGATATTGCTGGCAGAACGCTCTGTGCCGCTTCAATCAGCATCAGCTTCTGGTCATTAACGACCAATTTGTGCTGTACCGCCTGAAGCCGGTTGTCAAGGGCTTCATCAGTGAGGCTCAACGCACCGGCTATCTGTTCCCTGGTGTTGCCATCAGCAATCTGGTGCAGAACTTCCGCTTCGCGGGGGGTGAGGTGGGCCAACAGTTTCCCAGCCTGCTCGCCGAGTGAGGCAAACGCCGTGAAATCATCAAGGACCCGGGAGGCGATTTCCGGCTTCCAGATGGCCTCACTTATCGGTTGTTTTCCCTTCACCACTTCCCGTATTGTATTAACCACGATGTCGGGGTCAACGTCCTTGGTCAAGCAGGCGCTGGCGCCGCTTTTCAGGGCGTCAAAAAGCTGTTCCTCGTTATAATTATCCATGACCAGGATAACCGATACTTCAAGCAAGGTCTGTTTAATCTGACGCGTGGCCTCAAAACCATTTACCTTATCGTGGGTCGCATTCAGAATCGCTACCTGTGGTGGATTGCTCTCAATAAAAGCAAGCGCCTGTTCAGTACCCACATCCTCGCCGATTACTTCCATATCTTCCTCACCGGATAGTGTAAAGTGAATGCCTTCACGGAAAAGTACTTGCCAGTCGGCCAGAAAAACGGTTATCTTTTCCATTCTCAGCTCCTCTAAGGCAGCAATAATATCTACGTTTATAATCTAACATGCAGGCGTAAAGACAGGCATAAAAAAAATAAAGATTTCGTAAAGGTTCTATTAAAGTTTCGTAAAGAATGGCGGGCGGGACGGTTGGTGGGGCAATTCTTTAAGAAGGCTCTGGGTTGTCCGGCCGGATATCAGGCGGGGCTGACAAACTTGTAGCCCATGCCATGCTCGGTAACGATGATGCTGGGTGACTCAACGTTATCACCGAGCTTTTGCCGCAGGTGCTGGATGTGCACCCGGAGCAGGTCTCTGGCATCACGGTATGCTTCGCCGCAGGCTTTGGCGAGCAGGTTTTCATGGGAAAGCAAACGCCCTTCATTCTTGATGAGATGGTAAAGCAATTTATACTCTGTGGACGTAAGCTTCACCGGCTTGCCGTCAACCATGACCTCATTGCGGGCAAAATCAACGTACAATTTGCCACTGGTGTAGGGCTGCTCCTCAGCGGGAGTCGGTGCACCACGGGCACGCCTCATTACCGCCTGTGCCCGGGCCAGCAGTTCAATATGGCTGAAGGGCTTGGTAACATAGTCATCAGCACCCAGTTCCAGTCCCTTGGCGATGTCTGTGTCTTCACTCTTCACGGTAAGCATTATCACCGGCACCGGGGAGAAGCGCCGTACCTCGCGGAGCACCTGGAAACCGTCCATGTCCGGCAACCCGATGTCAAGTATGACCAGGTCAGGTTTTTCCTTCTCGATAAGCTCCAGTCCCTTATTGCCATCACTGGCAGGAAGCACCGAGGTGTTGCCCCAGCGCAGTTGAAAACACAAAGTGACCACTTCAATTATTTCCGGTGAATCATCAATAACCACTACTTTCATCCGTTCACCCTCGCCAATTATCTTGGCTCTGGCAGCGGCAAAGAGCAGAAAAAGCGGCTGCCCTTTCCCGGCGTACTCTCCAGCCAGATTGTGCCGCCGTGAAGTTCCACCAGGAACTTGGTAATGGCCAGTCCCAGGCCGCTCCCTTTGCCTTTATGAACCTGGTAATAGGGTTGAAAGAGCAACCCCTGCTTATCCGCCGGAATGCCGATGCCGTTATCCGCCACCTCAATAATAAGATTGGAGTCATTCCCGGTGGCGCTCACCGTTATCTTCCCTCCCTCCGGAGTGAACTCACTGGCATTGGTAAGCAAATTCAGCAGTATCTGTTCCAGGTAATGGCGCTGTGCCTTAATATGAGGCAGTGTGGCCGGCATATTAACGGTTAAGGACTGCTTCTTGCTGTGCGTAATGGGGTAAATTTGAGAGGTAACGCCGTGAATGATTGGGCCAACCTCAAGCAGCTCGGGCTGAAAGGAGAACTCACCGGAGAGCAGCCCGGTCATTTCTGAGAACTTGGTTAGCTTCTCATCGAGGCTGTGCGCATTGCGGATGATGTTCTGGGTAAGTCTCAGCAGCATACCTTTAGGCCCTGACTGAAGCTCTTCGGCCAGAAGTTCTGCGGAAACAACGATGGCGGTAAGCAGCGTCCTCAGTTCATGGACGGTGGCGTCGCCAAAACTGACCTTCTGGCTACCCTTATTATTTATCTGTTTCAGGCCTTCCATATCTGCTGCCATCGGTGAATTCGGTTATCCTTACTCTGGTCAGCCGGCTATTACTCTTTTTCTCTGGCCATTCCCTTGGCAACGAGTTTTACCGTGTTGAGAATGCCAATGACTGCCCGCTGAATCTCAACTGGTTCTTCAGCTAACATCTTGGCGACATACGGGTCCAGATGTCGGCTGCCATAAGCTGAACTTCTTTCTTCGGCTACTCCGGAAGGGTGTGGGGACAGGAAGCCGGCGAGGGTAAAGAGCTCGTCCTCGTCAAAGCCAAGTGGCCGGGCAATTTTACGCAGGATGTGAGCGGAAGGGAAGCGCTCGCCCCTTTCAATACGTCCCAGATGAGAGGAAGATACGCCCGAAGTAGCGGCCAGTTCCTGAAGGGTCAGCGGGATGGCAATTCTCTGCTGCTTTATTATTCTGCCCAGATCATTATTGACTCGTGGCATGGCTGCCTCCTCAGTTTCTCTTATTCTAATTCGCCAAATGGCAAATGTCAATATCGTGGAATGAGAGCCATTTGTCCATATACTTTCATGTTCATTCTAACCTGGCGACATTAAGTTATCGTTAAAATGGTGTTTAAATTTCATAAAAATTCGCCGGTTGAAGCTCTTATCCTTCCTTGACATCGGGCTCAACTACTGACTAAAATGTGATGGTGCCGATTGTTGAGGTTTGGTCATATTTTCAAATTTGGCTAAAAATAATATAATCTGGCTTGAGAAGGAGGGTGATGTTACTTGGCCGAGGTAGTGTCGGGCGAGAACGAGAGCTTTGAAAGTTTGCTCAAACGGTTCAACCGTCGGGTACAGCAGACCGGCATTTTGTCGGAAGTGCGCCGTCGGGAGCACTATGAAAAGCCAAGCGTCAGGCGCAAGCGTAAAAGAGCGGTGAAAAGACGCGGTGTCGCCAGAGCCATGAGAAGGTAGTCCATTGATGAGGAGAATATGGGAGAAGCAAACCTGAAGCAGAGGCTGTCTGATGACCTCAAACAGGCAATGAGAAGCGGCGATACTCTGAGACGGAGCACCATTAGAATGCTGATGGCGGCCATCAACAACGCCGAAATTGCCCGGCAGTCAAAGCTGGAGGATAGCGATGTCTTTGGCGTTATCATCAAAGAGATAAGGCAGCGTCGCGAGAGCATTGAGGCCTTCAAGAAGGGAAAACGCCAGGACCTTGTTGACCAGGAAGAAGCGGAAGCAGCCGTACTTCAGGGATACTTGCCAAAGCAGATGACCCGGGAGGAGGTTGTTGAGGCAGCGCGGAAGGTCATCGCTGAAGTGGGTGCCGCTGGCCCCGGTGATAAGGGCAAGGTCATGCCCAAGCTTATGGCACAGCTGAGAGGTCGGGCGGACGGTCGTGAGATCAACGAAGTAGTCAGCGAATTACTCAGTTCATGAATCGGGTGAAGCAAAACGAGCATTTTGAAGGTTCAGGAGGGGCGCCAGCCCCTCTTTTTAATCTCCAGGTAGCGGAGTAGCGATAAAATGCACCGATTAGAGGTCTGGCTGAAGAGCCATCTGCCTGATGCCCGGGGGCAGGGGCTGGTCAAAGACATTCATGACCTTGGCATCGCCACCGTATCCGATGTGCGCGTGGTGGATATCTACTGGCTTGATGCCGAACTCAGTCCGGCGACTCTGGATTTAATCGGGCGCCGTCTGCTCGCTGACCCGGTCACCCAGCTCTACAGTTACCGACGGGGTGCACCGGCCGGGCCGGCGGCTGAACCCAGATACCATACCGTTGAGGTCGCCTATAACGCCGGTGTCACCGACCCTGTTGAGGACAGTGTCCTGAAGGCGATTCACGACCTGAAGGTGGAGGGAGTAAGGACGGTCAAGACTTCAAAGCGGTACCTTATCGCCGGCCAGCTAACCGGTGAACAGCTGGGAGTCATCTGCAGCCGGTTGCTGGTAAACCCCATCATTCAGCACGTCGTGGAACGGGAACAGATGAGCTTCCCGGAAAGCCCAAGATATCATTTCAAGCTGGAAGTGGTCGATATCCTGACCTCGGACCGAAAAGCGTTGCAGAAGCAGTTCGGGTTCACCGCTGCGGAGTTCCAGTCCATTGTTGGTTATTACCAGAAACTGGGCCATAACCCGACCGATGTCGAGCTTGAAACACTGGCCCAGACCTGGTCGGAGCACTGTGTCCACAAGACCTTCAAGGGCAAGTTCACGCTCGGCGGAAGGGTGGTGGACAATTTATTAAAGAGCACCGTGATGAAAGCGACAAAGGAGCTTAACAAGCCCTGGTGTCTTTCCGTTTTCGTGGACAATGCTGGCGTAATCGACTTCGATGGCCGGTGGGCACTCTGCTTCAAGGTGGAAACGCACAATCACCCCTCGGCGGTGGAGCCTTACGGAGGTGCCGCCACCGGAATCGGCGGTGTCATCCGTGACCCCCTCGGCACCGGATTAGGTGCGAAGCCCATCGCCAACACCGATGTCTTCTGTTTCGGCCCGCCTGATTTGCCTTATGAGAAATTACCCCAGGGCGTGCTTCACCCCCGCCGTATGTTCAAGGGAGTGCGGGCCGGGGTAGCCGACTACGCCAACCGGCTCGGCATACCGACGCTTAACGGCGCCGTTCTCTTTGACGAGCGCTACGTGGCTAACCCGCTGGTCTACTGCGGCACACTGGGCCTGCTGCCGAAGCAAATCGCCCGGCGTGGCCAGCAGAGGCCGGGCGATAAGGTGGTCCTGGTTGGCGGACGGACGGGGAGAGACGGCATCCACGGCGTTACCTTCGCCTCGGAGCAGCTCACCGAGGCGTCAACGACCACGTCTTTTAGTTCCGTACAAATCGGCAACCCCATTGTGGAGAAGAAGATGATTGATATCCTGCTCCAGGCCCGCGACCGCGGGCTTTACGTGAGGATAACCGATTGTGGTGGTGGAGGCCTTTCCTCGGCGGTGGGGGAGATGGCGGCTGAGACCGGGGTCCGGATTGACCTGGAAAAGGTGCCCCTGAAATACGCCGGGCTCACCTATGCCGAGATATGGATTTCCGAATCTCAGGAGAGAATGATTCTGGCTGTGCCGCCGGAGAAAGCGGATGAGCTTTTGCAGTTCTTTGCTGGTGAAGATGTGGAGGCGACCGTTATCGGTGAATTTAGCGATGACCGCCGGCTGCGCCTTTTTTACGAGGGGGAACCGGTCTGTGACCTGGAAATGGAATTTTTACATGGCGGTATCCCGCAGTTGCAAAGGGAAGCAGTCTGGGAACCACCCCGCCACCCCGAGCCTGATTTTACGGAACCTTCTGACCTCAATAAGTCCTTGCTGGCGATTTTAAGTTCGTGGAATGTATGCAGCAAGGAGTGGGTCATCCGCCAGTATGACCACGAGGTGCAGGGAGGCAGCGTCCTCAAGCCGCTGGTGGGCGAGAACAACGACGGGCCCGGTGATGCCGCTATCATCCAGCCGATACTGGGCTCACCAAAAGGTGTCATCATCGCCAACGGCATCAATCCCGGTTATGCCGATATCGACCCGTACTGGATGGCAGCCTCGGCGATTGACGAAGCCGTGCGCCAAATCATTGCTGTGGGCGGCGACCTTAACCGGGTGGCGCTGCTGGACAACTTCTGCTGGGGCAGTGCCAGTCGGCCTGAGATGCTGGGGGCTCTCATCCGCACCGCGCAGGCCTGCTATGACATGTCCATCGTCTATGAGACACCCTTCATCTCCGGCAAGGATAGCCTGAATAATGAGTTCGAGTATGAAGGGAAGACCATCTCCATCCCGCACACGCTGCTCGTTTCCGCCATTGGCATCATGGATGACGTGAGACGGGCCATATCCATGGACTTCAAACAGGCCGGCGACCTCATCTATATCGTGGGCAGCACCCGCTGTGAGCTTGGCGGCTCGGCATATCTGAAGACTAAAGGTTTCATCGGCAACAGCGTACCAAAGGTTGACCCGCCGAAAAGCAAACGTTCGATGGAAAGCCTGAGCACTGCCACCGGAAAGGGGCTGGTCAGAGCTTGCCACGACTGCAGCGAGGGGGGAATTGGCGTGGCGGTGGCCGAGATGGCCTTTGCCGGAGGACTGGGTGCGAGTATAAATCTGAAGGAGGTGCCTCTCGGCGAGCCGATTGGCCGCGACGACTTCATCCTCTTTTCGGAGTCGAACAGCCGGTTCATCGTCGAGGTTTCTGCGGATAAAAAAGACGCATTTGAGAAAGCCATGGTCGGCATACCCTTGGCCCTGATTGGCCAGGTCAGCGACAAGCCGAGGCTTGAGGTTTATGGCCGGAAGGGCAATAGCATTGTCTCCATCTCCATAAATGAATTAAAGGAGGCCTGGCAGAAGCCACTGAGGTGGTGACGCATGGTTAGGACAATCGTGCTGCGGGCACCGGGTACCAACTGCGATGTTGAGACTGTCTTTGCCTTTGAACAGGCGGGTTCAGAGGTGGACCTGGTTCACGTCAACCGGCTGATTCGCCGCGAACGACGACTTGCCGACTACAATATTTTGGTCATTCCCGGCGGCTTCACCTACGGCGATGATATCGCTGCCGGCAAGGTGCTGGCCAATGAGTTGCAGCTCAAGCTGGGAGAGGACATCAGGCGCTTTTTTGAGGCTGGTGGGCTCATTCTGGGCATCTGCAACGGTTTTCAGGTGCTGGTCAAAGCCGGTTTTCTGCCTGAGCCACGCAATGGCGGCCAGCCACAGGTAACGCTGGCGACTAATGACTCAGGCAAATTCGAGTGCCGCTGGGTGCACCTGGCGGTAAATAAAAAAAGCCCCTGCGTTTTCGCAGAGGGAATGGAGAGCCTGTACATTCCGGTGGCACACGGCGAGGGTAAATTTGTGGCCGAACCGGAGATTTTACCGCAGATAAACGTTGTCGTGCGTTACACTGATGGGCAGGGCAATGCCAGTGCTGGCTATCCTCACAACCCTAACGGCTCTGTGGACAATATCGCCGGCATCTGTGACGCGTCTGGGCGCATCTTTGCCCTGATGCCCCACCCCGAGCGTCATATCAGGGGCACCCAGCACCCCCAGTGGACACGGCTGGGCGCCAAACGGTACGGGGACGGCTTTCCGATTTTTCAGAACGCGGTTCGGTGGGTGCAGCAGTCATAGCTGGGAACTGACCTTTGCCCACACCTTCTATTCCGTTGTCCTGTTGAGTTCGGCATCGAGATGGTCTTTTTTAGCCCCGGTATCGATTATTGCCCAGGGTAGTTTCTGGCTTTCCGGCCATTTCTGGTGAGCATAGTAATCAATATCAAGCTGGCATCTGGCCGCCGCCCTTCGCCAGCCCGCCAGCGAACTCTCCTCAATATCATTTAAGACCCGCGCGACATTGGTATCGCCGCGGGCAAGCACCGCCTGAACCTGACTCCACGCCGGGCTTTCACCTTTAAGCTGGACGCCTTTCGGTGACAGGCTGCTTTTCAATCGGGAAATCCTCTGTTTCAGCGTTTCCAGCGGCGCCATGGGCCGGCGCTGAAAAGGTGTGCCGGCCTTGGGGACAAACGGGGCGATGTTTAATGAGAGGCGGGCACCTTTGGCCTGCCGGTCAAGCAGGCTCTTGCATCGGAGGGTGAGCCTGGCAATTTCGGCTATGTCCTCATCGGTCTCCGTGGGCAGGCCGACCATGAAGTAGAGTTTGAGCTGCTTGATGCCATACTGGGCCAGCTTGCCAACGGCACTTATAATATCATCCTCGCTGATACCTTTATCGAGCACCTGGCGCAGACGTTCCGAGCCAGCTTCGGGAGCAAGGGTTATCGTCCGCGCGCCTCCGCCGACGATTTCAGCAAGTACGCGCTCCGGGAGACGGCTGGCGCGCATTGAGCTCAAGGAGAATTGAGCTCCCATATGGCGCAGGCCGACCAACAGTTCCTCAAGGTGGGGATAATCGGAAACCGCCGGGCCCACCAGACCCAGGCGCTTGCGGTGGTGGAGGCCTTCCTCTGCCTGAGCGAGCAGGGTATCGACCGAGCGGAAACGCATCGGCTTGAAGG
>CAZJGR010000033.1:0-18694 GCA_964545815.1 uncultured Dehalococcoidaceae bacterium | reverse complement strand
CTCGATGTTTTCGTGTGACCTCACCGAGGCCATCTTCGGGGTGAGTATTCAGGCCGAACAGTCAAGCGTGGGGAAGGTCTTGTCCAGACGGGCCATATTGCCGCCGATGGATGGCTCCCGCTCCACAAGGTAGACCCGGTTTCCGGAATCGGCTATCTCCAGTGCCGCCTGTATCCCGGCGATGCCAGCACCGACCACCAGCGTGCAGGGGTTCATAGGAACTTCTTTCTTCTCCAGAGCGTCATGGAAGAAAACGCGCCGCACCGCGGCGCTCACCATTGCCTTCGCCTTTGCGGTAGCCGCTTCCTTGTCCTCGATGACCCACGCGCACTGCTCACGGATGTTGGCCATCTCCAGGAAGTAGGGGTTGAGGTCAGCACTGGCCAGCATGCGCCGGAAGGTCGGCTCGTGCAGTCGTGGCGAGCAGGAGGCCACCACGATGCGGTTCAGGCCGTACTCCCGGATGTCATTTTTAATCAATTCCTGGCCGGGGTCAGAGCACATGAACTTGTAATCGCGGGCCACCACCACGGAAGGCAGACTTCGGGCAAACTCGGTTACCTGTGCCACATCAACGGTGCCCGCAATATTGGTCCCGCAGTGACAGATGTAAACACCAATCTTTCTTTCCATCTTTGGCTCCTCAGAGATACTTGGCCAGCGCTTTTTCCACCGGGACGATACAGGATTTCAGACCGAGCTCCTCCTCATTAAGTCCAAAAGCCACCCCCATAAGCTGGGTAAAGAAGAGTATCGGGAGGTTGAAACTTACGTGCAACTTTTTATTTAACTGACTCTGGTAGGCGTCAAGGTTCGTCTGACAGAGCGGGCAGGGTGTAATGAGACATTCGGCGCCCTTGCTGTGCGCGGAGCTGAGAATTTTGCCTATCAGCCCCAGGGCCAGGTCTTCTTCAGAAATAATCAGTGAGCCGCCGCAGCAGCGTGCCTTCATGGGAAAGTCGACTGGTTCTCCGCCGAGGCTCTTAATCAGCCGGTCCATGGTCTGGGGGGTTTCCGGGTGGTCAAAGCCGAACCTCGGACGGACGAGCTGGCAGCCGTAGTAGGGTGCCACTTTCAGGCCTTCCAGACTTTTTTTGACCGCGGCGGCGATGGCATCATAGCCAATATCGTTCACCAAGACATCAAGCAGATGTCGTGCCCGGACTGTCCCGTGATATTCCAGCCCGCCCGCGGCCAGGGCCTCAGCCACCTGAGCCCTGAGATGAGGGTACTGCTTGAGGTAGGCGTTGGTACGGCTCAGAATCACATAGCATGAGCTGCACGGGGTTACAATATCGAGCCCTTTCCGTTCGGCCAGCGCCAGATTGCGGGCGGAAAGGCAGAAGGAAGCCAGTTCCTCAACCGAACTGTAAGGCGTCGAGCCGCAGCAGTTCCAGTCCTCTATCTCTACCAGTTCAATACCCAGGACTTTGCTTACCGCCAGCGCCGAACGACCGTAGGCTCTGGCCCCTCCCTCAGAGGCGGAACAGCCCGGGAAATAAGCATACTGTTTCACCTGACACCTCCCAGAGACTCAGCCTTATCAAGGATGGCCCGCAGCTGGTCAGTCCCCTGTGGTGTCAGCCTTCGCGCTTTCACGTTAAGGCGCCCATGTCGGAACAGGCGTATGGCCACCGGCAGCATGCGGATGGCGCGCAGCGGGTTGGTCAGCATGTAGAACCAGGTAATGAAGCCCATCTCGGGCAGGCTTCCCAGACTGTAGACAAAATCGTTAAAGCTGCGGTACATGGCCGGTGTCAGGGTACGACCGTGGCTCAATCCTTCCCGCACGGAGAGGCACTCCAGGGCATGCATGAGGTCGGTCTGCTTGATGCCGCGTGGGCAGCGCACGGTGCAGAGATAACAGGAAAGGCAGTACCACATGGCGTTGCTGGACAGGACCTCTTTTTTCATACCGGCACGCGCCATGGCGATGAGTTCTGACGGAGTGTGGTCCATCTTGTCGGCATTGGGGCAAGAAGCGGTGCAGGTGCCGCATTGAATACAATCCCGGATTCCTTCGCCGCCGGGAATCTCGCTGATTTCATCAGTAAACGAGTCAGTCTTCAGGTTACTGACCAAATTCATCCTCCTTGGACTAAAACACCTTATGAAATATTGCCACAGATGCCGTTATCCAGTCAATCGAAGTCATGTTTGCCCGAAAAATCTGGTTACTTGAGCACTGCTTCTCTTGCCAGTCTGGTTTCTCTCTCTCTTCTTCTACGAGCCGCTCTTCGCTTCATCGTTTCCCGGATGACTGTGTATATGCCGCTCGCGTTGAGATACCAGACAAATAGGACCGGCAACAGAACCACCGGTATCGCCAGCACTATGGCCAGAATAATATACCATTCCATAGTCAGGTTCTCCTCCTTTATTTCTACTCTTATCTTACCCTTTTATGGACCAATTTAACTTCCGCAGTAATGCTTATAATTGCTGGGCAATAATGCTTAGTTGTTCCCGTGGCGGAATTAAGCAGATATACTTATCAGAACAGTTTGGGAAACTTGAGTACGAAAAGCAGGTTTGCGGGACCCGGATAGCTCATGTATATACTGTCAGCCCCTTTGCCTCCAGTGATTTCCGGTAATCCAGCTTTAGCTCAGGAGCGAGCACCAGGCCCTTAAAGTTGGTCGGAATCTGGGCAAATCGGACGTAATCGGGCCGGAAGCCTTTGGGGGCTCTCTGGCGAGCCTTGTTTAGAAAATCAGCCTCTAGCTGTGTCTGTTTCGCCGCCGCCTCCGGGACAAGCTCAATGGTAACACAGCAACTGTCTTCGTGTTCGCTTTCCACGCGCAGGCCGATGACCGCCAGCTTGAACTGCTCCGCTTTCAGGCTGAAGTCTTCAACCAGCATCTTGGTTAGCTCGGCCGCAATCTGGTCGCAGGAATAATTAGCCCCACCGCGAATAAGAAGTGCCGAGTCCCTGGTCATCCAGTAATAGTCAAGCTGACCGTCCGTTTCATTTTTCAGGGTGAAGACGATGTCCCGCAGGCCGGTGTACCATCCTTCCTGAAAGACCGACTCGGCAGCTTTAGTATGGCCCACGTAATGACGCATAATATTGGGGCCTTGTGTCACCAGGTAACCAGGTTCACCGGTAGCGCAGGTACGAAAGTAGTCTTTATTCTTGGGGTCGATAGATTTGACGGCTTTGACCCGCGTGAAAGGAGAATGGTCCCGGCCAATGTAGTAGCCGACCGTTCTTTCGCCATGGTAGCAATGTGACCAGCCGGCTTCAAACGCTTTTATGAGTTCATTCTGGGCTAATGTCCTTGGTGTTGCCATCACCTGAAGGCAGGTTTCGGTTGAGCCGAAGCGAACCACCGGCAAATGGTGGCTGAATTTAAGCACGCGGTTGATTGTGGTTGGGCCGACCGGAGCCGAACCTATCATTATATCGGTTTTGCTGAGGGCGTCTTTTATTTTGTCCACGGCCACCGGCAGTTCCGAGCGGGCATGGAGTTCTTCCAGGAAATCAATGTGCCGGGAAACCATGGGCGCAATGAGCCGGTCACGCTTGCGCCGCGCCACATCGGCCAGTATCTTCCAGTAAAGCGTGGCGTAGCGTGGTAAGAGGTGTATGATGGTGCCACGGCGCCGCATCCCCCAGTCCAGGAAAGCAGTCGAGTTAGTGTGGTGCAGGGGATTAACCAGCAAAAAGTCCAGGCGCGTCGTTTCCGATACGCCAAAATAATGCTCAAAAGTGAGTTTATTGGCCAGGTAGTTCGCGTATGAGAGGCTAACTCCCTTGGGCTCCCCGGTAGTGCCGGAAGTGAAGATGACTATTCTTTCGTCGTCGTAGTGCAGCTCGGGGTATTTCCCAGTATTAGTGCCTTTATATGCTTCAAGTTTCTCAGCTTCTAGGATAGACTTGATACGGGACTTGGCCCTTATCTCTTCTATTCGGCTGGCAAACCCTTCATCAAAGATTATGAATTTGGCACCGGTTATCCTGGCCTTGGTAACGATGTGTTCATTAGTATCTGCCTGCCAGTTTACGGTCACCGGAGCGCATCCCGCCAGGACTGATGCCAGCCTGAATAGGGCATCGTACAGGCTGTTACAGGAAAAACAGTGTAATATACGGTCGCCTTTGTTGACGCCGTTATCGGCAAGATAGGCCGCTCCGGAACTGGCCAGGTCCCAGAACTCCCCCCGGGTCAGGGCTCTTTTCCTTACCTGTTTTCCGGCAAAGGAGTAGTATTCCAGGAAGGGTGCTTCCCTGTCCGCAAAGGCTGCTTGGTATTCCGGCAGCGGAGACGAATGGGGACTAAGGGAAGTAACCGGCACCACCGTGCTCAAGAGGTATAGTTCGTTCTCGAGAATATCCATAGGTCGTTGGTCAACTCCCCAATGCTGAGCACCATTCAGTTCCAATTGTACTACATTAAACCACCTGAAAATCAAGAGGAAGAAGGTTCGCTTATTCTCACTGGTGCCGCTTCTCTAATCCATCGTGCTTTGCGCTACGTAGTGCTTTTTTAACTTTCTCTACTACTTGGGGGCCAGCGGCCTGGGCTTTAGAAGTGCTAAGAGATTCATATCAATGTGCTTAATTAAACTTAAATTTATCCCTGGGCTACCATGTTCATCAAGTGCTGCCCAGGGTCATCAGCGAATATCATTCGGTTCCGGTGTCGGCCACTATCTTTTTGCTTCAGGCTATAAGGCCACCTCTTTCTTGCGCCGCCTCTTCCAGCCCAGGACCTCCAGAAGGTCACCGACGGCTTTGTTCTGCTGCGTCTCAATCCGGAGGGGCAGGTCGGGATCAATCCGGTACCTCAGACGTCTGCCTTCCCTTTTCTTGCTAACATAGCCATCGCCTTCAAGCTCAGTGATTATTCTCCGTGTTGCCTTCTCCGTGATGCCTATCGTCGAGGAAATGTCCCGTGCGGTAATCCGCGATTGCTGGGCAATCAGGCAAAGAATCAGGGCATGATTGGTAACCAACTTCCATCCCGGCACAATTGCACCTCCTTCAGAGTGGCCTCACACCCCCCCTGCTAAAATACTTGGTTATGGTATAAGAAAAAAACTCAATCAACATATTGACAACTCATACAAATATGTTAATATTTAGTTAGGATATGTATTTTAGAACTATTATAACATGAAATATAGGTGAGGACAAACAATTCCATATTTATGTGTCCGGATTAAATGATAGTAAGGGGGACAGAACGAATTAAGATAGAAATAAGCAACGAGAAAACAATCGCTCTGCGGTTTCAAAATTAAGTGGTAATTATAGGAGAAAAGTAAAGTGAAAACAGCTATGGTAAAACTGAAACGCGAGTTCCAGCTAAGGTTGGAAAAGTGTTACCCGGAAAACTTCGGCAGTGGTGAGGCAGAGGAGGAACCCCCCGGTACTGACACCTCCGGTAACTCGGAGGAAGAACCGCCAGGTAAAACGTATAACATTAGATACCGGTTTTTCGGACATATCCCTGATACAGTTTGGAACGATTGGAAATGGCAATTCCGCAATAGAATTACCAGCATCGAGCAATTAACTCAAATTGTCCCCCTATCCGCTGAAGAACAGTCGCAGCTCAGATTAGTCACCATGCGCTATCCCCTCTCGGTAACCCCTTTTTACCTATCACTGGTCAACCTGAGTGACCCGGACGACCCGATAAGAAAGCAGGCGATACCTTCGGTTCTGGAAATGACCATGGGCTCGATGGGCGTGGAAGACCCGCTGGAGGAGAAAAGAAACTCGGTGGTGCCCGGGCTGGTTCACCGCTACCCTGACCGGGCGCTTATGGTGCTTACCGACATCTGCCCCATGCTCTGTCGGCACTGCACTCGGAAAAGAGAGTGGCGAAATGGTGGCTGGGTGCGCACTCCGGCTGAAGTTGAATCCATGTTGGAATATATACGCCGTCATAAGGAAATCAGGGATATTATTATCTCCGGTGGTGACCCTCTGACACTCTCCAACCGCCGCTTAGAGGACATCATCTCTCGGATAAGAGAAATAGGGCATGTAGAGATAATCCGCATTGGTACCAGATGTCCTGTGGTGCTGCCCTGGCGTATAGATGAAGGCTTATGTGCTATGCTATCCCGATATGGCCCGATCTGGCTTAACACCCACTTCAACCATGTTCGAGAGATAACCCCGGAAGCTGCCGAGGCGTGTGACCGCCTGGTGCGGAGTGGCGTGCCGGTAAACAACCAGTCTGTCCTGCTGCGTGGTGTAAACGACACCGTTGAGGCGCAGACGCAGCTATGCCAGAGGCTTCTCAGGATAAAGGTACGCCCTTACTACCTCTTTCAATGTGACGAGGTGCAGGGCACCGAGCATCTGCGCACACCTGTGGAGGTCGGCATAAAGATAATTGAGGGGATGCGCGGGTATACTTCAGGACTGGCGGTCCCCACCTTCGTTATCGACCTTCCCCAGGGTGGTGGCAAGGTGCCTCTCCAGCCAAACTACGTCCTGGCACAGACTGAAAATGAGCTGGTGCTGAGGAATTATCAAGGCCAGATAATCCACTACCGTAACCCCGGGAAACAAGAACGCCGCGAAGCACCGGCCCAGGTGCTAAGTCAAATTGGTGGTGCCGGCGGCGGTCCTGATGGTAACGGGTCTAAATTCGAGTTGGAAGGAGCCCGAGATGCGGATAGGGTTATCGTACGATCTTAAGGAAACGATGCCAGTTGGGCCAGCTGGTGGCGATGATGCTCTTGAGGAATATGACTCTGCGGAAACCGTGGAGTTTATCGCCGCGGCTCTTGAGGCGGAAGGGCATTCCACAGTCATGCTCGGAGGCGGCCGGGAGTTTCTCCACAACATTCTGCACCAGGAGGTGGACTTTGTCTTCAACATCGCTGAGGGGCGGGGCAACCATCGCAGCCGGGAGGCACAGGTACCTTCAATTCTAGAGATGCTGGACATCCCTTATTCCGGTTCCGACCCCCAGTGCCTGGCCATATGTCTGGACAAGCCGTTAACCAAAAAGCTGGTCGCCTCAGCCGGGGTACATACCCCGAGGTGGTGCGTAATCACTGAGGAACAGGGCCTTGGTCAGATAGCCGATGGCGATTTTCCCTTCCCGGCCATTGTTAAACCAGCCTGCGAAGGCTCAAGCAAGGGGATTCGTCTCAGTTCCGTGGTGGACAACCCGAGACAGGCGGCTGAGGTTGTAGAGGGGATACTGCAGCATTACCAGCAGCCGGTGATGCTGGAGGAGTTCATCGCGGGTGACGAGGTTACCGTGGGAATCATCGGCAACTCCCCTCCCAAAGTATTAGGCATGATGCGCATACTGC
Source organism: uncultured Dehalococcoidaceae bacterium (assembly GCA_964545815.1). GTDB lineage: Bacteria > Chloroflexota > Dehalococcoidia > Dehalococcoidales > RBG-16-60-22 > E44-bin89. Next base: position 11,407 of record CAZJGR010000033.1, on the reverse strand, counting down.
CCAAGAGCAGAGATGGCAACTTTGTCTACTCACTTGAGGTGAAACGTAATTACCTGGAAATGGTTGAGTACGAGTGCCCCGCCTGCCTTGAAGAGAGGGTATTGCAGGATATAGAGGTCTCCGGTCTCAACGCTTTCGAGGCTCTGGGGTGCCGCGACTTCGCCCGGGTGGACTTCAGGATTGGCTCTGGTGGAGTACCGTACTTTCTGGAAATAAACCCTTTGCCCGGGCTCGGTTCTTATAGCGACCTGGTTATCATGGCGAAAAAGGTAGGATGGACTCATCAAGGACTCATTGCTAACGTGCTTAACGCAGCTCTTAAGAGGTACAAACAGTGCGTGCGCGCATAGCCATCGTCTATAATGAGCCATATCCTTCACGCTATGATATCGCCGGTGAGCAAAAGGCGATTTTAGGTGTCCTTGAAGCGGTAGAAGCGGTGCACCAGGCCCTGACGGCGCTTGGTTATGACGTGACTCGGGTTCCTCTGGTGCCTCCGAGGGCGCGGGCGAGAAGGAAACTTAAAGACCTGGATGTGGACCTGGTTTTCAACCTTTTCGAGGGCTTTTGTGGCCACCCTAAAACGGAAGCCCTGGTGCCGGAGGTATTAGAGGAGCTCAACATACCCTATACTGGCTGTCCAGCGCCAGTGCTCAAGCTAGCCCTGGATAAGGTAAAGGTCAAGGTGATTCTGGAAGCCGCCGGTATTCGGACTCCTGACTTTCAGCTGCTTAATCTTCAGACATTGCCTACTTTCAGGCTAACCTATCCGTGCATCGTAAAGCCTCGCGCCGAAGATGCGAGCCATGGGCTGTCACCGGAAAGTCTGGTTCGTGATTTCGCCGCTCTGCAAAGGCAGGTAGATTTTATCAGCCGTGGTTACGGCGGCAGCGCCCTGGTCGAAGAGTTTATCGATGGCCGAGAGTTTGATGCTACGGTACTGGGTAACTCTGAATGTACCTCCTTGCCGGTGTCTGAGATAACGTATTCGCTGCCTCCGGGAATGCCTAAAATCCTCACCTTTGCTGCCAAATGGGAGCCCGATAGCCTGTATTTCCAGGGTACCAGCGCTGTTTGTCCGGCCCATATCAGTGACGAAAAGCAGGCGCAGATTGCGGAGATAGCCATCGCTGTTTTTCGGCTGCTGGGCTGCCAGAGCTATGTCAGAGTTGACATGCGTATGGACCAGGAAGGGAAGATATACGTCCTTGAGGTGAATCCCAACCCTGACATCTCACCTATGCTCTCCGGTGCAGTGCGCCAGGCGGAAGCCGCCGGGATGAACTATGAGCGGTTTATTCAGAGAATAATCGAAATGGCTCCGGAAAGGAAGCCGCAATGGAACTCAGGATTCGCCGCATGTCCCGTGAAGACAAGCCCGGCGTGATGAGGATATTGCATCATACGCCTGAATTCAAGCCTTCTGAAGTGGTGGTGGCGGAAGAGATAATTGATGCTTATCTGCACGACCCTCAGGGTTCAGGCTACTATATCCTTGTCGCTGAGGCTGACTCAGCCATCGCTGGCTACATCTGCTACGGAGCTACCCCGCTGACGGAAGGAACCTGGGACCTCTACTGGCAGGCAGTGGCCCGGGAAAAGCAGAGGCAGGGCATTGGCGGTGCCCTCACGGAATCCGCCGAGAAGGAAATCAGGAAGGCCGGGGGAAGGCTAGCCATTATTGAGACGTCATCCACGCCGGCATACGAGAAGACCAGGCGCTTCCACTGTAACCACGGCTACGAAATCATTGCTCGCATCCCGGATTTCTACGCTCCCGGCGACGACAAATTGATATTGCAAAAGCGGCTGAAATAGGCTAATCAGATTCTACATCCACCCGCATTACCTCGTTGTCGCCCTTTTTACCGGGACTATGGGCGGGCATTTGAAGTATGGGTAAACGAATATTACAACGACTTATTGTGGTTTCACAGATTGGCTTCGACGATGGTGCTAGAAAAAGGAAATTTGAGATTGAGACAACCGAAAACATAAAGGTTGACCTAATAACACCGGAACTTATGCTCACAATTGAGTCGTAAATATCCTCTAATTATTAAGTTCAAATTGATACACTACCGAAGCCCGGGTTCCGTTTGCATTTGAGTGTGGCTATCTTTTGCCTTATAGTTAGTCGGTGTTGACAAGGGCTCCAGATGTGAGTAAAGTTTTATCTAATTAGCCTGCTTTAATAATCATCGGTGGAGGAATAAGAATGAAGAAAAATAAAGTGAAGGAAAAGTTGGCCGCCGGTAAAGTGTCGGTGGGGCTCTGGTCAAGTATCGGTAGTCCTGATGTTGCCGAGGCCTTAGCTAACATCGGGTTCGACTGGATAGTGTTTGACATGGAACACGGGCCGCTGACCATAGACAAAGTTCAGACATCAATTATGGCTATGAGTGGTACTGAAACTGTGCCCATGATTCGAGTGGCCTGCAATGACCCGGTTTTAATCAAAGGCGCCTTGGACATCGGGGCTTACGGACTGGTCATTCCGCTGGTCAATAACAAGGATGAGGCCATCAGGGCGGTGTCTGCGTGTAAATATCCTACCAAGGGAGTGAGAGGAGTATCTCCCAGACGGGCATCGACGTACTTTTTAGACATTAAAGACTACCTCAAAAGGGCGGACGAAGAGATTATGCTGATTCCTCAGATAGAGCATATAGATGCCGTAAATAACCTCAACGAGATATTATCGGTAGATGGCATAGATGCCTTCTTTATTGGTCCGTGGGACCTATCGGCGTCGATGGGATACATCACCGAATTACCCCAAATACATCCTGAAGTGGCGGAAACAATCAATAGAGTTCTCAAGCCTGGTAAGAGACATGGGGTGCCCGCGGGCATATGGGGCGGCAGTGTGGAAAATGTCAAAAAATACGCCGCTCAGGGATTTCAGTTCATCACCTTAGGTGAGGACCTGGACTATATCTTAAAAGCACAGGAAGACTACGAGAAAATTCGGGAAATCGTGTAAACTTGACTTCAACAGAAAGTAAAAAGCCAGGTTTTTTCTACGGCTATTTCATCGTCGCGCTGGCTTTCGTGGTTATGGTGATGATGTGGGGGACATCTTATAGCTTTGGCGTCTTCTTCCAGCCATTGCTGGAGGAGTTTGGGTGGACACGGGCTATGACCTCAGGTGCTTTCTCTTTGTCTCTTCTGATGCTGAGCCTTTTCGGGACGGTGGCGGGAAGGCTGACGGATAGGTTTGGGCCAAGAGTGGTCGTGACGGGATGCGGTTTCTTCCTGGGGCTGGGCTATTTATTAATGTCACAGGTCAGCAGCCTCTGGCAATTATACCTATTCTATGGCGTGATAATAGGCATAGGCATGAGCACAGCCTTTGTCCCGCTGGTCTCTACGGTGGCCAGGTGGTTTGTCAGGAGAAGAGGGCTGATGACCGGCATTGCTTCTTCCGGATTAAGCGTGGGCACGCTGATTATGCCACCGGTGGCTTATTGGCTTATCGCCACCTATGACTGGCGTACTTCCTATATGGTTGTGGGCGGCGTTGCTCTGGTATCGATTATTCTGGCGGCGCAATTTCTCAGGCGTGACCCGCGTCAGATTGGGCAATCGGCCTACGGTGAGGATGAACAGCCGAAAACAGGTAATGCTAATGTGCCTGGATTATCCCTCCCGGAAGCAATTAAAACACAGCCATTCTGGATGTTGTGTGTGGCCATGTTCTGCTTTACCCTGGGTCTGGGTGCCATCCTGGTACATATTGTTCCTCATGCCGTCGGTCTGGGGGTCTCTTCCGCCAGTGCGGCTATCATTCTGGCGGTAATCGGGGGAGCTGGCACCTTGGGCCGGGTTATCATGGGCAGTGCCTGTGACCGGATAGGCAATAAGCTGTCCCTGAGCCTTGGCTTTGCTTTGCTGTCAGTTGCCTTATTCTGGCTGTTATCAGCCCGAAAATTGTGGCTGCTTTACCTGTGTATGGTGATATTTGGTTTTGGCTACGGCGGGATATCGGCGGTGATATCACCAACCGTAGCTGAGCTATTCAGTTTGAGCTCGCACGGGGCCATCTTGGGGGTTATCAATATTTTCGGCGAAGGCGGAAGTGCTATCGGTTCGGTTTTGGCCGGGTACATATTTGATGCTACTGGCAGATATCAGATGGCTTTCTTAATCTGTGGCATTATGAGCACTATCGGCATGATATTGACATTATTATTGCGGCCAAGCCGTAAGCGGACCGGAACAAATCCGTGAACCTGACCTGATAGGGCGTTTCACCCAACCAGTGTACCCCGGATGTCCTCTAGCTTTAGGTGAAATGCCCGCCCTAAGCCTCGGGCTGGAACTCTTTTTCAAAGTCGGCAATCGCTTCCTCCAGCAGGTCAAAGCCGGTATCTATCTCGGCTTCGGTGATGATAAAGGGCGGTGAGATTAAGAAAGTATCTCCCCTCGCTCCATTGTCCACCCCGGTGGTAGGATAGCCCATGACACCGTGTTCCATGGCGACCTGCTGGAGACGGTTAGCCGCCCGGAGTGCTGGGGCAAAGGGTTCCTTCGTCTTTTTGTTCTTGACCAGCTCAATGCCCATGAGCAGGCCTTTACCGCGAATGTCACCAACCGACGGGTGATGGGCCAGTTTTTCCCGGCCTTTCTTAAAGAAGTGCTCGCCGAGCTTGGCACTGCGCTCCACCAGCCCTTCCTTTTCAATGATATCAAGCACGGTCAGGCAGGCCACCGCCGAGACCGGATTGCCCTCCATGGTGAAACCATGAGTGAAACTAGCCCCTTTCTCGGTAAAGACCTTCCCGATTTTCTCGTCAATAACCACCACCGCCATTGGCGTATAGCCGCCGGTCATGCCCTTGGCTGAGGTCATAATATCGGGGCTGACTCCCCAGTGGTCAATGCCGAACCACTTGCCGGTCCGGCCAAAGCCGCAGATAACCTCATCATCAATAAAGAGCACTTCATATTTATCACATATGTCGCGAATAATGGGATAGTACTCCGGCACCGGCACCATGCAAGCGGTACCAGCGCCGCCTATGGACTCGGCGATAAAAGCGGAAACATACTGGGGGCCAACCTGGTTGATGATTTCTTCCAGAGCCCGGGCGCACTTAATCCGACAGCCCGGATAGGTGAGGTCATAGGCACACCGGTAACATAATGGTGCCGCTATCTTGGGCCATTGGTGCAGAAGTGGCTCGAACTTGAGGCGGCGTACCGTGTGGCCTGAAATGGATAGTGCGCCCAGGGTCATACCGTGGTAACTCTGCCACCGGCTTATCACCATGTACTTCTCCGGCTTTCCTCTCTCCACATGGTACTGGTGCGCAACTTTGATTGCGGTTTCATTGGCCTCAGAGCCACTATTGCAGAACTGGCACAGTTTTAAGTTTGGCGGGGACACTTTGGTAATGCGGTCGGCCAGTAACAGCATTGGTTCATTCAGCCAGAAACCGCGAAAGAAAAAGGACACCTTTGCCATCTGTTTCATCATGGCCTCTCTTACCTTCGGGTTGGCATGCCCGATGGAGACGACATGAGGCCCACCGCTGAAGTCCATATACTTCTTGCCATTCTGGTCATAGAGGTAGATGCCCTCGCCATGGTCACAAATCACCTTGGGCTTAAGGGGGCCGTGTACTGTGCCAAAGACTTTGCCGGCTAATTTTTGGGCCCTTTGCAAACGGTCTGCCATTTTTATCTTCCTTTCTCCACCATATTTTCAGCACCATACCTGATAAACGTTCGATGAATTTCTGAATTTGCCGATTCCCGGACTTATGTTACGACGGAAAAGCTAGGTTGTCAATTTGCCCCGTCCACTTGACAGCCAGCGAGTGGGGCTTTAACATACCCGCAGCAGGACGGTGTACCGTGAGACTATTGCCGGCGCGGTGGCTCTCACTTTGAAGACAGTATCCAAGTAGATAGGAGGGCAATTGGCTGATGATAAGTTTTGAGACGGTTGTGGAGCGGGCGCTTACTGGCCCAATATGCACCGAGCGTGACTTTGACCTGGGTATATTTGTGCCCAATCTGCGCAAAGTTATGGAAAAATATGGCATTAAATATGACCCGCAGAATCCGGTTCCCTCAGATGATGACGTCGCGGACCGCGTGTGGGAAGCCGCGATGGAGTTTCTCGGCATGACCGGTGTTTACTGTCTTGATACCGAAAGGCGGATTCTGTTCACTGGGGAGGAGATAGAGGGAGCGCTTGAGACCGGGCCTTGCGGCAGCGTTTTTGGCGAGGGTAAGGATGCCAGAGTAATGCCCAGGCGGTTGCCTGAAGATAAAACTCCGCCCTGGTGCTCCGGGTCTGGAGCCGGGCCGGTGTCCCGCGAATGGATTTTGCTCAATGTAGTGAAGACCTATGCTGAGGACCCTCTTTCGGATGGGATTACGGCCCCCTGTTTGACTAATATCGATGGTCAGCCGGTGGTAGCGGGCAGTCCCCTGAGCTTAGAGAGCGCCATCCGGACGATACTGCTTACCCGTGAGGCGCTGCGGCGGGCAGGGCGGCCGGGGATGCCGGTGGTGAATGAAGTTGCCTCCGCAATACGGGCTCAAGAGCATATTGCCGGTCACCGATTCGGCAATCCAAAAACTGATTTTCTGGAAATAGGCACGGTCCATGAGCTGAAGGTTGACCTGGATGCGCTGAACAAAGTTGCCTACGGACTGGCGGTCGGTAATTTAACCTTTGCCGAGAACGGGGTGATTCTGGGCGGTTTTGCGGGTGGGCCGGCGGGTGTAGCGGTCGTCAGTGTGGCGTATAACCCGGTGGACCTGCTGGTAATACGGGGTGTGGCACAGCACCCGTTTGCCGTGCCTATTGAAGCGGGCACCACTTCCCGCCGGGACACGCTCTGGGCGCGGAGTGTGGCCAATCAAGCCACCGCACGTCACAGTTCCTTGCCGATGGTGACGCCAGTGTATTCTGTCGCCGGGCCAATGACCAAGATGAGCTATTATGAATATAGCGCCGGGATTATCACGTCAGTAGTGTCCGGTGGTTCCATTGAGATTGCGCCTCCATCGCGAGGGGTAATTGTGGACAACTCCGGGCCACTAGAAAATATCTTTGGCAATGGCGTGGCCCATGCTGCGGCTGGAATGAGCCGCAAAGAGGCGAACGAAATGGTGAAGGCGCTGCTGGCGAAATATGAGGACAGGCTTTCCAGTCCACCCATTGGTGAAAAGTACCCGGATGGTTATGATATGGCCAGTGGCCAACCGAATAAAGCAAATCTAGAACTCTACCGAGAGGTCAGGCGTGAGATGACGGAACAGTTCGGCTTGAGATTACCGCTGACATCACCATACCTGTGATACCTGAGTTAACGGAGACAAGAAATGAAAAAGACTATGAAGGCACAGGTACTGTATGAATGGGCGGGTTCATTCCGCTTAGAGGAGAGACCCATTCCCGAAGCGGGCCCAACGGAGGTACTGATAAAAGTTAAAGCCTGTGGTGTGGGATTTACCCTGGTAAACCTCAAGGCAGGCTATCTGGGTGGTAGCTTGCCTCGTATTATAGGTCATGAAGTCGGTGGAATAGTAGAAAATGTGGGCCCAATGGTGAGCACCTGTAAACCTGGTGACAGGGTTTGTGTCAGCTTCTATTTAACCTGTGGTTATTGCCGGTGGTGCATCGGTGGCCGGGAAACCCTTTGCGAAAACTTCGCCGGATATGTAGGAGCGGCCATTGATGGTGGTTTTGCGGAGTATATTAAGGTGCCGGAGCGTAACTGTATCCATATACCGGAAGGAGTCAGTTTTGCTGACGCGGGAGTAACCACTGATGCTGTGGCCACAAACTGGCATGTATTCAAAGAGCGCGCCAAAACCAAGCCTAATGACACAGTGCTGGTAGTGGGTGCTGGCGGAGGAGTAGGCATCCACTGCATACAAATGGCCAAGGTCTTTGGCGCCTGCACCATCGGCGTGGATGTTTCTGATGATAAACTGGAAATAGCTAAGCATTATGGTTGTGATGTGGTCATCAATGTGCGAAATAAGGATATGGCCAAAGAGGTGCTGATGGCTACCGATGGTCGCGGGGTAGACTGTGCCGTAGATATGGTCAGTACTAGCCAGACTGTGAATGCTTCCATTAGAGCGTTGGCCCGTGGTGGTACATTCGTGCTGGTTGGTGTGCCTCGTGATATAAAATCACTGAGCTTTGATGCATTACGGCTCATCCGTGATGAAATCAACGTCACGGGCAGCAGATGCGCCACCAAGCAGGAAATAAGAGAGTCTTTGCAGCTTGTGGCGCGCGGCTTGGTGAAGCCGGCTGTCCTTAATACCTTCCGCATCGAGGAGGTTAATGAAGTATTCGGGAAGATTGATAAAATGGAGTTACCTGGCCGTAGCGCTCTTGTCTTCGACTAGTAATGCCTACGGGACCACCTGAAACAGGACCAAAAACAGAGATTCTAATTGGACAAATTGGCGGAACGGGACAGGTCGCAGCTGATATTTATTGACCACCGAGTATCTTTCTGGTTACGAGGCCGATTTGGGCAAAATTATCGACGGCAGTCGCCCCCGCTGCGGCCAGCGCTTCCATCTTCTTCGAGGCTTTGCTGGCGCTGCCAGTGATGATGGCTCCAGCATGACCCATCCTTCTTCCCGGTGGTGCCGAAGCCCCGGCGATGTAAGTGATTACGGGCTTGGTCATGCGCTTTCGGATGAATTCTGCAGCCTCCTGCTCATAGGTACCCCCGATTTCACCCAGGAGCACCACTGCCTTTGTTTCTGGGTCTTGCTGAAAAAGCTTCAATATGTCCACAAAATTGCTGCCGGGCAGGGGGTCGCCGCCCAATCCCACACACGTGGACTGCCCCAAGCCCTGTTCGGTCAGCTGGGCGACCACTTCATAGGTCAATGTCCCGCTGCGCGATACTACGCCCACGTTTCCCGCTTTATGGATGTAACCGGGCATAATCCCCATTTTGCATTTCCCCGGTGGAGAGATAATGCCCGGGCAATTCGGGCCGATAAGAGTAGTGCTTGTGCTACGGAGATAATGCTGAAGTTTAAGTTCATCTAGTGCCGGGATGTATTCGGTGATGCAGACGACTAACCTGATGCCTGCGTCCGCAGCCTCGATAATGGCGTCGAAGGCGAAAGGTGCCGGGACAAAGATTAAACTGGCGTTAGCCCCGGTTTCTTCCCTGGCCTGTGCCACACTGTTGAAAACGGGCACCTCTTCCTCCCACCTGAGGCCTCCTTTTCCGGGCGTCACACCGGCCACCACCTTGGTGCCATACTCAATACACCTTCGGGTGTGAAAAGTGGCCTCTCTCCCGGTAATGCCCTGCACCACCACCTTCGTATTTTTATTGACCAGTATCATCAGTACTCTCGTCTCACTTTGCCATGGTCACGGCCATTTCGGCGGCCTTAACTAAATCGGTCTCAAAAGTTATATTTAGTCCCGATTCGGCCAGGATTTGCATCGCTTCTCTGAGGTTGGTGCCATTCATTCTGACCACGAATGGGAGCTTTACTTCCCTTTCTTTGAGCACCTTTACCAGGGCTCTGGCTACGATATCGCATCTCAGGATGCCGCCGAACACATTCACCCAGGCGGCTTTGACCTTGGGGTCAGCCAGAAGTATCTTGAGAGCACTGGCAACCTGTTCTTCACTGGCGCTTCCACCCACATCCAGGAAGTTGGCTGGTTCACCTCCTGCCAGCTTTATCATGTCCATGGTCGCCATGGCCAGGCCAGCACCATTGACCAGACAACCGACGCTGCCACCTATCTTCACGTAGTTGACGCCAATTTCACCCGCCTTCACCTCTAATGGGTCTTCCTGGGAGCTATCTCGCAATTGGGCAACGTCTTGATGTCGGGGCAGGGCATTATCGTCAAAGTTTACTTTACAGTCCAGGGCCAGTAGCTTTCCATCTTTGGTGATGACCAGGGGGTTGATTTCCACCAGCGAGCAGTCCTTCTCCATAAATAACCGGTACATACCGGTCATAATCTCGGTGGCTGTCCTGACGCTTTCACCGGGCAGGTTCATCCGGTAGGCCAGTGTTCGTGTCTGGTAGGGCAAAAGGCCGGTGACCAGATTAACATATTGTTTCAGAATTCTCTGGGGGCTTTTGGCGGCTATATCCTCGATTTCCATGCCTCCGGCGTCGCTGGCTATCATCACCAGGGCCTGAGTTGACGTGTCTATCAGCATGCCGAGGTATAGCTCTTTTGCCGCCTGAATTGCTTCCTCGACCAGCAAGGCGTTTACCGGCAGTCCTTCTGGCCCTGTCTGGTGAGTGGTGAGCCGTGTGCCAAGCAGGTCTCTGGCGATGTGCGCTGCTTCCTCAGGCGTTTCCGCGACCTTTATGCCCCCGGCTTTACCCCTGCCACCGCTGTGGATTTGGGCCTTGATGACAGCCCGCCCACCGACCTGCCGGGCAGCCTCTCTGGCTTCAACGGCCGTTTTTACCACCCGGCCTCGGGGTACAGGGACGCCATAACTGGCGAGGAGTTCTTTTGCCTGATACTCGTGGATTTTCACTGGCTCAACCCGTGAGCTATTAAAATTATTTCCGCGGCTTCAAAGCCCTTGGAGTAGGGCCGGCCTTCAGCCCCTCTTCTATCGAGGACAATTGTAGCAATTTGTTGTTTTTTGTGCAATAAACAAGGGCGCTTTTTCAATATCACCATGTTCAATCCCTTCCATAGCTTATCCTACAAGATTAAAAAGAATGAGAGAACATTATGACGTTTTGTCCAGCTAACTTTCGTCTAGCCAGTACGCTTGCCCACCAAAGAAGAATTGGGTAAAAACCGAAGGCGAAATCGAGGCAGCAAATCACGCTTTTCTACGATAATCCCGATTTCAGCCAGCACTTTGTTCCATCTCTTGCCCCTAAACAGCCTAGCCCGGCTAGAGCATCTTGACAACCGCCTTAAAGTATGTTATCGTTCACTACTGAAAGTAATCATTCACTTACAAAAGCAAGGAAGTTTGACATGAAGTTGGGAATATTTTTACTAATAATAGGAATACTAATTGCGGGGACTGGTTTCGCTTTTTATCAATACTATAATCCCCCAGTAGGAGTACCACTGGAACATACACTAACACAATTATACCAACTACGTTCAATGTGTATAGGTGGTATTATTATCGGTTGTGTTTTGTGCTTTTGTGGAGTGTTAAGAATAGTAAAAAGGAGATGATTAATGGGGGCTATTTAGCAGACCACCGAAGGTAGCCAAGGAGATTTATGGTGGCGCCTCGGCGCATTTAGTAACCGACCACAATATTATTAAGGAGGTAAAAGATGTTTGGGAAAAAGAAAGAACTGAAGGTAAAGGAGCCGTCTGCCAAAGAAATCGCCTTGAACCAGACTTTAAGTCAGCTTGAGCAATTAAGTCCCGGGCAGACCATCATTT
>CAZJGR010000032.1:0-19303 GCA_964545815.1 uncultured Dehalococcoidaceae bacterium | reverse complement strand
AGGTTGCCGCCGCCCGCCGGGTAGAGCAGGCCGAAGACGGAGCCGCACTCCCCGGCTGCGTAAAGGCCCGGAATCGGCCCACCGAAGGGGTTAAGCACCTGTGCCCGGCTGTTTCGCCGCGGACCACCCAGCGTATTTGACCCGCCGGGGAACAGCCTGATGGCATAGAACGGCGGCTCATCCAGCGACACCAGTTCCAGCGGGTTGCGCCCGAAATCAGGGTCATGGCCCGCCCGGCAGCACCGGTTCCAGGTATCGATGGTATTGGTCAGGTTTTCTGGGGGCATATTGAGTCTGGTGGCAAGCTCGGCCACCGTATCGCCCTTCACAATCCAGCCTTTCTGCAGCTCCGTCAGGTTGTCCCGACTCCACTTGTAAAGCTGGTGCGGGCCGGTGGGACCGCTCGCTAGCTGGGCCAGCGGGCCGAACTTGATTCTCCGCCGGTCAAAAATATGATAGCTCGGCACCCGCGGGTACTCCAGCTTGTGGGAGTCAAACCAGCCGCACTCATATGAAGCCGCGTGCGGTTTTAACTCCTCGGTCATGTAGCGGCGACCATACCGGTCAACGATGATGAAGCCGGCCGGCACCTTTTCTTTTTCCGTCTTAATCGTGCGCTGACTCCAGCCACCACCGCTGAAGTCGATGAAGACGGCCAGGGAGAGGTCAGGGAACTTGGCGCAGAGTCGTGCCGAAACGCAGTTCATATGCCAGAGGTCAGCGCCAACCTCCTGGGCCATCCTGATGCCGTCACCGGTATTGCCCGTACCACCGGTGAAGTATATCGGGTAGACGCGAAGGTACTGCAGCTTCATCTCCTCGCTCTCCTCAAAGCCGCCGGTGCACAAGACCACCGCTTTGGTAGCCCTGATATTCGCTTCCCGGGGGGCACGGCCGCGGCCGTCAGCCACCTTCACGCCGATTACCCGGCCCGTATTATCCGCCAATAGCCGCAGGGCCGACGTCTGGTAGCGCACATCAATCTTCCGGGAGGCAACCTGGCCGTACATGAACTTCATCATGCGCAGGCCGTTGCCCTGGTACTTCCACAGCTCCATACTGTCGGCACCGGGGAGCTCGGGAAACTCAGCCACTCTGGAGACGAACTTGATATTGCCTCCCATCCGCTGAAACCAGTCCTTGTTCTGGGAAGTATAGCTAACCCACGCCTTTACGGAATCGGCATCCGTCCAGGGCATCTCCGGGCGAGCGCCCACCTGGCACAGGGCCGTCATATACTCGGTGGCGCGCGCCACATTAGAGAGGGATAGGAACACTCCCATAGCAATGCTGCTGCAGGTGCAGTGCGTTTCCGCCGGCTGCTTTTCCAGCAGGATAACGCGGGCACCAAGGTCGTGGGCGGTAATCGTCGCCACCGCACCGGATAGTCCATACCCGATGACAACAATCTCAGTCGTCTCGTCCCAGCGATAATTCCCTGGTATTAACATCATGCCCTCCTATTCCTGTTTCTACCAGTACGAACCTATCCAGGTGGCTAATTGAGGCTGTTTCTTGGGTGGCCTTTTGCGGATAACATCCTCACGGATGTCGGTGCCCAGTCCGGGGCCGGTGGGAATCTCAAGATAGCCATCCTTATATCTGATAGGCTCGGTGAGCATCTCATTGTAGAGGTCAAGATAGGGGTAGAAGAACTCCTGAAAGATGAAATTGGGGATGCAGGCATCGAGTTGCAAGGTTGCCAGCACGCAAATGGGGCCATTGGAGTTATGGGGCTGGACGGACACGTAGTAGCCCTCCGCCATGGCGGCGATTTTCTTCAGTTCCAGGAAGCCGCCGCAGTGGCAGATGTCGGGCTGGATGATGCGCGCCGCCTGTTTCTCCAGCAGGGCGCGGAATTCCCAGCGGGTGTACAGGCGCTCGCCCGTGGCCACGGGCAGGTTTATCGACCGCTGCACCTCGGCCATAGCATCGATATTATCCGGCGGGATGGGCTCCTCATAGAAGAAGGGGTCGAATGGCTCCAGCTTCTGCGCCATGCGGATGGCGCTGTGCATGTTGAAGCGACCGTGACACTCAACAAGTATGTCCACCGAAGGCCCCACCGCCTCCCGCACTGCCTTGACCGAGGCTATGGCGAACTCCTCCTCCGACCTGGGAATGACCTGACCGCCTTCACGGAAAGGGTCCCACTTCATGGCGGTAAATCCCTGCTCCACCATTTTCCGGGCATTTTCCGCAATTGACTCTGGAGTATCTTCGGCGGTCATCTGGGTGACTATTTTCTGGAATGCCCAGGCATTGGCATAGGCCCTTACTTTATCCCTCAGTTTCCCGCCGAGGAACTCATAAATGGGCACGCCGAGTGCCTTCCCCTTGATGTCCCACAGCGCCTGCTCCACCGCGCTCAGCGCGCTAAGCACGATAACCCCACCGTGCCAGAAGGTGCTCTTGTAGATGGCGTTCCAGATATATTCAATCTGGAAAGGGTCTTTGCCGATGAGGAAGTCCTTGAATGACTCGACCGCCTTGGCTACGATGTCGTTAAAGCGCTCCAAGCTGGCCTCCCCGACGCCGGTAAGGCCGCTATCGGTATAGAGCTTGACGAAGGTCCAGTTGGCGTGTGCGCCCTGGGTCTGGAAAACGCGCAGGTCAGTGATTTTCATCAGCACACCTCCTAATTTATGCTGTTTGGATAATGGGAATGAGTTACAAGGATTATACTCCCCCCGGTGAAATGTCCGCAAGGTCAACCTTGACCCCATAAATCGCAGTATGGTAGTCTTACTTTGGAATTTTGCCCTAACCGCAACTTCCAGGAGGTTATTTATGCCACAAATAGATGCGGCCAAACTCAAAGGGATTTACACCACCATGGTGAGGATTCGCTTTTTTGAAGAGAGGGCCATAACCGAGCACCGCAAGGGCCTGCCCGGCTTTGTCCACCCCTCAATCGGACAGGAAGCCATTCCCGCCGGAGTCTGTGCCTTTCTCCGCGAAGATGACTACATTATCACCACCCACCGCGGTCACGGCGATATTATCGCCAAGGGGGCCCGGCTTGACCGGATGATGGCCGAGCTCTTCGCCAAGAAGACCGGATACTGCAAGGGCAAAGGCGGCTCGATGCACATCGCCGATGTTGACCGTAATATTCTGGGTGCCACCGGCATTGTCGGCGATGGCATTCCCATTGCCGCCGGGGTTGGGGCCGGTCTCAAGATGCAGAAGCTCGACAGCATCATGGTCGCCTTCTTTGGCGATGGAGCCACCAACTCCGGTGCCTTCCATGAAGGCATGGGGCTGGCCGCCGCCTGGTGCCTGCCCGTGCTCTTCGTCTGCCAGAACAACCAGTACCAGCAGAGCACTCCCACCCGGGACTACTGCCGCCTGTCCGACATTGCCGACCGTGCCAAGGCCCACGGCATCCCCGGCATCAGCGTGGACGGCAATGACGCCGTGGCCGTGGCCGAGGTGGCCCGGGAGGCAATCGAGAAGTGCCGTAAGGGTGAGGGGCCCATTCTCATCGTCGGGAACACCTACCGCACCGTCGGTCACCACATGGGTGACCCCGGCACCAGCTACCGGAGCAAAGAGGAAGTTGAGGAATGGAAGCAGAAGGACCCCATCAAACGACTGCGCCAGCAACTGATACAGAACAAGATGGCCACCGAAGCCGAGCTGGATAAGATTGAAAAAAGCGTGTTGCGGGAGCTGGACGAGGCGGTCAAGTTCGCCCAGGAAAGCCCCGAGCCCGCGCCTGAAGAGGCGCTGGAAGATATCTACGCTTGATATTTAAAGGGGGTAAGCATGCGAGAGTTAACCTTTCGAGAAGCCGTGCGGGAAGCGCTCCGCGAAGAGATGAAGCGTGACCCCAAGGTCTTTTTAATGGGCGAGGAAATCGCCGAGTACGGCGGTTCCTATAAAGTGACCCAGGGACTGCTGGAAGAGTTCGGTCACGAGCGTATCAGGAATACACCCCTGGCCGAGGCCGCCATTGCCGGGGCTGCCCTGGGTGCAGCGCTGGTGGGCATGAGACCGGTGGCCGAAATCATGTACATTGACTTCTCTTTCATCGCCGCCGACCAGATTATCAACCAGATTGCCAAGCTGCGCTACATGACCGGCGGCATGGTCAAGGTGCCGGTGGTCATACGGACGCAGGGAGGTGGCGGGGTGTCCGCCGGGCCGCACCATTCCCAGTCGCTGGAGGCCGTCTACGCCCATATCCCGGGCCTCTTTGTGGTCATGCCCTCCAATGCCTATGATGCCAAGGGACTGCTCAAGACCAGCATCAGGGAGGACAACCCGGTCATCTTCATCGAACATAAAAAGCTGTACGGGGAATCGTGCCCGGTCCCGGAAAGAGAGTACACCATTCCTCTGGGCAAGGGCGATATCAAACGCGAAGGCAAGGACCTGAGCATCATCACCTACTCGCGCTGCGTGAACTTCGCCCTCAGCGCGGCGGAGGAGCTGGCCAAGGACGGGGTAGATATTGAGGTGGTAGATGTAAGGACATTGAAACCGCTTGACGAGGATATCATCCTGAGCTCGGTGCAGAAGACGGGCAAAGCCATGGTGGTCTATGAGGCCTGCCGCACCGGCGGCTTCGGCGCGGAGATTGCCGCCATTATCGGCGAGAAGGCATTTGATTACCTAGATGCCCCCATCAGACGGGTGGCCTCGCGCGATGCACCGATACCCTTCAACCCCAGGCTGGAGGACTATGTCCTGGTCAATCCGCAAAAAATCAAGGCGGCGGCCCTGGAGATGATGGGCAAATAGAAAAACCCGCTAAAGGCTTTTAGTAATTTAAAGAACGTTTTGATTTATAACGCGTGGAGGTATCAGTATGGCTGTGGCCGTTATCTTCCCCAAGCTTGATGAGGCAATGACGAGCGGCAAAATCGTCCGGTGGCTGAAAAACGAGGGCGACCGCGTGGCAAAGGGGGAGATTATTCTGGAGATTGAGAGCGAAAAGACCTCCTTCGAGCTTGAAGCCGAGACATCGGGCATCCTGGGCCAGATAATGTTCCAGCCCGGGGATGAGGTGCCGGTGGGCACCACCATCGCCTATATTCTCCAGCCCGGTGAGGAAGCTCCTAAAGCTGAAAAACCGGTTATCGTCAAGGCGAAAGGGGAGAAACCAAAGGCAGAAGCCAAGGCGGAAGCAGCCAAACCAGCCCGGGAACCGAAAGAAGTTAAAGCTTCACCGCTGGCCAGAAACATCGCCCGAGAGCATAATGTTGACCTCAGCCTGGTAACCGGAACCGGACCGGGCGGCCGAATTACCAAAGAGGACGTATTAAAGTTCGCCGAGGAGGGCAGGGCGGCGGCACCAGCCCCCGGTGAAATGCCAGCCAAGGCCCAGGAAAAAGTCGTGCCAATGTCAACCATGCGTGAGGTCATCGCCCGGCGCATGATAGAGAGCTTCCAGACGCCGCACTTCTACCTCACCGTTGAGGTTGACGCTCAGGAATTACAAAAAACACGCCAGCAGTTGCTCCCGGTGATTGAAAGCAAAACCGGAATCAGGCTGACGCTTACCGACCTCATTATCAAGATAGTCGCCAGGGCACTGGAGAAGAACCCGGCCATAAACTGCTCATATGCTGACGGTTCGGTAAGGCTTTTCCGGCGGATTGATGTTGGCCTGGTAACATCGGTCGAAGGCGGTTTGATGGTGCCTGTCATCAGGGAGGCCAACACGAAATCGCTGGCGGAAATCACCCAGGCCCGCGCCGAACTGGTGCAGGAGGCAAGAGAACGCACCCTCTCCAGAGAAGAGATGACCGGCAGCACTTTTACCATCTCCAACATGGGAATGTATGAAATTGACCAGTTCAGCGCCATCCTCCAGCCACCCGAGGCAGCGATACTGGCCGTGGGCCGAATCGCCGAGAAGGTCGTGGCGCGCGACGGCGAGATGGTCATCAGGCCCGTGATGAACCTGACCCTGTCCATTGACCACCGCGTCCTCGATGGCGCACTCGGCGCGCAGTTCCTGCAGACCGTGAAAAGCTTCATTGAAAACCCGCTCAACCTGATGCTTTAGCCGGCCACGCTGGCCGACAAATAAGCGGATTTCAGGAGGGGGGGCTTTGCCCCCTCTTTTCACTTTCGGTATTTGGTGTTATATTTTGGTGCGGAAGGGGGTCTGCATATGCCATATCAATATATCATCTATCAAAAAGAGGATGGCATTGTCTGGATACGCCTCAACCGGCCCGAGGTCCTCAATGCCATCAGCCCGGCACTTCTTTCCGAAATGAAAGATGCCCTGGAAAAGGCAGGCCAGGATAATGAGGCGGGTGTGGTGGTGCTCACCGGTGAAGGGCGTGCTTTCTCTGCCGGCGTGGACCTGAAATCGCTGGGCGACCGCAAAATGGAGGGCGGGCGCGTCGGCCCGGTGCTAGACGACCCCGCCCGAGAGGTGATTGACGCCATACAGACCATGCCCAAGGTCGTCATCGCCATGGTCAACGGCTACTGCTTCACCGGAGCGCTGGAGGTTGTCCTCGCCTGTGATTTGATTGTGGCCGCAGAAGAAGCCAAGCTCGGGGATACCCACACCCGCTGGGGAATCCGCCCCAGCTGGGGAATGAGCCAGCGCCTGCCATTTATGGTGGGCACGCTGAAAGCAAAGGAACTGTCCTTCACCGCGGATATGATAACCGCCAGAGAGGCGGAGCGCATCGGCCTGGTCAACATGGCGGTCCCGGGGGAAAAACTGGAGGCAGCGGTAAAAGAACTGGCACAGAAGATACTGGGCAACAGCCGTGAAGCCATCGCTGCCTACAAATACCTCTATAACCGCAGCCAGGGAGACAGGCTGGCAAAAGGTCTGAAACTTGAAGCCGAGAGCGATTTCAAGATTGCTGATACCGAAAAACGGCTGAGCCAGTTCCGGAAAAAAGATTGATTACCGAGGAGGTGAAGCCATGGATTTCAACCTGACGGAAGACCAGCTCATGCTCCAGACAACGGTCAGAGAGTTTGCCGAACGCGAGATTGAGCCCATCGCCGTGCCGCTTGACCGCGAGGGGAAGCTGCCCGACGACCTTATCAAAAAGATGGCCAGAATCGGGCTTTTCGGCATGACCGTCCCGCGGCAGTATGGAGGCACCGGCGTTGGCAATTTAAGCTGCGCCCTGGCCTGTGAGCAGGTGGCCTATTCCGGCACCGGCGCCTGGTGGCTGGTTGGCTTTCAAAACAGCATCCCGGAGTGTATCGCCCACTTCGGCACGGAGGAACTGAAGCGGAAGTACATCAGGCCGCTCTGCGAGGGCACCGCCTATGCCAGCATCCAGTTCACCGAAGAAGAAACCGGGTCTGACCCTGAGTCGCTCATCACCACCGCCAGGCCGGACGGTGATAACTATGTCATCAACGGCATGAAGCGCTTCAGCACCTTTGGCGCCCGGGACGGCTACGCCATCCTCTATGCCAAAGATGAAGATGGGGCCTGCACCGCTTTCGTGATTGAAAAGAAGATTCCCGGTTACTCCGCCACCAAGGTCTGGGAGCTGATGGGAGGTGGGGGGATAGAATCGGTTGACGTATATTTCGAGGACATGCGCGTGCCCAGAGCCAGCATACTGGGGGAGAAGGGCAAGGGGTTCGATGCTCTGCTCTACTGGATATCAACGGAGAAAATCGAGCAGTGCGCTGCCTGCGTCGGCATTGCCCAGGCGGCCCTTGATGAGGCGATTAACTATGCCAAGTCAAGAACGGTGAGAGGGAAGCCAATATCAGGCATGCAGGGAATCAGATGGCAGCTCGCCGAGATGCAGGCAAAGCTGGAAGCAGCCCGCTGGCTCACCTACCGCGCCGCCTTTCTGCAGGACCAGAGCGCCCCCAACTGGATGACTGAGGCCGCCGCGGCCAAGCTATTCGTTGTGCCCACCGCGATTGAAATCGTGGAAATAGCGAGACGAATCCACGGCGCTTACGGTTATACCAGAGAATTTAAAATAGAGCGGCTGGCCCGCGCCATCGCCGGTGCCGCCAGCATTGCCACATCGCTGGAGATAAACCGGTCGATTGTGGGCGCCGCCGTGGCGCGTTAAACACTACCAGCGGTTGTGATGAACCCTTGACTCGTTGTAACGTCTGGCCGGCGGCTTTTTCTCCGCCGGATAACCGATTGATATCAGGCACAAAGGTATCACATGCCCGGGTAGGCCGAGCAGTTTCTGCAACATCTTGGCCCTGTCTTCACCGGGATAGACACCCAGCCACACCGCCCCCAGACCCTTGGCATGGGCAGCGATGAGGATATTCTCCGTGGCGGCGGAGCAGTCCTGAACCCAGTACCCTTTCATCGCCTCCAGGTTCATGTCACCGCAGACGGCAATCGCCCAGGAAGCCTCTTTCAGCATGTGAGCATAGGGGTGGAACTTGGGAATTTCATCGAGGGTGCGGCGGTCATTGATGATGACGAACTGCCATGGCTGTTCATTATTTGCCGACGGTGCGCTCATCGCCGCTTCCAGCAGCTCTTTAATCACTGCTTCCGGTACCGGTTCCCCGGTATACTGCCGAATGCTCCGGCGGGATAAAATAGCTTCCATCGCTTCCATCTGATTTCTCCTCCAGTGTCAGCATCGTCCGGGCCTAGTCGCGAGCGACATCAATTTCTTTCTGGATGCCCGCGACCTGCTCCGGGCTGAGGTGACGGAACCTTGTCTGTGCCAACAGATACTCTGAGACCGGCCGCCGACGTTTCGGCGTATAGGTGGTGCGGAACTGGCCGTTCTCAAACTCCATAAGTTTCCACACGCCGCTCTCCACCACCATACGCCCGATTTCAATCGTCTCGTCAGGGGCGAAGCCCCAGCCCGTGGGGCATGGCGTCAGGATGTGAATGTAAGTGGGACCGTTCACCTGGCTCGCCTTTTCCAGCTTCTCCATGTAGTCCAGCGGATAGGAGATACAGGCGGTGGCGGCATAGGGGATATCATGGGCCGCCACGATGCGCAGCATGTCCTTCTTGGGCCGGTTTTCAAAGCAGGGCGGGGGCGTGGTGGAGGTGGCCGCTCCGTATGGGGTCAGGCCGCTCCTCTGGATGCCGGTATTCATATACGCTTCGTTATCGTAACAGATATAGATGAACTTGTTGCCGCAGTCAATCGCCCCGGATAAGGCCTGAATGCCGATGTCCGCGGTGCCACCATCACCGGAGAAACCAACGACATTAATGTCCTCCCGGCCCCGCCTCTTGAAGCCGGCGCTGATGCCGGATAAAGCGGCGGCGGTGGCGGCAAAGGCCATTACCGTGAAGGGCACAAAGAACGGCGCCTGCGGATAATAGCAGGATACGGTGCTGATGCAGCTTGCCGGCACCACATAAACGCTGTTCCTGCCCAGCGTTTTCAACGTCAGGCGCACTGCCAGGACGGCGGCACAGCCGGCACAGCCATAGGAAGCCCGGTACAGCTCCTCTTTTGATACATCCTTAAGTTTCATTGGTCAATAAACTCCAGATGTGGCCTGGCGCCCCTTTCCGCAGCGAGGGCTTTTTCCAGCATGTATTTTATCCGCTCCGGCGGCACGTCAGCGCCACCCAGCCCACCGATGAAGTTGAGCATCGCTGGTGGGTTGGGCAGGCCATACAGGGCCGCTTTCAGGTCGGTGGCCAGCGCCCCTTCATAGCCCCAGGAGCAATCGCGGTCCAGCACCGCCGCCGCCTTCACCGGCGACAAAGCCTTCCGCAGTGGCTCGACGGGGAAGGGTCGGAATGCCCTTACCTTGACCAGACCGACCGCCCTGCCCTCGTCACGCATCTCATCAACCACCTCGCGGGCGGTGCCGTTAAATGCGCCCATGGTCAGCAGGACTGCTTCCGCACCATCGCAGCGGTACTCCTCAATAAGTCCGCCGTAGTGACGGCCAAAGACACGGGCAAATTCATCGCCCACCTCTACAATAATGTCCCGCGCCTTCTCCGCCGCTGCCTGCTGCTCCGCGCGCCAGCGCGCGTAATGCTTGCCGAAGCCACCGACGGATATGGAATAGGGGTCGTCCACATCTAAAGTGACCACCGGGTCATAGGGTGGCAGAAAAGAGTCCACCGTTTCCTGGTCGGGAATCTCAACCAGCTCTTCGGTGTGCGACTGGATAAATGAGTCGAGGCAGACCATCACCGGCAGCAGCACACGGTGGTCCTCAGCGATACGGTATGCCTGTAGCACCATGTCCAGCGCTTCCTGGCCGGTCTCGGTGAAAATCTGAATCCAGCCCGTATCCCGCTGCTGAATGGCGTCCTGCTGGTCGCCCCAGATACTCCAGGGCAGTGCCACCGAGCGGCAGACATTGACCAGAACCAGCGGATAGCGGCCCCCCGCGACGTAGGCCAGCATCTCATGCATATATTCCAGGCCCTGGGACGACGTGGAGGTGAAGGCACGCGCCCCGGCCATCCGCACGCCCATGCAGGCGGTCAGCGCCGAGTGCTCCGACTCAACCTTGAGAAAGTCGGCATCCATCTCACCATCGGCGATGAACTTGGCGATTTTCTCCACGATGCTGGTCTGCGGGGTTATGGGATAGGCCGCGACCACATCAACGCGGGCCAGCCTGGCCGCCTGGGCTACCGCCTCATTGGCGGTTATATATTTTCTAATCGGCATTTTAGTCGCCATTACTTATCATCTTCCGGCTCGACCATCTCCAGTGCCCTGGTGGGACATTCTTTCACGCAGATGCCGCATCCCTTACAGTCCTCAAAATTGAAGAGCACCTTCCGGTTGGCCTCGTCCTGGGCGATGGCACCTTCCGGACAGAAAATCCAGCAGAAGAGGCAGAAGGTGCATTTCCCCTTCAGGGCAGGCTTGGCTGTGCTCCAGCTCCCCATTCTGGTGGGTATGGTGCCGGCTTTGGATACCGGTCCCGGAATTGACTTCTCCTTCTTCATCTTTCCCTGACTTTCTTATAGGCGGCCTCAGCGGCGGCAATATTGCGGTCAACGATTTTCCCAGGCAGTGTGCTGGCGATGGCTTTCTTTATGGAATCCAGGCTCACCATGCCGGTGGCGCCGGCCAGCGCACCGAGCATAGCCGTATTGACGATGGCCACCCCGACATGTTCCCGCGCGATGGCCGTGGCATCCACGGCGGTGACATGGAGAGAAGCCGGTATCTTTTTCAATCTGTCTGCGGACTGGCGCGTGTTGATAATGACGTTGGCGCCATCCCGGGCGCCATCCGTTATGTTAACCACATCGAGCAGGCTGTCATCGAGCACGATGATGGTGGTGGGATGATAGATCTGACTGCGGGTCCGGATGGCCCGGTCGCTGATGCGGGTGAAGGCCTGCACCGGAGCGCCACGACGCTCAGCACCAAAACTGGGGAATGAGACAGCGTACTTGCCTTCATAAAGAGCCGCCGCGCTGCCTAACATGCTGGCGCCGAGGACTGCCCCCTGCCCGCCTCTCCCGTGCCAGCGCACCTCCTCTAGGTGCCCTTTCTGATTCATGCCAGTCCATTATAGCACAGCGCTGACCACCCGCCAAACCGTACCTTTTGAAAACGCTAGCCGACGAGATAGCCGGCGGTTCGCCATTGCCATGAGAATAAATTTGGTTTACACTCTTGGCAGAGGTTTTAACCCGGCTGACCCAATATCGAAAAAGGAGATAAATCGATATGAGAAATCAGGGATTCCTTCCGGCGTTTATCAGTGTCTCGGTTATCTCCATCGCCACTATAAGCGTCATCGCGTTCACCCTCTACCACTCACGACTGATTGGTCCGGTAATCATTGTCCTCGGCTTTATCCCCTGGGTACCGCTGAAGTTTTTTGGCAGACCGATAAAGTCAGTAGGCGCGGACATCGTCTTCGGGGCCATTGATACCGCCATACTGGGCATCGCCGCGCTGGTCGGCGCTGGCTTTGCCGGTGTGCTCGGCGCTATCGTGGGCGGGGCGGTCGGTGACGCCATCAGCGATGGCTTTGCTGGGCTTGGTGAGGGAAAAGTCGCCCAATATTTGAGGAAGTACGGCATTGAAGAGGCCAGAACGCCACTGAGCGCCTCGATGGGGAAAATGAGCGGTTGTCTGCTGGGCGTTGGCATTGTCCTGACGCTGGTGTGGAGCATACTCGGGCTGAGCATCGGTATCGCCTAGATAATCGGGCCAAGGGTGTAGAGGCCGGGGAAATTGCCATAGCCCAGGATTTCCGCTTTGGTCTGCTTGCCGGAGGCCACCGCCAGCACCTCCCGGTATATTTTCTGCCCCGTAGCCAGCACACCAGCCCCCTTAGCTCCAGTAAGCTCAACCAGCATGTCTATATGGTCGGGCAGGCGCTGGAAGGTAACCGGGTTGCCCGTGACCTTGATTACAGGGATAAAGGGAAAGCCCTGCGGCACGCCCAGACCCGTTGAGAAGAGGGCAATCTGAGCACCCGCTGCCGCCAGCGCGGTGAGAAACTCCGGTTCCCGTCCCGGAGAATCAACGATGAACAGGCCCCGGCCCCGGACACGCTCGCCATATTGATAGACGTCCTGAATTGGCCTGGTGCCGCCTTTGACAATCGCGCCCAGCGATTTCTCTTCAATGGTGGTCAGTCCACCGGCGATGTTGCCGGCACTCGGGTTGCCCCCGCGCATATCACCCCCACACGCTCTCACCCGCTTCTCCAGGTCATCAACAATCTTCAGTATCTTATCCGCCACTTCCTTACTGACAGCACGTCGCGCCAGGATGTGCTCAGCACCCAGAAACTCCGTGGTCTCGCCGAAAATGCAGGTGCCCCCGTTATCAAGCACAATGTCACAGACCGCACCAACCGCTGGATTTGAGGCCAGCCCCGAGGTGGTGTCCGAGCCGCCGCACTTCACCCCGATAACGAGATGGGAATCGTCAAATTCCCGCGGCCTTATTTGAGAAGCCTCGCTGACCAGCGCCTGCGTGATGAGCAGGCCTTCATTCAGGGCCACCGTTGCCCCGGCTTTCTGAATGACCACCCTCTTCACCGGCTTGCTGCTGGCGGCGATTTCCCGCTCTATCCGGTCAACGTTCACTCCCTCGCAGCCGAGACTCACCAGCAGGACGCCGGCCAGATTCGGGTTCTGCCCGATGGCAGCCAGCGTGCGCGTGGTGATTTCAAGGTCAGGCTGCAACTGACCGCAGCCTGCCGGATGCAGGAATGGCGCTGTCCCCTTTATCTGCTGGGCAATCCAGAAAGCCACGTCGTTGGCGCAGCCCACGGTCGAGATGACGCCAACATAGTTGCGCACGCCCACCGAACCATCCGGTCGCGGATAACCGAGGAATCCTATCTGGCACCTCCTTCCGTCCCGGTGCTGCCTCTGGTGCTCACTACATTGTGAACATGTACATAGTCGCCTGCGTTGACGGCCGTGGTAGCCATGCCGATGACCTCACCGTACTTGATGACCGGGGCACCGGGCTCAATGCGGGTCAGACTGAACTTGTGGCCGAACGGAATCCGGGCCCTCAATTTCACCTTCAGCCGCTTATCACCAACAGCAAGCTCAACATTGCTCCCCGCCTCCAGGTCAGCCAGAGCCGTGGCCACGTTGTCCTTTTCATTGAGCACAATCGCTTTCTCTTTTAACTCCATGCCAACCACCCCTGATTATACCGCTAATCGCGACAAAAGAGCTAGCTCACGGCGAGGGCGGGCGGCACCTTGACGCCGAGTTTCTCAGCAACTCCACGCAGGTTCTGGACGGTACGCACCGGCAACGGAATGCCATTCTTGGAACGATCCAGATAGGTCCGGTACTCCGGCTCGCCGGGCACCAGTATCTCGTCAAACCCGTCCGCCCTGGGCAATGCCTTGATACCGTCAATCAGTTCGTCAATATTCTTCTTGTATTCTTCCACATCAGTGAACTGGCTGATGTCAACGGCGATGAAAACGCTGTTCTGGATATGGGGCACGCGGCTGTGGCCGGGGCTCACCCCGACTGCCTTCTCTTTTTTCGCCTTCAGGGGTAAACCGGGTTGACGACCAAATAATGCCGGCCCAAGCATCGGATTGCCCATCATCACGCTGGAGAGACATTCAAACATCATGGACAGGCCAGAGCCTTTGGCCCCGCCGAAGGGGAGAAGAACGGCCGCCTGTTTGGGGTCAGTGGCGGGATTGCCTTCCTTGTCAATCGCCCAGCCCTGAGGAATCGGGATTCCTTTATCCAGGGCCAGGGTGATTTTCCCCGCCGCGGCCACGCTGGTGGCCATATCCAGAATCAAAGGCTGATGCCGTTTCGCCGGCACCGTTATGGCTATGGGGCTGTTATGTATGCCGGCAGCCTTGGCGCCAAACGGCGCCATGTTGGGCGGGTTACATACCCAGATTATCCCCGCCATATCCTGCTCCGCTGCCATCCGCGTGTAGTAGGCCATAGCCCCCTGGTGCGTCGTATTGCGGATGGCCGCCCAGCACACCCCCACCTGCTTCGCCTTTTCCAGCGCCCGTTTCACCGTGAATGTGGTGACCACCGGCCCGAGGGCACGGTCAGCCTCTACGAAGATGGTCGCCGGCGTCTCCTTGATAACCTTAATTTTGGGCCTGGGATTCATCACTCCCTTCTCCACCCACTCCATATAGATGGGAATGAGCAGCACGCCGTGGGAATCAACGCCCCTGAGGTTGGCCCAGATCAGCTCCGATACCTCGGCTTCAGCATCCTGGGGTGGCATGCCCATCTTGATAAAGATTTCCCTGGCAAACCCCTTCAAAGGCTCCCAGGCAACCCGCACTTCGTTCGCCATGATACCTCCTCGACTTCTGTTCTTGGAATCAACCACCTGATTGTAATGCGCCTGGATTCCAGCCGTCAAGCGGCGACGGGACAGGGAGCGGCTGGCAGAAGCACTCAAAGCTTAAAGGAATAAATGGGTCTTTTATTCTATTTTTTACCGGCCAGATATTCCTTCGTTTTCTGGGCCAGCCCGGTTAAAAGCTCGTTCAGCTTCAGTGGCGGGATATACACGCAGAAAATCTTCAGCGTCTCGGTCGTGCTGGCATTACGGCACTCGTGCTCCACTCCCTTGGGAGCGATGATGACCGAGTCCGTTTCCAGCTTGATGGCCTTGCCATTTATCAGGCACTCGCCGCGCCCGACAAAGCACATGATTTCGTCACTGTCCGGATGGGTGTGTTTCCCGGTGCCGCTTCCCGCCGGTATGTGCGAGAAAAGCACGGTTGCCGTTTTATAACCCGTCGTCTCGGGGCAGGCAATGAGCTTCAGGTATCGTTCCCTCGGCGGGTCCACCTTTACCGCGGGAAATTCCCAGCCACGATAGACCTGTACTGACATGGTTCCTCCTTCTCCTTTCATTTACAGGGCAATGTTCGAGCCAGTCCGTCTTGTATTATAGCGCGCAGGGCGACTATAATAAAAACATCCATAAAAATGCCATGAATGAAACCATATTTATGATTCACGGTATGTGGGGCGGTGGCTGGTACTGGGACAAATACCGCCAGTTTTTCCAGGACAGAGGCTATCGCTGCCTTGCGCCCACGTTGCGCTTCCACGGTGTGAACCCGAAAAAACCACCCCACCCCGAACTCGGCACCACCAGCCTGCTGGATTATGTCGCTGATTTAGAGGTCGAGCTCAAAAAGCTTGACCGTCCACCTATCATCATAGGTCATTCCATGGGAGGGCTGCTGGCCCAGATTCTGGCCAGCGCCCTGGTCCTGCTGACGCCGGCACCACCAAGGGGCATATTGGCTTTGAAACTGTCATCACTCCGGGGGTTCTGGAGCTGCCTGACAAGGTGGGGCTTCTGGCGCAAACCCTGTCGCCAGACTTACGAGGAAGCTATTTACTCAACAATGAACCTGCTCCCTCCCGAGGAGCAAAGAGAAATGTACGACAAGCTGGTATTTGAGTCCGGGCAGGCCGCCTTCGAAATCGGCTTCTGGTTCCTCGACCGTAATCGAGCTTCCGAGGTTGACGCCTCCAGGGTTACCTGTCCTGTCTTGGTGATCGGTGGTTCACAGGACCGCATCATGCCGGCATCGATAGTGCGGAAAATCGCACGCAGGTATCACGGTGTTGCCACCTACCGGGAGTACGCCGACCACGCGCACAAGGTTATTCTGGAACCGGGCTGGCAGGATGTTGCTGAGGATATTGATGGCTGGCTCAAGCAGGCATTACATAGAAGCTGAATCACAATAGCGTTAACTCAGGAGAGGTTCTATGGTGGAAAAGATAAAGAATGAAGGAACGCTCACCGGGCGCGTTCTGAAACTGGCCGACCTCGTTGAGTACCAGGAAGGCTCAGTGGTCAGCCGCACCATTATTGACCAGAAAACGGGCACCCTGACCCTCTTCGCCTTCGCCACCGGGCAGGGCTTGAGTGAACATACGGCACCTTTTGACGCGCTGGTCCACCTGCTTGATGGCGAGGCTGAGATTACCATTTCCGGCAGGAGTTACCGTTTAAAAGAAGGGGAAACCATTATCATGCCGGCCCACAAACCCCACGCCCTGAAAGCGATAAAGAACTTCAAGATGCTGCTGGTAATGATACGGTCATGACGTCAGGAGACTCTGTTTCATCGCTTTATGGAGGGCTACTGAGAAGATATACCGGGCAAATATTCTTCCAGCTTTCTCTTGCCTGCTTTGCCTGCCGTTCTTTCCGGTAGCGACCTGGTGAAAAAGACCTTTTTCGGCAGTTTGTAGTCGGCCATGCGGCCCTGACAGAAGTTCCGGATTTCCTGCTCGGTGGCATCAAACCGGCTCTTCAGCTCAACAATCGCCCCCACAATCTCGCCACGCAGCCGGTCCGGAATGCCAACCACCGCCGCTTTGGCCACTTTGTAGTAGCTGCGCAGCACCTCTTCAATGTCACCCGGCCAGATATTCTGGCCTTTCAGGATAATCATATCCTTTTTCAGGCCGGTGAGATAAAGATAGCCGTCTTCATCAACATAACCCAGGTCTCCGGTCTGGAGCCAGCCGTTTTTTATCACCTTGGCGGTATCCTGAGGATTATTATAGTATCCCTTCATGAATGGGCCCCGGACCACTATCTCACCGCTCTGATTTGGAGGCAATATCCCGCCACCATCATCGGCGGCCCTTATTTCCCAGCCCGGCAGAGCCTTCCCCGTGGAACCAAGCTTTCTCCGGTCACCCGGAGGATAGTGGGTAATATGAGACACCGACTCGGTAAGCCCCCAGATATCGAGAATATCGGCGCCATAGTATTTTTTAAATTTTTCTATAATGTCAATGGTCAGCGTGGCGCCACCACTGCCCCATAAACGGACCGAGCTGGTGTCATATTTTATACCTTCGCGCTCAGCAACGTTGATGGCCAGCGCGTAGATATAAGGCACCCCCAGGTACATGGTGCCTCTTTCACGCTCGATGGTTTCCAGAAAGCTGGTTATCGACCGGCCGGTGCCCGGCACTATAACCACCGTGCTTCCTTTCTGAATGGAGCCCAGCAGCACCGATGCCAGTCCAAACATGTGGTACATGGGCAGCGCAAACAGCATCATCTTGTCTTTTTCGGTCTGCTGAAACCCGTCACCGGAAACAGCGGCCTCGAAAACCAGACTCCCGTGGGTAAGCACCGACCCGTGGGGCCGGTTCGTCGGCCCACTGGTATAGGAAATAATGCCTATGTCATCCGGCTTTAACTCAACCTCCGCTTTATCCGCGGCACTGCTGGCCATTATTTCCCCGTAGCTGGGGAATTTCCCCTCACAGGTACCGTCCAGGTCAATTACCTGCTTAAGGTATTTGAACCGGGAAAGGACTGGCACCAGGGGCGCCAGCAGGTCGCTTTCTGCCACCAGCACCCCCGGCTGACAGCTATCTAAAACGAAGCCAAGCTCATCAACCTTGTAACGGACATCCAGCGGTACCGGGATGGCGCCCGCTTTAATGGTGCCGAAGTAGACATTGACGAATTCTGGTCTGTTGGCCATCAGCGCCGCAACGCGGTCGCCCTTCCGCACACCCAGAGCCATCAGGGCATTGGCCACCCGGTTAGCCGCTTGGTCAAGCTCGGCATAGGAGACACGGCGCTCACCACAAACAATAGCGGTCTTGTCAGCATGCCTGGCCGCCGCCGCTTCAAGCAACTGCTTTAAATTTGTAATCTGTTTCACCATAATGGGCCTAATGGGGAAGGGGGGACTCGAACCCCCATGTCTTGCGACACCAGATCCTAAGTCTGGCCCGTCTGCCAGTTCCGGCACTCCCCCGGATTGTTTTATAAATGCAGTGCCTCTTCGAGGAAAGGTCAACTGTTAGGTAATACTATAGCATTTTAAGCTTGCCGACTCAAGATAAATGGCGTGCCATCTGGCCTGTTTGGCACGGTTTTAAAATTTGACCCTGATAAAATGAATTTTTAATTGAGGCCGCCGACCCCGTGATGTAAAATAACCTATAATATAAGAGAGAGGGAATTACAAGGAGGGAAATATGAAACCGTGGCAGGTGGTTATATCAATCATGGTGCTCCTGGCGATTATACCTCTTTCCGGCTGCGAATACCTAGGCGAGGGGAGCCGGCAGCAGGCCTATGAGGAGCAGTTAAAGGCCTACCGGGAACTTAACGAGCAATTGAAAGCCTACCGGGAACAGCAGCAGGAGTACCAGCGCAAAGTTGTCGAAGCTTATAATGAACAGCTGACCAACGTCTATAAGGGGTACAGTGAAGGATTAAATCAATACTATGAAGACCGCCAGAAAGCTATAGAAGAGGCCCTTGTCCAAAGCGAAAACGTTGCCCAAAGCGAAAACATCTCCCAAAGCGAAAACATCTCCCAAAGTGAAAACCAGACCCGGTAGCAGCGACGGGTCATCACAGGACATTGGCGAATAATATCTTTATGTCAATTAAACAGAATGTACAGCAGATATTAAATGAATTGCCGGAGAGTGTGCAGCTGGTGGCAGCGGCCAAGACCAGGACTCCGGCTGAAATCCTGGAGGCAGTTGAGGCTGGCGTGCGGGTCATCGGCGAGAACTATGTCCAGGAAGCGGAAAGGGCCTATGCCGTCGTCGGCAACCGGGCGAAATGGCACTTCATCGGCCATCTGCAGCGAAACAAGGTGAAAAAAGCGGTCAGGCTCTTTGACATGATTGAAACCGTGGATGCCTATGAAATCGCCAGGGAGATTGACAAACGGTGCGCTGAGATCGGCAAGGTTATGCCCGTACTTATCGAGGTGAATATAGGCAAGGAGCCGCAGAAATCCGGCGCGCTTCCGGAAAATACGGAACAACTGGTAAAGGATATCTCAGCCCTGCCCAACGTCAAGGTAATGGGGCTGATGACCCTGGGACCACTTTCGGAAGACCAGGGAGCCTCCCGACCCTACTTTA
>CAZJGR010000031.1:0-19822 GCA_964545815.1 uncultured Dehalococcoidaceae bacterium | reverse complement strand
CGAAGAGGCCAGGAAAGCCGGGCAGCTCCTTAAGGAAAAGGGCTACACCTTTGATATTGCCTTTACCTCGGTGCTGAAACGGGCCATACGCACGCTGTGGATTGTCCTTGATGAGATGGACCTGATGTGGATACCGGTGTACCGCTCCTGGAGGCTGAACGAGAGGCATTACGGTGCGCTGCAGGGGCTGAACAAAGGGGAAATAGCGGCCAGGTACGGCGAGAAACAGGTTCTGATATGGCGGAGAAGTTACGATATCCGGCCGCCGAGCCTGGAGGAGACGGACGAACGCTACTCCGGGAATGACCCCATATACCGTGAGCTGGATAAGAAAGATATCCCCCTCACTGAGTGTTTAAAGGACACGGTGGAGCGTTTCCTCCCCTACTGGCATGAGGTGCTGGCGCCGACAATCAAATCGGGGAAGCGGGCGATCATATCGGCCCATGGCAATAGTCTGCGGGCGCTGGTCAAATACCTTGACCATATCAGCGATGAAGATATCGTCGAGCTGAACATTCCCACCGGCATCCCGCTTATCTATGAGTTAGATGGTGAGCTGAAACCCATTAAGAGCTACTATCTCGGTGACCCCGAGGCAGTGGCCAGGGCTATGGAAGCAGTAGCCAGACAGGGGAAGGCAAAAAAGTAAACGTTGAATCCCTGGCGGAGGTAATTCCCCGGCGTTCAGGTAACCTTTTCCACCTTGAGCACGTTGGTGGACCCGGCCACACCAATGGGGATGCCTCCCGTGATAACAATCAAATCGCCAACCCTGGCCATCTTCATTTCTTTGGCCAGTCGTACTCCAGTGGCAAAAAGCTCGTCTATGGATTTCTGCTCCGGTATCTGTACGGGGTGAACCCCCCAGCGCAGCAGTAACCTCCGGCACACGTTGCCGTCGGGGGTGATGGCCAGGATGGGCACTCTGGGGCGGTATTTGGAGACTCTTCCTGCGGTGCTACCCGACTGGGTAAAGGCCACGATAGCCTTGGCTTTCAGACTGTAGGCGGTGTGGCAGGCGCTGTAGCTGATCAGTTCATCGGTCTTGTGTTCCAGTTGCCGACCTCTCTCCATGAGTATCTGTTCATAAGGCAGCTTATTTTCCGCTTCCTGGGCTATTTTGGCCATCATGGTGACCGACTGTACCGGATATTTGCCGACTGAGGTCTCGGCGGAGAGCATGGTAGCGTCAGCGCCATCGAAGATAGCGTTGGCGATATCGGTCACTTCGGCTCGGGTGGGACGGGCCGCGTTTATCATTGACTCCAGCATCTGCGTGGCAACAATAACTGGCTTGCCGGCGAGGTTGCATTTCTGGATGATTTCCTTCTGTACCAATGGCACCCTTTCCAGGGGTATGTCCACACCCAGGTCACCGCGTGCCACCATGATGCCGTCGCTGACGGCCAGTATGCTGTCAAACTTGCTGACGGCGTCTCCTCGTTCTATCTTGGCGATAATTGGTATATCGGCGTTGTTCTGGCGCAGTATATCTTTGACCGCCTTCACATCGTCGGCGCTGCTGACAAAGGAAAGGGCGATATATTCCGGCTGTTTGTTGATGGCAAAGAGGAGGTCTTTTTTCAGGGAATCGGTGACGAAGGGCCCCGAAATGCGCATGCCCGGAACCACCACTCCTCTCCCCTCGGTAAGCAGGCCGCCAGCAATGACCCGGCAACGGACTTCAATGCCATCTGTTTCCAGCACCTTGAGCTGCATGGCACCGTCATCAAGGAGCACTAGGTCCCCTGCTTTCGCATCACGGGCCAGGTTGGGCAGGTTGACCGGCACCAGCCCGGTATCCCCTACCACCTGTTTTGAGGTCAGCACCACCGGCGACCGATTTTTCAGCAGAATCTGGCCGCCTTTAATTTTGCCAGTCCGGTATTTTGGCCCTGGCAGGTCCATCAGAATGGCCACGTTTATGCCCAGCCGCTGGCTTATTTCGCTGATGGTCTGGATATACCGACTGTGTTCGCGGTGGGTGCCGTGAGACAGGTTCAGTCGGGCGATGTTCATTCCGGCGAGGATAAGGCGCTCGATGGCAGTTGCGGAACCGGTTGCCGGCCCGATGGTGCAGACTATTTTGGTGCGTCGTTTGAACCGCTCTGAACGTTTCATCTTGCTTTCCCTATTTCACGAAAGGCATAGGCGGCGGCGCCGATAACCCCCGAGTTTCTGCCCAGTTCGGCACGGGCGAAGCGTACTGAGGCAAAGGCTGTCTTATTAACTCTCTCTCCGGCCAGCTTATATGCAGGTTCAAGCAGCATATCGCCAATATTGGATAGACCACCGCCAATGACGATTAACTCGGGATTAAATATATTGATGAGGCTGGTCAAGCCAACACCGACGTAATAGCTGACCTGGGCGATGAGTTCTTTCGCCAGAGTGTCCCCCCGCTGCGCTGCCTTATGCACCGCCTCGGCGTTTATTTCATTAAGGTCGCCACCAGCATATTCCAGAATCGCTGTTTCAGCGCCGTCCTTGATGCGCTGTTTTGCTTCTCTGGCCAGCGCGGTGCCTGATGCCAGCGTCTCCCAGCAGCCAATATTGCCGCAGCTGCATTTCAGGCCATTGGCATCAACGGTCATGTGTCCGATTTCCCCGGCGGTGCCCAGGGAACCGGCGTATACCTCACCATCAATCACGATGCCCCCACCAATCCCGGTGCTGAGGGTGATGTAGATGAAATTGCGGGCCCCTTTCGCCGCCCCGAAGTACATCTCGCCCAGCGCGGCCGCGTTGGCGTCATTTATCAGAAGGGTCTTCACGCCCATTTTCCCCTCAATTATTTTCTTGAGCGGAACGTCTTTCCACTCGGGTAAATGCGCCGATGTGAAAACAATGCCTGTTTCCGGATTGGAAAGTCCGGGAGCGCCAATACAAATGGCTTCGAGTTCAGCCGCCGCTATGCCCGCCTGGTTGAGGGCGCGCTCCATAGATTCCAGCATTGCCTGAATTACGGCTTCCGGCCCTTTCACTGCCGGCGTGATGCCCTGGTCGCGAGACAGCATTTCACCCTTAATGTTGACCACCGCGGTCAGTATCTTGCTCCCACCGAGGTCAACACCAAGCACCAGAGGATTCTGGGATATCGATTTATTTTTGCTCACCTTTTGCTCTCTTCAATATAGGTTGCTGCCGCTCTGGGCGTCTTGCCACCTTTTATCTCATGGTAGTGTTCGTAGGTCAGGCAGGTCTTATCGGAAATAACGTCGGCATCAACCAGCTCGGCAATGAAAATGGTGTGTGTGCCCACGTCCATTTCTCGGGTTACTCGGGCTTCCATAAAAGCGACGGCATTATCCAGGACTATGGGAGCTCCCGTCTCGCCTATCCGGTGATTAACTCCCTTCAACTTGTCCGTATCCCTCCCCGAGCGAAAACCAAAACGCCCGATAAATATCATCGGCGTGTCTTCGCCGAGAACCGACACGGCAAAGACCCGGCTAGCTTTGATGAACTCCCAGGTCAGATTGTTGCGGTTGATGCTCACCGCAATGGTCGGTGGCTCAGAGGTAACCTGAAAAACGGTATTGGCAATCTGGCCATTCAGATGTCCATCTTTAATCGAGGTTACCACGTAGAGACCGTAACTTAATTTATGTAAAGCTTTCGTATTCATGATTCCCTGCCATTACCTGTATTCCTTTCATTTTCAGCCATAACTTGAATTCTGTCAATCTGGGAAGATGGCCGGCAAATTTTGAGGATTTCAGACTGGCTTACCGTTGTAAAATGGGTCGGATTATGCTATTAATATGTGGCTAAAGACGCGAGGGAGGGGGCCAATGTCAAGGCTGCTGATTATTGCCAACCGCTTGCCCCTGAACGTGGAGCGGAGAGACGGTAAGCTGCACTTCCAGCCCAGCCTCGGTGGTCTGGCGACGGCACTGGGCGCATTCTACAAGTCGCGCCCCAGCCTCTGGGTCGGTTGGCCGGGCATAGAGCCGGAGAGATTGGAAAAAGGTGAGGAGAAGGAGATTGAGGCTAAACTGGCTGAGGAACGGTGCTATCCGGTGTTTCTCTCGGGAAAAGATGTTGACGATTTCTACTTCGGATTCTGTAACCAGACCATCTGGCCCCTCTTTCACTATTTCCCCCAGTTCGTGGAGTATGACCCCAAGCTGTGGCAGGCTTATCAGCGGGTCAACGAGTCCTTCGCTGACGCCGTGGTAAACGTGGCCAGAAAGGACGATATTTTCTGGGTGCAGGATTACCATTTCATGCTCCTCCCCAAGCTGATAAGGGACCGATTGCCCAAGGCGACCATTGGCTTTTTCCTCCATATACCCTTCCCGTCCTATGAAGTTTACCGTCTGCTGCCCTGGCGCCGGGAAATACTGGAAGGGTTGCTTGGTGCTAACCTGGTCGGCTTTCATACCCATGACTACGTCTGGCACTTCCTGAACAGCACCTGCAACCTGCTGGGCTATAGCAGCGCCATGGGCTGGATTACGACCCCTGACCACGTGTCCAAGGCGGATGTTTTCCCCATTGGCATCAGCTACGAGCACTATTCCAGCACTGCCAGGAGCCCGGAAGTAGAGGCGGAGGTGAAAAAGTTCCGGGAGAAACTGGGCGATAGGAAAATAATTGTTTCGGTGGACCGTCTTGACTATAGCAAGGGCATTCCAAATCGACTGGAAGCGTACCGTCTCTTTCTGGAGAAGCACCCTGAATACCGGGAGAAAGTGGTCTTCATTCTTGTTATCGGGCCCTCCCGCATCAAGGTGCAACGGTACGCAGAGTTGAAGCAGCAGATAGAAGAGATGGTGGACACCGTAAACGGCAGGTTCGGCACCATCGGCTGGACGCCTCTTGAGTATCTTTACCGCCCGATACCCCATCACTCGCTTCTTGGCCTGTACAAGATGGCGGACGTCTGTCCCATCACCCCGTTGCGTGATGGGATGAACCTGGTGGCGAAGGAATACCTGGCCACCAAGGTCGATGGCAAAGGTGTTCTCATCCTCAGCGAGACAACCGGTGCTGCCCGGGAGCTGGGCGATGCCATCATCATCAACCCCAGTAACATCGAGGAAATCGCCCAGGCTTTTGCGGCTGCCCTGGCGATGCCGGAGAAGGAGCAGATTGAGCGCAACCGGGCCATGCAGGAGCGAATTAAGCGCTATGACGTCAGCCACTGGGCCAATGATTTCATTGACAAACTGCTTGAGACGGAAAAGGCGGAGAGCGGCACCGTGCCGGAGCCGATGCCCGCTAAGGCGAGAAGCGAGCTAATCGGCCGGTTCCAGAAAGCCCAGAGGCGGTTGTTTTTGCTGGACTATGACGGTACGCTGGTGCCATTTGCCAAAACACCCGAGGCGGCGAAACCGGATGCGGAGCTGCTGAAGCTGCTGGCCGCGCTGAACGACGATGCCAGGAACGAAGTCGTGCTCATCAGCGGACGGGATAAAAATACGCTGGACGCATGGTTTGGCCGCCTGAAGACGGGTATGGTGGCGGAACACGGCGTGTGGCTGAAGACCAAAGGTAGCGACTGGGGGATGACGGCTGGCCTCTCAGACAAATGGAAAGATGAAGTGCGTGCCATTTTGAAGCTGGCGGTGGACCGTATTCCGGGTTCACTCATTGAGGAGAAAGACTACTCCTTGGCCTGGCATTACCGCAAGGCTGACCCGAGGATAAGCGAACGGCATATCAGGGAAATAATAAACGACCTTCTCAACCTGACGGCCAATTCCAATCTGAAGGTGCTGGAAGGAAGCAAGGTGGTTGAGGTGAAATGCGCCAATCTGAACAAGGGGTTAACCGCACAGCAGTGGCTTTCCCGACAGCATTGGGACTTCATTCTCGCCATTGGTGATGATGTTACTGATGAAGACCTGTTCCAGGCTCTGCCGGCGAATGCCTGGTCCATCAAGGTCAGGGCCGGCGTTTCGGCGGCCAAATTCAGCCTCGATTCACCAGATGAGGTACGTGCTCTGCTGAGAGAACTGGTGGTAAAATAATATTATGAAAATAGCGCTGGTCTCCCCTTATGACTTTGCCTACCCGGGGGGTGTCTGTAACCATATAACCAATTTGGAGCAGCAGCTGACCAGGATGGGGCACGAGGTGAAAATCATTGCCCCCGCCTCGAAGGCAATTCCGGCTCTGGGGGAACGTTTTATACCAATCGGTAAACCCAGGTCGGTTCCGTCAAGCGGTTCCGTCGCCCGAATTACCCTTTCGCCATGGTTGTCATCGCGGGTCAAGGCGGTGCTGGAAAGGGAGAAATTCGACATCGCTCACCTCCACGAACCCCTGTGCCCGATGCTATGCACCACCGTGCTGCGCCTCTCCAATGCCCCGAATATCGGCACCTTCCATGCCTCAGGTGGCAAACCTTGGTACAATTTCGTTACGCCGCTGGGCAAGCTGGTTTTGAAGAAGTGGTTCCACAAGCTGGACTATAAGATTGCCGTTTCTGAGACAGCAAGGGAATACATAAACAGGTACTTCCCCGACGAATACCGCATCATCCCCAACGGGGTTGATACGGACCATTTCCGGCCTGATGTCAAGCCAATTGAGGAGTATCTTGACGGAAAATTGAACATCGTGTTTGTCGGGCGCCTGGAGAAGCGCAAGGGCTTGGATTACCTGCTCGAAGCCTACAAGCAGGTTAAGCGCGTTATCCCTGACTCGCGACTCATTGTCGTCGGGCCGGGTATACGGCTCAGGAAGAAGTACGAAAAACGGGTGGCACGGGATGGCATAGCGGACGTCGCTTTTATTGGCTATACTACCTATGCTGACCTGCCCCGATATTACAAGACGGCGGATATCGTCTGCTGCCCGGCCACTGGCTGGGAAAGCTTCGGCATAGTCCTGCTTGAAGCGATGGCCGTAGGCACGCCGGTGGTGGCCTCGGATATATCAGGGTATGCCAGCGTGCTGACCCATGATGCAGAAGGGTTGCTGGTGCCACCGAAGAATGTACCCAAGCTGGCTGAAGCGCTGTTATCCCTGGCTGGTGATAAGTCCCGGCGGCGGCAGATGGGCCAGAAGGGAATCATTACTGCCCGGGGGTACAGCTGGGAAAACGTGGCCCAGCAAATACTGGCCTGCTACCACAAAATAATTGGCTGATTAGTGGAATCACCGTTCGGTCAATCGACTGCCCGGCAGATAGTAAGATATCTCAGTCTATTTTGTTGAACTGGTCTTTGCTGGCGCCGCAGACGGGGCAAACCCAGTCATCGGGTAGCTTTTCAAAGGGAGTTCCGGCCGGGACATTGTTTTCCGGGTCTCCCTGTGCTGGGTCATAGATATAGCCACAAACCGAACACTCATAGCGCGCCATTTTTAAATTTTCCTCCCGAGATAAAGTCCGTTTCTCAGAAAACCGCATTCTAGCTGAGGATTTTCATTGCCTCTTCCCGGTAAGCCTCCATCAGGTATGGAATTCCGGTCACCCTGGCGCATTCCTCGGTGAGAGACATGAGCTCGTTGCGGGTGATTGCCGGTATGCTGAAGCACCTTGCCCCGGCCATTAACTGCTGTAAGCCAATCCGCAGTTTTTCGCAGTAGCTGTAGATACCCACCGCACCCAGTGGTAAGTTCTTCATTTCTTTGGCGCCAACGATGCTCTTTACGTCTTCATAATTGACGAAGATTTCCTCCGGCGTGGACCCAAACTGGCTCACCGTGTTGGGTAGTTTGCCCTCTTTAATCCAGATGGCGATGTTCTTGCCCACCATGCCCGGTATCATCATTGCCCGCCCGATGCATATCGCCTTCACAAACGGTGAACCGAGAGCCAGCGCTTTGAATATACCATCCTCGCTGCTGAAGCCACCGGCAAAGGCAATGTCGGGCACACGCTGTCCTTTGCCTGCTAGCTTCTGGCAGAACTCATAGGCCGCAGCATGCAGGTAAAGGCTTGGTATGCCCCACTCCTCCATCATACGCCAGGGGCTCATGCCAGTGCCGCCGGATGAGCCGTCAATGGTGAGCAGGTCAATCTTGGCGTTAGCGCCCCACTTTATCGCCATGGCCAGTTCGCGCAGGCTGTAGGCGCCGGTTTTCAGCGTGATGCGCTTGAAACCAAGCTTCCTCAGGCGCTCCACTTCGGTGTAGAAGCCTTCCTCGTCAATGAAGCCGAGTCGACTGTGGCGCTCAAAGTCCTTTAAAGCACCGTCTTTATAGGCCGCCTGCGTAACCGGGCTTGAGGGGTCAGGGGTGACAATGTAGCCGCGTTTCTGAAGCTGAAGTGCCCGCTCTAGGCTATCGACCTTTATTTCACCGCCGATGCACTTGGCACCCTGCCCCCACTTCAGTTCAATGGTCTCCAGACCGTGCTTTTTGTGTATGTATTCCGCAACCCCGAGCCGGGTATCTTCCACGTTCATCTGAACCAGTATTTCCCCGTA
Organism: uncultured Dehalococcoidaceae bacterium; assembly: GCA_964545815.1. GTDB lineage: Bacteria > Chloroflexota > Dehalococcoidia > Dehalococcoidales > RBG-16-60-22 > E44-bin89. The sequence goes on along the minus strand of CAZJGR010000031.1, from coordinate 11,435 downwards.
TCCCTGATGGTAGCGTCGGTAAACCTCAATGCGGCGGTCCATATCCGGGGCCGAAACCACCTTGCCTTTTGCGTCGAGCTTAAGCGCCGGGTCAATGCCACATACGTTTTCGCCGCAGACCAGTGTAATGCCACTGATGGCAGCGCCGATGGCGAAGTGCTCCCAGTTCTTGCGCGCAATCTCGGTGGAACCGAGGGCGCCGGTAAAGGCGGGCAGCTTCATTTTGACTTTAATGTCCCAGCCGTATTCCGCCTCGGTGTTCACTGCCGGAAAGATGGCCGTATCCGGATTACCTTTAACGCCGGGAGGCAGACCCCTGGCACCCAGGGCATACCCCTGAATATTGAGGTGGGAGTAGTCAATCGGGTATTCCTTATCGCTGCCAGCGGTAATGTCGCCAAAAGGCCCGGGGTAGATTAATTCCCGGCCCCGGAAGGTGGCTCGGAATACCTCACAGTTTCCGGTGCAGCCATCAAGACACCGGCTGCAGATGCCGCTCATCGGCGCCACGTTTCGCGAGCGATTTGCCGTCCTGGTGGCATCGTTGGCGTTTGGTCTTTGCAGGTTCATCTTGTGGACTCCTTTTTAATTCTTATAGCTTAACCGGTATTCCCCTATCGCGGAGATATCTCTTTGCTTCCGGTATGGTTATCTCGCCAAAGTGAAAGATGGAGGCGGCCAGAACGGCGGCGGCTTTGCCGGCGGTTACCGCTTCATACAGGTGCTCCAGCTTTCCCGCGCCTCCCGACGCAATAACCGGTATGGCCACGGCTTCGGCCACGGCCTTTGTCATCTCCAAATCATAGCCCTCCCTAGTGCCATCAGCATCCTTGCTGGTGAGGAGGATTTCCCCGGCACCAAGCTTGGCCACCCTTTTTGCCCAGCTCACAATATCCATCCCCGTAGCCTCGCTGCCGCTTTTAACCACGACCTCCAGCCGGGGCAGTTTGCCGGCGGCGTTTTTACGACCGTCGATGGCCACCACCAGCCTGTCTCTGCCAAATTTGGCCGCGGCCTGTTTGATTAGCTCCGGGTTCTTCACCGCCGCCGTGTTGATGGAGACCTTGGCCACCCCGAGCTCAAATAGCTCTTTCATGTCCTGGGTGTTCCTGATGCCGCCGCCAACGGCAAAAGGTATGTTCACTTTGTCGGCCACCTTTTTCACCCATTCCCGCATGGTAGCACGGTTCTCGACCGTCGCCATGATGTCCAGAAATACCAGTTCGTCAGCACCCTGAAGGCAATAGGCTTCAGCCGCTTCCACCGGGTCGCGGGCATCACGCAGGTTGACGAAGTTAACTCCCTTGACTACCCTCCCCTCCTTGACATCCAGACAGGGTATAATCCTCACCGGCTTCATTCTTTTACCTCTTAATGGAAAATCTGGTAGCTGGCAACCGCTTGCCGTTAAAATAAGACATGTCATTCTAACAGCTTTAACCAATTAATGTCAATGTTCATTATGTAAACTGTTTTTTCTAGATTTGCTTTGTGTTATACTGTTGGCGTCGCTGGTGGAATATCCTCTCTGACCTTGAGGAGGGATATTGTATTACGCCCGACTGATTGTTAATCCCGTTGCTGGTGCTGGTAAAACTGCCCGGAAATGGCCACAGATTATGTCCCGGTTGCAGAGCATCAACCTGCGTTTCGACTACGACCTTACCGAGGCACCAGGCCACGCCCGGGAATTGGCCAGAGACGCGGTGGCCAAGGGCTATGAGCTGGTGGTGTCGGTGGGAGGCGACGGTACCATAAATGAGGTGGTCAATGGCCTTTACGATACCGGCAGCATTGCCGATATCATGCTGGGCATTATTGGCACCGGCACCGGTGGTGATTACATCCGCACCATCGGGATACCAAGGTCATATCTGGATGCCTGCCAGTGTCTTAAAGACCCGCGAAAAGCAACCGTGGATGTGGGTGTTATTGAATATCTTGATGGCGGCGAGACGGTGAGACGATTATTTGTCAATTTTGCCGGCATGGGTTTTGACGCTGAAATCGTGAGGACGACGACCTTGAAATACAAGACATTGAATGCTACCGCTTCTTATCTCGCCGGGCTGCTCTCCACCCTTCTCTTTTACAAAAATAAGGCGGTGACCATCAGCGTCGATGGCGAAGTAACTGCAGAAAAGGTGTGCACGGTGCTCCTGAACAATGGTAAATATGGTGGCGGTGGCATGTTGGCCGCACCCGAGGCCGACCTTGCCGATGGTCTTCTCGATGTGCTCATTATTGGCGATATGAGCAAGCCTGACCTTCTCTGGTCGCTGCCGAGGGTATACCGGGGAACTCACCTGACGCATCCAAAGGTAACATTGAAGAAGGCAAAAGAGATAGAGATACGGTCGAACGATGCGGTTTCCCTCCAGGCGGATGGTGAACTGCTCGGGGGACTGCCGGCTCGCTGCTATGTGTTGCCGTCTCTGCTTAACGTGGTGCTATAAGTCAGGAGGCTATGGCGGTATAACTTTAATTAATAAATGGTCGGGGTGAGTGGATTTGAACCACCGACCTCATGGTCCCAAACCATGCGCGCTAAACCAAACTGCGCCACACCCCGCCATTACCATATTACCACAGCGGCTACTCTGAAGCCGCTTCCCCGCCTGACTTGCCCGCCAGTTCCACCAGCTTGTTGTATTCCCGGGTTACCCTTTCCTGTATCTCTTTAATGGTGCCTTCCGTCAGGTGGCGGAACCGGCCCTGTGTCTTGAGGTAACTTTCCACCGGTTCCAGCTTGGTCAGGCTCAGGCTCAGCTTGTATCTTCCGTTTTCAACCTCATACAGCGGGAATATACCCGTCCTGACGGCAAGCCGTCCCACCTTGATGGAATCATCGGTGGCACAGCGCCAGCCGGTTGGGCAGGCAGATAAGATGTGTACATAGGCCGGACCGGGGGTCTCTACCGCCTTGGCGACCTTTCTCATCAGGTCACGGTGGTAGCTGGGGCAGGCCGTGGCCACATACGGTATGTCATGCGCCACAGCAATCGCGGGCATGTTCTTCTTCCAGGTTAGCTGTCCCAGGCTTTCTTTACCGGCCGGCGAAGTGGTCGTTGAAGCCCCATAAGGCGTGGCCGAGGACCTCTGGATGCCGGTGTTCATGTACGCCTCGTTGTCCAGGCAGATGTAAACAAAATCGTGTCCTCTTTCCAGCGCGCCGGAGAGGGCCTGCAGGCCGATATCGCTGGTGCCGCCATCACCGGCCAAAGCTACCACCTTGATGTCGCGCTTCGGTCTCTTGCCCTTTTTCTCCATAGACTTCAGGCCGGCTTCGGCGCCAGAGGCGACCGCAGCGGCGTTTTCAAACAGGGTGTGAATCCAGGGAATCCGCCAGGAGGTGTAGGGAAATGGTGAGGCCACGACCTCCATGCAGCCGGTGGCGTTCACAATGATGGCGTTATGGCCTATGGCTTTGGCCGCCAGCCTCACCGCCAACGCTTCGCCGCAGCCGCTGCAGGCGCGGTGGCCAGGGGCAAAGGGCTCCAACTCGGTAATTATGCCGGGTCCATGAACTGCTGTTGCCATCGTTATTCCCTCACTCCATAGATTTCAAATTCACGTTTGCTCCCCGTCCGGGCGATTGCAATGCCGCGCTCCACCATTTCCTCGAAGCCGGACATGGAGATATCTCTGCCGCCCAGACCACCCACAAAGCCGACAACCTTTGGTCTCCTCTTTTCCCCATATAGGGCAGCCTTTACCTCAGAGCAGACCGGACCGCCCGGCCCGCCAAAGGAAATGGCCCTGTCCAGCACGATGAGCACCTCGGCATCCTTTACCGCCTGCCGGAGTTCTTGGTGCGGGAACGGGCGCCACAGGCGGAGCTTCAGCAGCCCCACCCCCTTGCCCTCACCTCTCATCTTGTCCACGGTTACCATCGCCGTTTCGCTGTAACTGCCCATGGTCAGCAGCAGGGTTTTGGCGCCATCGGTCTGATATTGTTCGATTGGTGAATATTTACGCCCGAAAGCCTTGCCAAATCCCTGCCAGACTTCTAGGATAACATCTTTGGCGTTCTCCAGATTTATCTCCTGCGCCCATTTCGCCTCGGTGTAGATGAAAGGCGAGCCCAGAGCGCCCATGGTGACCGGCTTCTCCGGGTCAAGCGGCAGTGGATACTTGAAAGGCGGCAGGAAACGGTCAACATCCTTCTTATCTGGAAGCTCAATCGGCTCGATGACATGGGTCAGTGAGAACCCATCAAGGTGAATCATTACCGGAAGCAGAACTCGTTTGTCTTCTCCGACTCGGAAAGCGCAGATGACGTTATCCACCGCTTCCTGACCGTTTTCCACGAATATCTGTATCCAGCCGACATCCCGAGCCGCCATGGCATCGGAGTGGTCGCCCCAGATGCTGATGGGGGCGGAAAGGGCGCGGTTGGCCACCGCCATGACCACAGGCAGCCGCATCGCTGAGGCAATAAAAAGCACCTCGTGCATCAGCTCCAGCCCCTGGGAAGCGGTGGCGGTAAAGGTTCTGGCACCTACGGCGGAAGCACCAAGACAGGCGCTCATCGCCGAGTGCTCCGATTCCACCGGTATATAGGCAGCTCTCAGTTCACCGTTGGCTACCAGCTCGGCTAAATGCTCCACGATATGTGTCTGGGGGGTTATCGGGTAAGCGGAAACGACGTCAACGTCAGACAGCATGGCGGCGTCAGCAACGGCAATCGATACTTCCAGGCCTTCCCGTTTCGCCATTATTTTGCCTCCTCGACCATGGTAATTGCCTCTTTAGGACATTCCGTGGCACAAATCCCACAGCCCTTGCAATAGAATAAGTCGGCTTCAAAATATCCGTCCGAATTCTTGGCGATGCAGCCCTCGGGGCAGAAGAAGTAGCAGAGGGTGCATTTGTTGCATTTTTTGAGGTCAACCACGGGTCGGCGCGACTTCCAGTCACCGGTTCTGATTTCAACAGAGTTGCCCGGTTCGGTGATGAAGCAGCCGATTTCTACTTCTTTCCAGCCCAGTTCGCCTTTGGCTCTCGGTTTTTCTTTCGTTTTTGCCTTGGCCATTCCCGCTACTCTCCTATTTCCGTTTCTTTAACCGCTCGTTCCATTGCCTTGATATTTCGCTCTGCCAGACGTCCAAAGCGTTTCTCCAGTGGTTCTTTCACCGATTCTGGAGAAATAACGCCGGTCGCTTTTATCATGGCGCCAATCATGGTGGTGTTGACGATATTGACTCCCAGGGTTTCCTGGGCGATTTTATCGGCATCCACGAGGGCCAGCCTGGCCTTAATGCCGAAATCCTTTTTCACCTGTTCCACAGATTTTTTGGTATTGATGATGACCGTGCCCCCCTTTTTAAGCCCGGAAGTTGCATCCAGAATGGATAAAAGGCTCGGGTCCATAATCAAGACCACGTCGGGCTGGTCCACCTCCGCCCGGGTCCGAATGGGCTCGTCCGGGTTGATGCGGTTGAAGGCCAGAACCGGCGCTCCTCTTCTTTCCGGGGTGAAGCTGGGGAATGCCTGGGCGTATTTACCCTCGCTGATGGCCGCCTGGGCGACCAGTTCCGCCGAGGTGACTGCCCCCTGGCCCCCGCGGCCGTGCCACCTGATTTCTATGAGCTTATTTTTCGTCATTGCCCTCTCCTGACCAAATTAAAGCGCCCCTGGGGCGACTTGAACGCCCGCACCCAGCTCCGGAGGCTGGTGCTCTATCCACCTGAGCTACAGGGGCTGACACTTTATATTATATTGCACCACTGGCGAAAGGGCAAAGAATAAACCTAACTGAAGAAGATGAGCAGTGCCACCGTTCCCAATTATCATGGGGACAATAGAACCCCACAGCCTCATATTACTGGCCAAACTGCTAAACAGGCCAGAACATTAACAGAATCGTGGAAACAACCATAGGTACTAGGCCACCCAGTAAGCCAATCCAAATCCACTTCATGAAAGTCATGTGGTAACCGCTTCTCTTTTCCAGTATCCCCAGCGATACGATGTTGGCCGTGGAGCCGACCATAGTGATATTGCCACCGTAGCAGCCGCCAAAGAGAAGTGCCCACCACAGTGCATTTGTGCCCAATTGTGCAACAATGGGTTGCACAATTGGCGCAAAAGTAGCGACCACGAGCACATTGTCCAAAACAGATGAAGTTATACCGGAAAGCCAGAGCATTATCGGGGTCAGAACCAGGGTGCTGCCTCCGCCGATGCTCATCAAAGCATCGGATATTCTATCGGTAACGCCAACATACTTGAGACACCCAGCCTTGGCAAACAGGAACATAAAGAATACCAGCGTCCACCAGTCAACGTCTTTGGTAAGAAGGTCCTGAGCTATAGCACGCTTCCAGAGCATCACAACACCGGCCCCGGCAATTGAGATAGCCACCAGCAGCGTGTTATGTTCCAGGCCAAGGCCAAGCTCCATCCGATAGTGAAGCGCCAGAAGAAGGATGACGACGATGAATATAATCGCACTGCCGTTGAAGAGCCGGCGGTCGGTAACTTTGGCCCAATTATTCAGGAAGGCCGCCTGCTCTGCAATGGGGGTAGCCTCAGTCGATTTCTTGAGCTGCTTCAGGTCTTTCCTCTGCCACAGTACCAGGATTAGTATCAGGAAGACCAGGGATATGGCACCAATAGGGAACGCCACCTTCAGAAAGCTTTCAAAGGTGAGTCCCGACCTCAGCGCAATCAGGATGCCTATCGGGTTGCCTAACACTGTCCAGGAACTGCCGACATTCGTTGCCAGAACCACCGATATAATGTAATTTACCGGCTTAATTTTATAATAGTCACAGAGGTCAAGGACCAGTGCGCTGATAAAAAGAATGGAGGTGACCTCATCCACCAGAGCCGCCATGATGCTGGACATGACCAGAATCATAATGAACAGGCGAGTGGGATGGAACCCGGACAGCTTCATTGCCTTTGCCAGGAGCCAGCGGAAGAAGCCTGAGCGTCTCAAGATGCCCACCATAACCATCATACCTACTAGGAAGATAATGACATCTATGCTCATGAAGGCGATGGTATGGCTGAGGTCGATGGTTCTGGTAATTAGCAGGAGGACGATGCCAATAAAGGCAAGGGCTACCCGGAATCTCCAGAACATGAGAGTGCCGATGACGAGGGCGAGAAAGATAGTTGAGGCGATGGTTTGCTGTGTGTTCTTTAGCAGTATCCAGAGTCCAACACCGATAACAGCGTTGACGACCAGATAGATGATGAACTGTTTTTTAGTTCCAACTGGCCCGGCACCTTCTAACTCTCCATATTCTTCTGCCATTCTTCTGGCTCCTCCTTTATATTTCTATTGGCGTTGATAATAACACTTATCCTTTGCTTTTGTAAAGTGAAGCCGATATGCTTACTGAACTGGCATGGCGACCGCAGAACTGACCATATTCTTCTGTCGTACCCGCGCGAAGTGTTACTCCTTTTTCTAAACTGTCTTCGGTCAGGCCCCAAAGAGTTTCCGCAGGTAAGCTACCGATTTCCGGGCGATTGGCTCCGGGTCTCCTTCTGGAACTATGACCACTGATGCCGAGCCCTCAAAACCCTCGTCTGCCAATAAACGGGCGATATTCGGCCAGTCCAGTGCCTCTTTTCCGGTGCTGACGCCCGGAGGCAGACGGCTCGGCTCATAAAGGTGGATGTGTCTGGCCTGGCCCTTGGCCGCCCGGATGCCGTGTTCTATCGAAGGCTCAACGACGTAGAGCTGGTGGGTATCAAGCATGATGCTGAAATTGGGGCTGCCGATTTTCTCGACCATGGCCATGACTTCCTCATTGGTGTTAAATAAGCTGGTGTACTCTGCTTCCGCAGGCTCCAGCATGATAACTGCGCCGGCCTTTGCGGCGTGCTCGGTGAGCTCGCGGAATATCTCCTCGGCCAGCTTTACCAGGTCAGCTTGGCGCATTCCCGGAATTCCCTTTCCGCGCGCGGCTCCAAGCCCCACTCTGGCCTTGAAATAGCCGGCAAAATCCAGTATTCGCTTGAAACCTTCTTTAGATTTTCTCCGAATGGTGCTGTCCTCGTGGAGGAGAGCCATGCCCTGGGCGGCAATACGCCCGCTGTTTACCACTGGCATTATGGCTCCGGTTCGCCCCAGCCGGCGGCGGAACAACGCCGGGTCCGGAGTATGTTCGGGGTCGGGCATGAACTCAATGCCATCATATCCCCAGCTCACCGCCGTTCTGCCCAGCTCTTCCGGGGTGCCGGTGAGGACCTTCACCACAAAGTTCAGTTGGCGCATGTCTGGTGTCGAAGCAAAAAGACAGAATTTTACTTTCGGCATTTGTTCCCTCCCCCTGGACGCAATACTGCGTGCCTGCTTCAGGTAAAAGCAGGCGGTACAAGTTTACTTAAGGTCTGCCTGAAATTTTTTTAGCTTTTTCTTGAGCACTGGACTATCCAGAACCTCTTTGTTGACCAGGGCTCTTGGTATCTCACCGCGCGCGAGCGCCGCCATCTGCCCAACAATGATGCTCCACATGCTGCTGGTCGTCTGGTCGGTCTGGGCCAGCGCATGGGGGCTCAGGATGACATTGTCCATTTTGAGCAGCGGGTTATCATTCTGGATTGGTTCCTGCTCAAAAACGTCAAGCCCGGCACCACGTATCCAGCCTTCATTCAATGCCCTTCTCAGTGCCTTTTCATCAACGATTAGCCCGCGGGCGGCATTTATCAGGAAGGCGGACTTCTTCATCTTTTTCAGTTCTTTTTCGCCAATCATATGCCGCGTTTGTTCATTCAGCGGGCAGATGATACACAGGATGTCTGATTCTTTCAGCACGGTATCAAGGTCGACCAGTTTCACCCTCACATCGGCCACCGCTTCCGGCTTGAGGTACGGGTCATAGGCAATGTGCTTCATCTCAAAGGGCACCGCCAGTTTGAACATCTCGTGGCCGATGTTGCCGACGCCTATCGCACCCAGTGTCCTTCCCACCAGCCCCCAGCCCTGATAGTGGGACTGCTCGGTCCAGCGCCCTTCGCGGATTAATCTGTCTTTGGTGAGAAGGCGCATATTCAGGGCGAGGATGAACATCATGTACACCACCGCCATTGGCCTTCTTACGGCATCGGGCGTGATGAACAGCATGATGCCGGCTTCGGTTAGTGCCGGTACGTCCAGCCTTTCATAGCCTACCCCGCCCCGATGTACCGAGATAAGCCGGTCATTTCCAGCAATGCTCTGCTTCGTCCACAATGGCCTGAAGGTGGCGACCATGTCAAAGCCCGCTATCTGGTCCGGCGTTATTTCCCGTCTGAACTCCGGGAGCATTTCGTATTCCACGTCTGGCATATCATCGAGCAATTTCAGGCCCGGTCCGGTGATCCATAGTTTCCCTTTTTCATCAAAGAAATCCCTGGTGAACCCGATTCTGGCTTTTCTGCCCAAAACAATCTCCTCCTTTATGTAAAATACAATCGCTTCTACCCTTCCTTAACTAACTGGCTCAGGCCGAGTTTCTGCAGCTTTTTGGCACTTGGCCTGGTGGTGGTCAGGTCCCAGTCCATGGCCTTCAGGTAGTCCTTTATCAGGGTATCATCGTCAATGGTGATATTGGCCAGAGGCCCCTCTTTCAGCGGTGGCTTGCCTACCGCCCTCGGGTTCATGAAGTACTTGAGCGGGTTCAGCCCTTCGCGCAGGTTAAACAGGTGGCGCATAGTGCCAATACGCTCCCCGATATCTAAGCAGCTATCCAGCGTATATTTCTGGCCGGTAACCGCGGTCAGAAAGTCGGGGATGAACTGGGTCGGGTAGGAAAGATAGGCAAAAAGACAGATACCAGCAGAATTGACCACGTGCACCATATCGGTAGCCTTCTTCTGCAGCTCTCCGGTGTTGGTGAAGTCATATTTTTCTGTTCTCGGGTCGGTGAGGAAATCAACACCCATGAGCCAGGAACGGCCACCCTGCGTATGCCGGCCCGGTGTGCCATCCATGCGATAGGTCACTGACAGGGCCGGGGTAAACCGGGGGTCGTGGGCCGGGAGTTCCTCTCCCTGGGCATGAACAGCGTACTTTTCAGCTCCCTTGCCAATTTTTTCGGCTGCCCGCTTGATACCATCGGCCAGAAGCGCACCGATTCCCTCGTGCTTGGCTATTTTCTCCGCCATGGCCACAATAGCCTTGCCATCACCCCAGCGCAGCTCAATGTCGGTATCTTTTTTGGTGAGAATGCCGTTCTGGTAACACTCAATGGCAAAGCCAATGGCCGCGCCCGCCGAAATGGTGTCCAAACCGTAGACATTGCAGATATCGTTGAAGCGGATGATGGACTCCAGGTCGTCGTTAAGGCACAACGTTCCCGCCATGCACAGCGTCTCGTACTCCGGCTTGTGACAGACCTCGGCACGCCCTGGCCTGTGTTTCATGTGTCCGCCACAGCGGATGGGACATTGCCAGCAGCCATAGGCTCGTTCCTGCTCGGCAATCACCGCATCGTCGCTGATGCGTTTGGCGTTGGGGAAGTCAATCGTGCCGGCACCGGCCCAGTTCTTCACCGGTGAATCACCGCTCATGGCGCTGGCCTCGGTTAAGCCGGCCGTGCCATATTTCTTGAATGTTGGCCCTGCAGATTTAAGCTCTTTCAGCCAATTCCGCCGGAGCTGGTTGGCCTTCGCTTCATCAGCTATGGGTATCTTCTGGGTTCCCCTGACCGCCACCGCCTTCAGCTTTTTGGAGCCCATCACCGCCCCCACTCCCGACCTGCCCGCAGCACGCCCTTTTTCATTGATTACGGCGGCAATCCGGCTCATCTGTTCACCGGACGGGCCAATGCAGGCCACGCTCGTTTCCTTGCCGTGAGCGCTTTTGAGCATATCCTCTGTTTTCAGGCAGTCTTTGCCCCAGAGATGGCTGGCGTCCCTCAGCTCTGGCTTACCATTTTCGATATACAGGTAGACCGGTTTGGGCGAGACGCCGCTGAAGAAAACACCATCAAATCCGGAGAATTTCAGGTGAGGGCCAAAGTCGCCGCCACAGTTGGCGTCGCCCCAGGTGCCGGTGAGCGGCGATTTGCAGACGACCACAAAGCGGCCGCTGGACATTGTCGGCGTGCCGGTCAGTGGGCCGGTCATGAAGCCCAGCATGTTATCGGGGCCAAGGGGGTCAACCCGCGGCTTCATCCGCTCGTACAGAATCCGGGCACCAATGCCGTAACCGCCCATGAAATCGCGGCAGAGCTCCTCACCGAGCTTCTCCTCCTGACAGACCCCTTTCGTCAGGTCCACGAAAAGCAACTTGCCCATGTACCCTTTGCCCATATATTTCTCCTTTCCAAATTGTAATTTCTAAAAGATTAATTCCACGGACTGGCTTTTGTCAAATGACCGGTTTTTCTGGTGGCAAGACAGCCATCTTGAAGCAAGGCCACGTTTTAAGGTAGAATTTCTAGACCGGGGAGAGGTGTCCGAGTGGTTGATGGTGCCGCTCTCGAAAAGCG
>CAZJGR010000030.1:0-19893 GCA_964545815.1 uncultured Dehalococcoidaceae bacterium | reverse complement strand
TATGCAAATAAAACCTGCACGTGTAGCGTTTAGCTCTCTCTAAAAAGAGAAAGGACACGTTGGATAATTACAAGAATAAAGAGTAATTCAAAAGCAATTTCGGAATAGAAAATTACATTGCCAAGGCAATAATGTGGTATGAATGTCTGGTCTATGGGTATAACGGGCAATATAGTGTTAAAACTATAACGTAAGCTATTTAGGATAGAGCCAAATGTAGGAGTAAAGAAATCTTCGTTTGCAAAGGCTATAATTCCGAAAATAATGGCTATTTCTATATAGTTTATTAAAGTAAGAATAACCGACCTTGATGGTGAGGCTACCTCTGCTCTACCAACAAGAAATATTTTGAGCCAAGCTTGGAGAATATCGGATAGTCTCCAAATTAGAATTGCACAAATAAATACACGAAAAGGGTAACTTGAAGCAAGAGAGTCATATTTCCAAAGCAAAAGGGTAAATATTATAGCAATTACTAGTGTAGCTAGAACATAAACCTCGACAGTAAAATGATATTGAAAGCGTCTTTTAATCCATGTTAAAGGTGAGATGGATTCTAGGATACAAATTAATATGCCTAAACATGGAATTACTATACCCCAGCGGTGGCGCAACCAATGCCATTCAATTCGTAGGCAATTACATAGCCTAGTCATGGTCAAAGTATATTATGCATATCCTAAAAAGGGAAGAGGAGTATTATCAAACACACTCGAGGAGAACCACAGGTCATTTTACAAGTTCGAGAGTCTGATAAAATATTTATCTTCCGCCTTCTTCTCCTGCTATAATTAAGTAGATAGTAATAGTACCAAAAGATGACTGCGGCCAGGCTGATAATAGCGGTTGTAAGCACATTGGCGGTGGAGTTCGCCTTCTACGCCATATGGCGCTGGGTGCTTCCGGAATTTGATATTCAGATACCGCTATGGGTGCTGATGGCGGTGATGACCTTCTGGGCGGTATTCGCTGTGGTTGACTTTATATTTATCACCCGCCTCCTGAGGCGGCAGGCGCTGGTCGGCCTGTCCACCATGGTGGGCAGCCAGGGCAGAGTCAGAAGCCCCCTGAGCCCGGAAGGCCAGGTCATGATTAAAGGTGAGCTCTGGGGGGCGAAATCCATTGACGGCAATATTGAGACCGGGGAGATGGTGGCGGTGGTGGGGCAGGACGGGCTACAGCTTATTGTGCGCCGGGCTGGCATTGGCAACTTGAAAGCTCCCGGCCGCAGTCCTACACGTTAAACAGGAAGGTGATGACATCGCCATCCTGAACGATGTAGTCTTTTCCCTCCAGTCTGAGCCGCCCCTGTTTGCGCGCTTCAGCCAGGCTGCCGCACCGGAGCAGGTCATTGAAACCGGTGACCTCAGCCCTGATGAACCCCCGTTCCATATCGGAGTGGATTTTGCCGGCGGCTTTGACGGCGCTGGTGCCGTGCGGAATGGACCAGGCTTTCACCTCGCCGGAGGCGGTGGAGAAAAACGAGACCAGCCCCAGCAGCTCGTAGGACTGCTTGATAACGCGGTCGAGTCCCGATTCGGTCAAGCCAAAATCGGTGCGGAACTCAGCCGCCGCCGCTTCATCCAGCTGGCCGAGCTCCATTTCCAGTTTGCCGCAGAGGGCGATGATACGACACTTCTCCTGGGCATGACGTGAGTTCAAATCCACTTCAAGGCTGGTTGCCTGGGGCAGCTGTTCTTCTCCGATATTGACCACGGTGAGCAACGGTTTGGCGCTGAGGAACTGGTAGCCGGCGAACAATCGGGCATCACCGCTGGCGAGCGCTAACGCCCGTATGGGCGTGTCTTTTTCCAGTTCACCCTTGAATTGCAGCAGGGCCTCCTGCTCGTGGAGAATGGCCGGGCGTTCCGGTGGCTTGGCCCCTTTCAGTGAGGTCTCGATTCTCTCCAGCCGCCTTTCGATGATGGCAAGGTCAGAGAAGACGAGTTCCATATTCATGGTGGCGATATCGCGCTCAACATTAAGGCTGCCTTCGGGGTGGGGTATGCTCGCATCGGTGAAGGCGCGGACAACATTAATCAGCGCATCAGCGTTGCCGAGCTGGTTGAGCAGTTCGCCGCCAATCCCCTTGGCGGTGGCCAGGCTCTTCACGGAAGCGCCGACGTCAATATAACGTACCTCGGCGGGAACCACTCGTTTGGGCTGCAGCATGTCGGCCAGCGTCTTGAGGCGTGGCTCGGGGACTTTGGCTACACCGATGTGGGCGGCGAGGCCATCGCTGGCGAAGCCTCCAGTATCCGCCTTACCGGCGGTCAGGGCATTGAAGATGGTGGTTTTACCGCTTTTACCCGGCCCGATGATGCCAACATCGATACTCATCAGTCCCACCGCATGTCAACAGACGGAAGAGTCGCTTACTGCGGGCTCGTCTTTTTAACCACCTCTCTGGCGAGTTTCAGGGCGAGGTCACGTTCCTTTGTCACCAGGCTCTCATTGGCGGCAATATCCAGCAGGGCAAGCAGGGCCTCATGGGTGGAAATGACCCTTATCTGTTCAATGGCTTTTCGCCTCAGGTCAGCCGGCAGTTTCATATCCGCCGCGATTCCGGACAGTTTCTTCAATTCATCAGATTTCTCTGGCATCATTGCACCTCTTAACCTCAGAGATTTCAATCGGATATTTTTATGTATAAAGTCTACTCTTTGTGGCCTAATTTCTCAATAGGCTGGTTTAAATTCTGCGTGCGGGACACCTGAATTTTCGGTTATGGTAGAATGAAAGGGCAAATAATGTCGGAGGGACAGGCTCTTGCTCTATGTTCTTTATGGCGAAGACGATTTTTCCCGTCAGCAGGTGCTCAACGAGATAAAAAACACCGTCGGTGATGAGACTGCCCTGGCCACCAATACCACCGTGCTTGACGCGCCGCAGGCCACCGTGGACCAGCTCAGAATGGTGGCCGAGGCCATGCCCTTCCTCGCCGAGAAAAGGCTGGTTATCATTCATGGTCTGCTGGAGCGCTTTGAACCCAGGGCACAGTCAGGACGACGGAAAAAGACCGCCGGTGTCTCAAGCCGGCAGAGTGAGTATCGGTCACTGGCCGACTATCTGGTGACCGTACCTGATACTACCGTGGTGGTGCTGGTGGATGGGAAAGTAAACAATAGGAACCCTTTGCTGAACGCGCTCTCAGCCAAGGCGAAGGTGAAGTCCTTTCCATCTCTGGGGAAAGAGCAATTAACCCAATGGGTACAGAATCGGGTGGTGGCCAGAGGTGGCAGCATATCAGCGCCGGCAGCAGAGCTTCTGGAAAGGTACGTGGGCAGCAACCTCTGGATTATGGGCAGTGAAATTGACAAGCTGATTCTATTTACCGGTGGCCGACAGATTGAAGCCGATGACGTCAGGCAGGTGGTGAGTTACGTTCAGGAGGCCAGTGTCTTCAGCCTGGTTGATGCTATTCTTGAGTTCCGGGGAGGGGTGGCGGAAAGGCTGGCAGAGCAACTTTTGCAAAGGGGAGCCTCGCCGACCTATCTTCTGGTCATGCTGACCAGGCAGTTACGTCTCATTGTCCGGGCCAAGGAACTGAAAAACCAGCGCCGGCCCGAGGCGGAAGTCATGGGCCGGCTGGAAATGGCCTCATCGTTTATCCTGCGCCGTACTCTGGAACAGGCCAGCCGGTATTCGCGGGCGCGGCTGAAGGAGGTATATCATCGGCTTCTGGAGACTGACCTGGCGATTAAGACGGGAAGATATAACGCTGAGCTTGCCCTCAATATTTTAATCGCGGAGCTGTGCCAGGGAGCCAAGGTTCAGGCCACGTAGCCCTCGTTTGACAGCCGCCGCGCCTTACGCTTAAAATCAGATAATCAACCGTTCGTTCGGTCCCTATATCAGGAGTTATCAATGACCAGCGATGAGTTAAGAGATGCTTACTTGAATTTTTTCGCTGAAAAGGGGCATGATATCATTCCCAGCTCCTCTCTCATCCCGCAAGGCGACCCCACTCTTCTCTTCACCAGTGCCGGCATGGTGCAATTTAAAGACTACTATCTGGGCCGAACCCCCCCCCCCAATCCCCGCCTCGCTTCATGCCAGAAGTGTTTCCGCATGACCGACATTGAGTCGGTCGGTGATGCCAGCCACCTCACCTTTTTCGAGATGCTGGGTAACTTCAGCATCGGCGACTATTTCAAAAAAGAGGCCATTGCCTGGGCCTGGGAGTTTGTCACCGAGCGCCTGAAGCTGCCCCCGGAACGGCTCTGGGCGACCATTTACCTCGATGATGATGAATCCTTCCAGTACTGGAAGGACGTTGGCGTGCCGGAAAATAGAATCCTGAGGTTCGGCGAAAAGGACAACTTCTGGGGGCCGGCGGGCAATACGGGGCCATGCGGGCCGTGCAGTGAACTGCACTACGACTTCGGCGAGGACGCTGGCTGCGGTAAACCTGACTGCAAGCCGAACTGCGAGTGCGGTCGGTTTTCCGAAATCTGGAACCTGGTCTTCACCCAGTACAATCAGGATGAAGACGGTAATCGAACCCCGCTGCCCAAACCAAACATTGACACTGGCATGGGACTGGAGAGAACCGTGGCCGCCGTCACCGGCAAGACTTCAGTTTATGATACAGAGCTGTTTACCCCATTGCTGGAATGCATTTCGTTATTGTGCGGGAAGAAGTACGGTGTAGATAAAGAGACCGATGTTGCCATGAGGGTGGTTGCCGAGCATGGCCGCGGTATCCCTTTTCTCATCGGTGATGGTGTCATACCCAGCAACGAGGGGAGGGGGTACGTCCTGCGGCGATTGCTGCGGCGGGCCGCTCTCTTCGGCCGCAGGCTGGGACTGGACAGGCCGTTCCTGACCGAAATGGCCAAGACCACTATCAAAAACATGGGGCGCGTGTACCCGGAAATAAAGCAGCGGCAGGACTTTATCCTCAAGCTCATTGGGGTTGAGGAGGCAAGGTTCAGCGGCACGCTCAGCGCCGGTCTGGAGCTGCTTGACGGCATAACCGCCGACCTGGCGAAAAAGGGGAAAAGTGAAATATCGGGAAAACAGGCATTTGACCTCTACGATACCTATGGCTTCCCCGCTGCGTCGACTACCGAGTTTGCCCGTGAGCGAGGTATGACCGTGGATGAGGCTGGCTTTGAGCGTGAGATGGAGAAGCAGCGGGAGCGGGCGCGGAAGGCGGAATTATTTGCCTCTGGCAAGAAGGCAGCATCGGAGCTGGCCTCGCTCTCACGTTCTTATGAAACCACGCCGTTTGTTGGCTACCATGATTTAAAGCACCGGTCGGTGATTATAGATTTGCTGATTGACGGCAAGCCGGTTGCTGCCATTGAGAAAGGCCAGGCCGCCAGCCTCATTCTGGAAACGACGCCGTTCTACGGGGAGATGGGGGGCCAGGTGGGCGATACCGGCTGGATTCGCGGCGCGTCCGGGCAGTTCACGGTGACTGATACCATCAGGGTTCCACCCGATATCATTGTCCATCAGGGGAGGGTTGATGGTGGCCGTCTGGCAATGGGCGATGAGGTCGAGGCTGAAATTGATGAAGCCAGACGTCTGGATATCGCCCGCAACCATACCGCTACCCATCTGCTGCAGCACGCGTTGCGCACTATCTTGGGTGAGCATGTGCAGCAGCGGGGCTCGCTGGTAGCACCGGACCAGTTCCGCTTTGATTTTTCCCATCTGAACGCCATGCTGAGGGAAGAAATAGAGGCGGTGCAGCATCTGGTCAACGAGAAAATCCGTCAGAACCTGCGTGTCTATGATGAGGAGGTGCCCTACAAGCAGGCAATTGCCGAGGGTGCCATCGCTCTGTTTGACGAGAAGTATGGCGATGTAGTGCGGGTGCTGCGCATTGGCCAGCCGCCGCTCAGCTCCGAGCTGTGCGGTGGCACCCATGTGAGCTCAACCGGTGAGATAGGTTTCTTCCAGATTGTGGCCGAGAGCAGTATCGGGGCCGGGCTGCGCCGCATTGAGGTGGTGACGGGAAGGGGGGCGGAGACATTTGTGAAAAAGCGCTTTGACAGTCTGGATAGTATTGCTGGATTATTGCATGCTTTGCCGGACAAGGTTGAGGAAAAGGTGTCCAGCACGGCCAGTGCCTTTGAAATGGAGCAGCGGCAAAGAATGGCTCTGGAGAGAGAACTGGCTAAATTAAGAAGTGAAGCCCTGCTCGGCCAGGTTGAGGAGAGAAACGGGATAAAGGTGCTGGTCGCCCGGGTGCCGTCATCGCGGATAGAGATACTGCGGGAGATGGCCGACTTTATCCGCGACAAGCTGAAGAGCGTCATTCTGGTGCTGGGCACTGTCTCTGAGGGAAGGCCGATATTTCTGGCGGCGGTAACTCCTGACCTGGTTTCCCGGGGCTACGACGCCGGCAAGATTGTAGGGGAGGTGGCCAAGGTGGTGGGCGGCGGTGGCGGCGGCAAGCCGAATCTGGCACAGGCCGGCGGCAAGCATAAAGAGAAACTGGATGAAGCTCTCCGCCTGGCCAAAAATCTGATTTAGAGCCGCTTATGGCTCTGGGGGTTGGCAAAGACGCGCAGGCTGGGTTTAGATATCGGTGACCGGTGGATAGGGGTGGCCATGAGTGACCCCCAGGGAATACTGGCCAGCCCGCTCACCATTATCAACCGCACTGACGAGCCGTCGGACATCAGCGCTATTCTGGCCATCATCGAGCAGAACCAGGTAGGGGTGGTGGTGGTTGGTCTGCCGCTTTCCCTGAATGGCAATATCGGCCCGCAGGCGGAGAAAGTCAGCGGTTTTGTCCGGGAACTGCGTAAGCACACTCAAGTACCCCTTGAGCTCAGGGATGAACGCCTGACCACCGTGTCAGCGCGGAGGCTGATGAGGATGACCAGGAAAGGCGGCAAGGTCAGGGACGACGCTATGGCCGCTGCGCTCATCCTGCAGGGATATCTCGATGAAAAGATAGCTTAGAGGGTTGACAAAAAAAAATTTTTCCATTAAAATTGTTTTGACAAAGTAATATTTATATGGCACCTTTTGATAATTATTATAATGTAATAGAGGCCAGCCGGCGTCTCAAGATTCATCCTGAGACGGTGAAACGGTTGTGTCGGCAGGGAGATTTACCGGCGATCAAGATTCACAATACCTGGCTTATCAGCGGGGATATTCTGGACAATTTTGCCGGGACCTATGTTCCCAGCCGCGGTGCCAGAAAGAGACTGATAAAGTAAAGGAGAACCGCTTTCAGCCAATCATAGTGAAGCTTAAACTTAATAGGAGGTTAATGTAATGAGAAGCAGGAACATGATGAGATTAATGGCCTTGATGGCGGTTATGGCCATGCTGGTCATAGCGATACCAGTGACTGCCCAGACCCGGTTCATTGAGTTGACTCCCGAGCAGGGAACTATTGGCACCAAGGTTACTGTGGTGGGCGAAGGTTTTAATGCCAGTACTGAGACTACTGATAAGTACGCCATCATATATTTTTCCAATGAGGAAGCCTCTATTAGCGATAAGATTGACACTGACGTAACCATCTACGAGATAGTCGAGGATGCAATATTGCTCGATGAGGAAGGCGCCTTTGAGGTGGAATTCACCGTCCCGGATAAAATGAGCGACGGTGATGAAACTGAGGATGTGGTGTCTGGCACCTATTATGTCTATGTATGCCACTATGCTACACCGCCGACAATATCCACCAACATCAGGGCGAAGGCTGAGTTTACCGTAATCGGTGGAGAAATCACCATTGACCCCGAGGAAGGGCTGGTGGGTACCGAGGTGGAAATAAATGGCGAGCAATTCGGTGCCAGAGAGAATATCGAAATCACTTATGATGATAAAGAGGTAGATATCAAAAGCGGCGACAGTAAGACTGATAGTAACGGTGAGTTTGTCTGCACCATTCTCATTCCGGAAAGCATCGCCGGCGCCCATACCATAACGGTCACAGTTGCTGCCAGCGAGGTGGAGGCTGAATTTACCGTTGCCCCAGAGGCAGTCCTCACCCCAACATCAGGGTCGGTCGGCGCCAATGTTTCGGTGAGCGGTACCGGCTTTGGTCGGAGGAGCGATGTGATGGTGTATTTCAATGCTGGAGAGGTGGCCACCACCACCACTGGTTCCGATGGTAGCTTTAGTACTACCTTTACCGTGCCAGAGATTGATGACGGTACTTACGATGTGGAGGCTGAGGACGACGATGGAAATATGGGCACCGCCGAATTCAAGGTAACGGCGGCGCAGCCAACACAGCCGACGTCCCCGACGGCGCCGCCATCGCCAACGTTAATAAAAATCGAGCCGAGCAGTGGCAAAGCTGGCTCCAACCTTGGCATCAGTGGCGCCGGGTTTGAAGGCGGCGGAGCGGTCACCATCAAGTTTGGTGAGCAGGTTCTGGATACAGTTACTGCTGACGCCAGTGGCAGATTTATTGCCCTGGTGAAGGTGCCATCGCTCAAGGCTGGAGAGTATACGATAACCATCAGTGACGGCACCAACACCAACGACGAGATGAAGTTCGCAGTAGAGGCGACACCGCCACCGATACCGGCCCCTCTTCTGCCGGAGATGGGCGTGAAAGCAAAAACGCCGGTGATATTTGACTGGGAAAATGTGACCGTGGCGGTTGCGCCGGTGAGCTATACACTTCAGGTTGCGACTGATGACAAGTTCACTCAAAGTTCCATTGTGCTTGAGAGGACAGATTTAGCCAGTTCCGAGTATGTGACGACGGAAGCTGAGTCTCTCGAACTGGCGGCCCGGGAAACCGCTTACTACTGGCGAGTGAGGGCCATCGATGCGGCCGAAAATGAAGGGGAATGGACCGGCGCCGGCGAGTTCTACGTCAGCAGGCCCTTCTCAGTTCCAAAATGGGCAATGTACACCATGCTCGGCCTTGGCGGGCTGGTGCTCTTTATCCTAGGTTACTGGATGGGCCGTCGGACCGCCTATTACTACACATTCTAGCCGGGGTCTGACCTCAATCCCTTTTTCCCCCTCCTTAACCGGAGGGGGAATTTTTTGCCCAAATTATGGTTGATTCCCTTTAGCACCCCGTGGCGTGGACTGGCTGGCTGCTTCCAGCATCAGTGCCAGACTCATCAGGAAGTCGTCATGTCCCTGGGAGGGGTCAACATAGAAATTCATGGTCTGGTTGGGACGGTACTGGCTCCGGGCCCTTTCCATCTCGAGCCAGAATTCCCGATACTCGGGAGAATTATCGCTTCGGTACATCTTTAACCGACCGGAGTTGACCGCCGCCAGCAGGTTAAAGCCAAGCTCTGATTTCGAGCGCTGGGTGAAGGTAAAGGGGATGACCCGCGAGCCCAGTGCCTGCTTCAGGAATGAGCTCACTGGCTCGCCAACGCCGGTGGCATCAACCGCAACCCGGCGGCAGTGCCATACGTTCTTCAGAATATCGACCAGCTGCGGATAGAGCTCGGCATGTTTTCTGCCCGTCCACCAATAGTGTTCCACGATTTTTATGCGTGGCTGCTTCACCATTTCACTTTCGGTCATAAAATCCAGCTCACCAATGGTAACTACCGTGGAGTCCTGCTGCGGCTTTATCGCCCTGAGGCAGGCATCCTCGGCCGCTTCTGCTTCCCCGGAAAGGTCAATGCCGGCGACATAGGTCTGGCCGTGCTGGTGAAGGTGTTTTCGATGGTGCTCGCCACACATCTGAGCGCGCTGTTGGGCGTTCAGAAAGCCCCCGCCGCCGCGGATGGGCTGGAGACAGTACTGGGTCAGAAAGAGCGGGTGGTTCTCGCCAAGGCGCTCCCTTTCGGCTTCAACATAGGCGAGGTAATCAGGATTGTAGCGGGCAATTTCCTGCCAGTCATAACGAAAATGGCGTTTGATGCCGTCCCTTCTTTCCAGCTCAAAGTTGGTCTGCTTCACTTCTTCCAGCAGGGTGGAGTCATCCCAGGTGGTGCCATAGTGCGCGGTGGTTACATTGGTGGTGGCGCCCATCGGCTTGAACTCCTTGTTGTACTTATCTTTGCTGACGTCCTGGGACTCGTCCACTTCCAGCAGGATATGTGCCGTATTGCCCATCACGTTGGCGGACTCATCGGCGGAAAGGAATATGGCCCGGGCGTTGCCCAGCCTGATGATATAGCCCAGTTCGGCACGCCAGATACCATCGAAGCCGGCCTCATTCAGTCTGTCCTTGAGACGGGTTATGGAGATAACCGTCTGCGGTTTGAAGGTAGGGGAGCACTTTATCAGGTTCTGCGGCTCCGCCATGAAGAGCGTCAACAGCAGCAGTTCCAGCTGGGCGGAGAGCTCATTTTTTCCGCCCTGCCGGGCGATTTCCACGGAAAAAGTCAGGCCCTTTCTGCCCAAGACGCTGTTCAATATGGCGAGGGCGATTTCCTGCTGGTAGGGACGCAGCTTGCGCGCGGCCAATCCATTGGCCACGGGTTTATTTTCTGATGGCAGTGGCGATGCCAATGCCGAGGGGGAGGGCGACGTCTCTGAGGACATTGCCAATGGCCTCCTTCAATCCTTTCCTTTGTTCCTTGCTGATTTTAT
Source organism: uncultured Dehalococcoidaceae bacterium (assembly GCA_964545815.1). Taxonomy (GTDB): domain Bacteria; phylum Chloroflexota; class Dehalococcoidia; order Dehalococcoidales; family RBG-16-60-22; genus E44-bin89. Next base: position 9,393 of record CAZJGR010000030.1, on the reverse strand, counting down.
ATTTGGTGCGGACGAGCCTTTCCAGAGCATTGGTTGCTTCCACGATTAACTTGATATTCTTCGGGTCATCGCCCAGAAGGGACTTTATTTTCACCCGCAGCAGGGCAATCTCATCGTCAATGCCGTTGACGCCGGACGCGAGCTCGAAGTCAAGGCGTTCCGCTTCATCAAGCACTTTTTGGTAGAAGCCGCCCTGTCTGGCGTTTGTCTTTGCCTTGGTTACGTTTGATTTTTGACGTGTTCTGGCTGGCATATGGTCTGCCTCCTTTTCTCAGAGTCCGGGCAGCTGCCAGGACAATGGTGTGGGCAGCAAGGTCCCACCGCTGTTTTTCCACGGCCAATTTGAGGAGTTTCATCATTTCCCTCGCTTCTTGAATTACAATGCCAGAATAGCACATATGTTCTATTCAAGGCGAGCCATTTTTGTCATCATTTTGGCACCGGGCACGCTTTTTCATTCCTTGACAACCAATGGTGTTAGGTTTACGATGGTTCTAGCGTTTTCCATTGGAAAAGAGAGGAGATAACATGAAGCTGGCGAGATTTCAGTGGCAGGGTAAAATTGCCCATGGGGTGGTAGATGGGGATGAAGTAAGGGCTATTTCGGGAAACATATTTGGTAAATTCAAAGCGGGGGGTTCACTCGGCAAGTTAAAGGATTTCAGGCTCTTGCCACCGGTGGACCCCGATAATTTAATCGCTATCGGTCTCAACTATATTGATGTAATGGAGAGATGGGTGAAAGAAACGGGGAGACCAAAGCCCATCAGGCCCCATGTCTTTCCACTGACTCGTTCTTCAATGATCGGTCATCTGGATAATATCGTTTATCCCACCAAAGCTAATGATAACTGGGCCTATCCAGAACTGGTGGTGGTCATAAAAAAACCGGCCAAGCTTGTTTCCGAGAACGAAGCCGCTGACTATATTCTCGGCTATACCTGCGGCAATGACATGGCGGCGCTGGATATAGAGTTTGGCGAGGATGACGGCCTGACCGGACGGGCGCATAATTTTGACACTTTCACTTCTTTTGGCCCCTGCATAGAAACAGAGCTTTCTCCGGAAAATCTTAACATCAGTCTGAAATTCAATGGCAAGCCGGTCAAGGAAGGCAATACGCGTAACATGGCGTTCGGTGTAGATAGGATAGTTAGCCATGTATCGGAGTTCATGACGTTGCACCCCGGGGACATTATTTTCACCGGTTCGCCCGGCGGGCATCCCATGAAGGTCGGTGATGATGTTGAGGTGGAGATTGAAGGCATTGGCACGTTGCGGAACAAGGTGGTGGCATCAGGTTAAGTTCGGTTAACATCAGTGACAAAGCGTTCCGGCTCTTTAGAAGGAGGGGAAAGTGGACTTTACGCTCAGTGAAGAACACAAGATGCTCCAGTCCACGGTCCGAGATTTCGCCAATGAAAAGCTGGCACCGGTGGCTGACAAGCTGGACCGGCAGCAGGAATTTGCCTGGGACAACTTCAAAATGATGGCGGAGATGGGACTGCTCGGTCTGGGTATACCTCCGGAGTATGGTGGCAGCGGTGGTGATGAGCTTTCTGTGGCCATTGCTGTGGAAGAGATTTCACGGGCCTGTGCCGCCACGGCTGATATCTTGGATGCACACCTGTGCCTGTGCGCGGCGCCGATACACCGCTTCGGAAGTGAGGAGCAGAAGCAGAGGTTTCTGCCCGCGCTGGTGAAGGGGGGAAAGGTTGGTGCCATGGCGATTACGGAATCGGAAGCCGGCAGCGATGTCAGCAAGGTGCAGACAACTGCGGCCAAGGACGGCGACAGCTACATACTTAATGGCACCAAGATATTCATCACCAATGGCGATGTCTGTGATATGGTGCTGGTCTTTGCCAATGTAAAGGAGCTGGGGGAGCGGGGCATGACCGCATTTATCGTGGAGGCGGGAATGCCGGGATACAGCAAGGGCAAAAAGTATGATAAGCTGGGCATGCGTGCCGCCACCAATGCCGACCAAATACTTGAGGACTGCCGCGTGCCCGTAGCCAACCGGCTTGGTGATGAGGGACGGGGCATGCGCATCTTTCTGGAACTGATTGACCACGGCCGGATAGGAATAGCGGCACAGGCCCTCGGCATCGCCCGCGCCATTCTGGAGAGGGCCGTTGAGTATGCCAAGAGCCGAAAGCAGTTCGGGGCGCCCATCGCTTCCAACCAGGCGATTGGCTGGCGGCTGTCCGATATGTACACCGAACTGGAAGCGGCCAGATTGCTCACCTATCAGGCAGCGTGCCTGGCGGATAAAGGGCAACCGTTCCGGACGCAGGCGGCTATGGCCAAACTGTACGCCACGGAGCTGGCTATGCGGGCGTCCACGTTGGGAATTCAGGTGTTCGGCGGCTACGGCTACATGATGGACTCGCCGATGCAGCGCTATTTCCGCGATGCCAAGCTGACCGAAATCTACGAGGGAACTTCGGAGGTCCAGCGCATGGTTATCTCGGCAGCGCTCTTTCGCTGATTAAGGGCAATATGGGGCAGGGAAAAACGATAGACCAGTTGAATATCGGTGAGCGGGCCAGCATCAGCCGACAGATTACGGAGCGGGATGTGATACGCTTCGCCGAGATAACCGGGGACATCAACCCGATACACATGGACAAGCTCTATGCCGAGCAGACGATTTTCGGTGAACGAATCGCCCACGGCATGCTCACTGCGGGCCTGATATCGGCCGTGCTGGGCCTGAAGCTTCCCGGCCCCGGCAACATTTACGTATCCCAGAGTTTGAAATTCAGAGCCCCGGTAAAATTTGGCGATATCATCGAGGCGGAGGTGGAGGTGGTGGAGAAGATACCGGAGCGGAACCGCGTTCGATTGAAGACTATCTGCCGCAATCAGGACGGAACAGTGGTGCTGGAAGGCGAGGCGATGGTCATACCCCGGTGCGAATAGGCCAATCGACGGCAAATGACCATTAATTATTAAACGGAGGGGCTCATGGCAGAGCAAGAGTACCTGATGGGCAATGAGGCGATGGGGAGGGGGGCGATTGAGGCAGGAGTGAAGGTGGTGGCGGGCTATCCGGGAACCCCGGCCTCAGAGGTGCTGGAATATGTTTCCAAATACCCTGATATACATGCTGAATGGTGCATCAATGAAAAGGTGGCTCTGGAGATATGCATGGGTGCTTCTCTCTGCCACACTCGCTCACTGGCGGTAATGAAGCATAACGGAACCAATGTGGTCCTTGATTTTCTGATGCACCTGAACTACACGGGGGTGCGCGGGGGACTGGTGCTGATTTCCGGTGATGACCCCGGCGGACTCTCCTCGCAGAATGAAGAGGACAGCCGTATAATCACCCGCCTTGATGCCCATCTGCCGGTATTTGACCCCTGGTGCCCGCAGGAAGCCAAAGACATGGTGAAAGCGGCTTTCGAACTCTCGGAAGAGACAGAGCTGTGCTTCGTGGTGCGACCGGTGATGCGCGTCTGCCACGGGCGCAGCACGGTCCGCATGGAAGATATAAAGGAAGGGAAGGAGCCGAGCTTTGAGGATGACCGTTCCCGGTTTATTATGAGTGCCGTCACCGAGACCAAGGCCGGTGGTATTCTCCGCCCTGTGGTCAGGCACCGCTGGCTCAATGAGAAACAGCCGATGCTGTCCAAGATAATGGCGGACAGCCCCTTTAACCATACCGAGGATGGTGAAGGGAAGGTGGGACTGGTCGCCTGTGGCATCGGCTATGCGTTTGTCAAAGAGGCGGAAAAGATACTGGGGAAAAAGTTCCCGGTTCTCAAGCTGGGCACACTGCCCCTGCCCAAGGGCAAGGTGCTCCAGTTCGCCCGCCGGATGGAGAAACTGGTCGTCTATGAGGACAGCGAGGCGGTGGTGGAGGGTATATTAAAGCAGTTGTTTTTCGATGAAGGGGTAAAGGTGGCGGTGGTGGGGAGAAGCGGGTTCCTGCCACAGGAAGGGGAACTGTCAGCGACCATCGTGCTGAAGTCGCTGGCGGCGCTATATCCCGAGGTGGAGAAGAAAATTCCGAAAACAACGCCGCTGGGAATGAAGGTGCCGATACGGACGCGCACCCAGTGCGTGGGCTGCCAGTACCGTGGCCTGCTGCACGCGCTTAAAATAGTGGCGCGCAAATACAAGGGTGTGGTCACCGGAGACATCGGCTGCTATGACGCCGGCTCGTTCCCGCCGCTGGAACTGCAATCGACCATCTACTGCATGGGCTCATCGATACCCATGGCCTCGGGCATCGCCTACAGTGGCTACGGCCGGCCGGTATTCGCCATCATCGGCGATTCGACCCTCTTCCACAATGGAGTTCTCGGCCTCCTGAACGCCATCCACAGCGGCGTGGATATGGTGGCCATCGTCTGCGATAACCGCACCACGGCGATGACCGGCTTCCAGCCGCATCCGGGCAGTGATACTAATGTCAAAGGGGAACCAGCCATCGCCATAGATGTGGCTAAGCTGTCAATCGCCGCCGGCGCAGCCAGTGCCCGGGTGGTCAATCCCTATGATATCCCGCAGGTAACCGAGGCGCTGGAAAAGGCGGTCAAGGAGAAAGGCGTTTCCGTCATCGTGGCCACCATGCCCTGCTACCTGCTGGCGAGGCGGACCGGTGAGCTTGGTTTTACCCCGCGCAAGGTTGTCCTCGACGAAGAACGCTGCAATGGCTGCAAAATTTGCGTCACCTACTTTGGCTGCCCGGCAATCCATTTCAGCGAGGGCAAAGCGACCATTGACTATGGTAACTGTGTTGAGTGCGGCATGTGCGTGGAGGTCTGTAAGAGGGGGGCAATCAAATGGAGCTAAACATACTGATTGCTGGCGTTGGGGGACAGGGCAACCTGTTTGCCTCAAGCATCCTTGCTGAATACCTGCTCAAGAAGGGATATCGGGTCTTTGCTGTGGAGACAATCGGTGCCGCACAGCGTGGCGGCTCTGTGGTATCGCATCTGAGGGTCTCCGACTCCGAGATTTATTCACCACTCATCCCGGCGGGGAGGGTGGATATCCTTATGGGATTTGAGATTATCGAGATGCTGCGCAACTTCCAGATGCTCGCCGGGAATGGCATGTACCTGCTCAACGATTACAAAGAGCCGACAGTGCTGTGTAACATGGAGATGGATACCTATCCCTCGGATGAGGAGATAAGGGCCGCACTGAAGAAGTCGGGGAAGAAGGGCTATATCATCAAGGCCACCGAGTGCGCCCGCCAGATTGGCGGCAGCCTGCTGACCAACGTGGTCATGGTCGGTGCGCTGTGCCAGGTATCCCCGCTCTTCAATAGCCAGGAAGTGAAGCAGGTGCTGGCCGGGAAATCGCCAACAAAAGTAAAAGAGCAGAACCTGCAGGCCTTTGTTGCCGGCGGTTCGCTCATTCAGGAAGCGATACAAAAAGCCTGATGTCATTTCCTACCAAGCGCGTAATGGACAAACCAAATACTTTATTTAAGTATCTCTGGAGTGCATTTTGGCTATGAGCGTTGCCAGGCAGCTCTACCAGCTGCAGGAAATCGACCTTGAAATTGCCGATGAAGAACGCAAGCTGGGACAGGTAATCGACCGGCTGGGTAAAAATGAGGTGATTGTTGCAGCCCAGGAGAAGCTCAACGCCGGAAAGCAGAAGCTGGAAGAACTGCGGCATCAGCAGCGGTCCCTTGAGTGGAAAATAGACGACCTAGCGAGCAAAATAAAAGCCGGTGACGGCCAGCTCTACAGCGGACGGATTAAAAACCCGAAGGAACTGTCCAATCTGCAGCGTGAGGTTGAGCTGCTGAAGGCCAAACGCGACCAGCTGGAAACGAAAGACCTGGATATTATGGAACTGGTGGAATCCGTTGCGGCGGGCGTGGCGGCTCTGAACCGGGAACTGGAGAAGATAACTGCGGAGTGGCAGCACGAGCAGGAACAATTGAGGAAGGAGAAAGCAGCGCTGGAAGGCAGCCTGAATGACCTGAAGCAGCAACGTCAGGTGCTGGCGGCCGAAACTGACTCACAGGCCCTGGCGCTTTACGATAGGCTCAGGCAAAACAAGGGGTGGGCGGTGGCCAGGGTGGAACAGGGGGTCTGCCACGGCTGCCGTATCTCCCTGCCTTCCAGTGAACTGCAGCAGGTGAGAAGCGGTGCCCTGGTGCAGTGCGGCAGCTGCAGTCGTATTCTATACCTGCCCTGAACAGTGGATGAGAATCGAGAAGGCAGTTTTATATACTGACGGGGCCTCCCGGGGAAATCCCGGTCCCGCCGCCATTGGCGCCGTGATTAAAGATGGGCAGGGCAGCGTGCTCGCCCGAATTTCCAGACGTATCGGGATAACTACCAATAACCAGGCGGAGTACCGGGCAATTATCGTGGCCCTTGAGGAAGCTATCCGGTTGGGTGCCGCCAGAGTTGAGGTGAAATCCGATTCGGAACTGGTGGTAAAACAGCTAAACGGTCAATACCGCGTGAAGAATCCAGGGCTACGACCACTGCACCAGAGGGTCAGGGAACTGCAGTCAAGATTCCAGAGCTTTTCCATTGCCGCTATACCAAGGCGTCAGAACGCGGAGGCAGACAGGCTGAGCAACGCGGCTCTGGGCTGAGTGGTTGACTAATCGTACTGCTGATACTAGACTATAAGTGGGTCAAGTAAACCGGGTGGCCGCCCCGAATATCGGGGAGGAAAGTCCGAGCTCCACCGGGCAGGGTGCTGGGTAATGCCCAGGAGGGGTGACCCTACGGAAAGTGCCACAGAAACACACCGCCTTTCGCAGGAAGGGTAAGGGTGAAATGGTGGGGTAAGAGCCCACCGGCGACCGGGTGACCGGTCGGCTGGGTAAACCCCATTCGGTGCAAGGCCAAATAGAGGGACGTAAGGACGCCCGGCCTGTCCCCGGGTTGGCCGCTTGACCCTGATGGCGACATCAGGGCTAGATAAATGGTCACCGTCCTTCCTCTAGGGGAGGGATACAGAACTCGGCTTACAGGTTTACTTGGCCTTCAGATTAACTGGCGGATAACCTCGCCAACGCAGATTAAGGAGGCAGAAAAGTCTTTTCCACGTCAAATCTCGCAGGTATATTCCTGTGGCTCAAATGGGTAAATAATATCCTTTGGAGAAAAGCAGGCCGATGTCAAAAACGATGAAGTTTATACTTGTTACTTTGGCTCTCATTACCGTCATCGCACTTGCCTTCGGCACCGGCTATAACCTGGGGAGGTCTCCCGCCGAAGGCGGAGAAGGACTGGGGCTGGTGGAGGAGGCGTGGAATATTATCTTCAGGGACTATGTAGACCGCGACCGGCTTGTGCCGGGCGAAATCAGCCGGGGTGCTATCGAAGGCATGATTGAAGCCCTGAATGACCCCTACAGCTCCTATATCGATGCGGAAGCGTATAAAATCGGTATGAGCGGTCTGGAAGGGGAGATTGAAGGTATCGGAGCTCAGGTGGGGATAAGGGAGGAGAAGCTGACCATTATTTCGCCTATTCCAGACTCGCCGGCGGCTCTGGCCGGTCTGAAGCCAGGCGACATTGTTCTGGGAATAGATGGCGAGTCAACGGCTGAGATGAGCCTGGTCGAGGCGGTGCTCAAAATCCGTGGGGCCAAAGGGACAACGGTCGCGCTGCTCATTCAACATCAGGACGAGACCGTGCCGGTGGAAGTCAAAATCGTGCGCGCCACGATTGAACTGCCCAGCGTAGTGCTGGAAATGAAGGGGGACATTGCTTACCTGAGAATGACCTATTTTTCCAGACGCACCGCTGCTGAATTGCAGACGGCATTGCCGGATATTGACCAGGCAAATGCAAAGGGCATCATTCTGGACCTGCGTGGTAATCCGGGAGGAATACTGGAGGCGGTTGTTGAGGTTGCTTCATGCTTCCTGAAGGACGGTGTGGTGGTGAAGGTGGTGGATAACAGGGGTGGAGAAGCTTCTCTTGAAGTAAAACCCCAGGAAATCGTTAATGAGCTGCCAGTAGTGGTTCTGGTGAATGGTTACAGCGCCAGCGGCAGTGAGGTACTGGCGGGGGCACTGCAGGACCACGGGCGAGCCACCATTGCCGGGAGCCAAACATTTGGCAAAGGCAGCGTTAACATCCCGCGTGAGCTTCAGGATGGCTCTGGGCTTTACATAACCACAGCGCGCTGGCTGACACCAAATGGCCGACGCATTGAGGGCGAGGGCATCAAGCCGGATATTGAACTGGAGCTGGAAGGCGAAGAGGCCGTCCAGTGGGCAATTGATTATCTGGAAAGCCAGAAATAACGGGCAGGAGGTGCCGGCATGGGCAACAGTCCGCTTCAGACAATAGTAAATAAGGCTAAGCTGTCCATCATACAGGGAGATATAACCCGGCAGGCGACCGATGCCATCGTCAATGCGGCCAATTCCAGTCTGATGGGTGGGGGTGGCGTGGATGGGGCCATCCACCGGGCGGGTGGCCCGGCCATTCTGGAAGAATGTAAAAAAATCGTGGCGCGGCAGGGGCGTCTGCCCACCGGCAGGGCAGTGATAACCCCCGGCGGCAACCTGCCAGCAAAGCATGTCCTCCACACCGTTGGGCCGGTGTGGTATGGCGGCGATAAGGGTGAGGCTGAGCTTCTGGAGAGTGCCTACCGGGAAAGCCTGAAGCTCGCCGCCGAGAACAATTTAACCAGCGTCTCCTTCCCCTCCATCAGCACCGGGGCTTACGGATACCCAGTTGAGCCGGCGGCAAAGGTTGCTCTGAGTACAGTGATAGCTTTTTTACGCGAAAAGGCAACCTCAATCAAAGAAGTGGTCTTTGTGCTCTTTGATGCGAGGACTTATGAGACATATGCGGCGGCACTTAAGGAAGTAACCGTATGATGTGGCTGGTTAGCCTTTTTGCCATATTTATCCTCCTGGTCAGCGTGTTTGCCGGTCTGAAAGAAGGGGCGGTAAGACAGTTCTTCAGCCTTGTGGCGCTGCTCATTGCCATTTTTATCGCTGGGCTGTTCTACCATTTGATTGCTGGACTGCTCTCCTTTCTTCCCGGAGAGAACTGGGAAAATTTCATTGCTTTCTTCATCGCTTTGGCCATCGTCAACGTCGTAATCCATCTCGCTTTTCTTCTCCCGCGGAGGCTCATCCAGAAAATCTGGAAGCGAGGGCTGCTGTACCGGCTGCTCGGGGGCGCCCTGAACGCGGTCAATGCCAGCATCGGCCTGACAGTGTTCGCCCTGGTGCTAAATGCCTTTCCCATTTTCGGCTGGCTGGCGCGCTGGGTGGCCGGTTCCAGCGTCATGTCCTCTCTGGTGCACATTTTTGGTTTCATCCAGATGCTGCTGCTTGGAGTGTTCAAGGCCGCGGCTCCGGTGGTCTAATTCGATATAAAAGGAGGTGGACAGTACATGGCTGCTCAAACATATCCGGTGACGGTTACCGGT
>CAZJGR010000029.1:0-20421 GCA_964545815.1 uncultured Dehalococcoidaceae bacterium | reverse complement strand
AGCCCTGTATCCAGAAGCATCAAGATAATTGCCTTATTACGACTGCCAAGTAACTGGGCATTATTCTTAGAGTCATGGTCGCATACTTCTATTAGTTTCAAAATATCCCGATTGGAATAGGGTTGGACTACGTTTAATCTAGGATTTTTCAACTTGATTTTGCCAAGAGGACTTTCATCGATAAAGCCTTCCCTCACGCACCAGTTAAAGAAAGCCTTGAGGACGCAGTAGTAGTGATGGACTGTGCAGTAGGTGGCCTTTGGTCTGCTGGACTCCGAGCCGTTGCCCTCAAGCCCCCACCTGTTGCCTTCTCCTCCGGTGTAGGCCAGGAATTCCCTGATATGCCATTCTGTAATCAGGCGGATATCATCAGACCATTCTTGTTGTTCGGCATACCACAGAAAGCGCCTGAGATTGCTTTCGTAATACTCAATTGTCCGGGGGCTTTTACAGTCGGTACGCTGAGTGAGGACGAAACCTTTGACGAGGGACTTAACAGACGTGCTTACGGGGGCTTGTGACCTTATGGATACAACCATTTTTCATCTTGCGGACCCGCCCATTTTATACAATCAGGTGGTCTAATTATACTCAACCACCCTAGTGTTTTACAACAATCAGGAGGTCTTGAAAGACCTTCTAGGCGTGATGGTGGGCGGTAGAGGATTTGAACCTCTGACCTCCTGCGTGTAAAGCAGGCGCTCTAACCAGCTGGGCTAACCGCCCAAATGGCGCGCTTGGCGGGGCTCGAACCCACGACCTCAGCCTCCGCAGGGCCGCGCTCTATCCAACTGAGCTACAAGCGCCCGTTATATTGGTGCCGAAGGAGAGATTTGAACTCTCACGCCCTTACAGGCACTACGCCCTGAACGTAGCGCGTCTGCCATTCCGCCACTTCGGCAAAAATCGAAGATAGATTAACCGCTGCCTCCCAGCCTTGATAATGTTAACACGGCAAAGGGCGATTGGCAAGTCTGCAGGCGTAAAATGGAACGAGGAACGCGGGTATCAGCCTTGAGTAAAGTCCGGTAACGGCTCAGTCTCTATCCCGGGGCCGGCTGTGCCTTTTGATTATCTGGCCGAGCTTTTCCCGGTAGTATTTAAAGTTCTCAAAGCTCATAATCGCCAGAAAACGTTCCCGTGTGTTCATTGACGGTCTCTCTCTTCGGAAAAAGCAATCCGGTAGCCTGGGTTAAAGATGCTTACGCTGCCAGCTTCATCAGACGGTCAGCCTCGTCCACGGCCGAGGCGCAGTCGTCGGCATAGCCCTCAACGCCAATCTCATCGGCAAACTGGCGGGTTATAGGGGCACCGCCTATCATCATCTTTACCTTGCTTCTGACGCCGGCCTTCTTCAGGGCTTTGGCAATAGCGGGGATAATGGTCATGGTGGTGGTGAGCAGGGCTGAAGTCGCTACGATGTTGGCGTTGGCTGCCTTGGCCTCAGCCGCAAAAGTGTTTGCGGAAACGTCCACGCCCAGGTCACGCACGTCGTAGCCATTGCTCTCCAGCATCATCTTGACCAGGTTCTTGCCGATATCATGCATATCGCCTTCCACGGTCCCGATGACCACGGTCCCTTTCTTCTTAATTTCCGTGCCAGAGAGGTGAGGCTGTAGCTTCTCTGTCCCACTCCTCATGGCCCGGGCGGAAATAAGGATTTCCGGCAGGTAGGCCTGTCCGTCCTTGAATAGCTGCCCCAGTGCCTGGATGCCGGGCACCAGCCCCTTGCTCAGTATCTCACCAGCTCTGATTCCGGCTTTTAACGCCTCGTCAACGGTCTTGATGGTCAGTTTCTCGTCCCCGTTCTTTACCGCCTCGGCAATTTTCTTCAGGTGGTCAGGCATATTTATCCTCCTTATCGCTCTAGTTTCTGAAATCACTTAGGTTATAAGATGTTTCTTGAGCTTATCCAGGTTTGCCGGGTCGGGTGCCAGCTTGCCGGCCTCTAATTTCTTCATTAGAGCCACGATTGCCTGGTTCATCGGTGTCGCCACTCCAACCTCCATGCCCTTCCCGACCACAAGCCCGTTCAGGTAATCCACCTCAGTTCGTCTGCCCTTTATGACGTCCTGAAGCAACGATGGCCGACTGGGTACTCCTACTTTCTTTGCCTGTTCCGGGGTCAAATATATCTGCTTTAAAGCCGCCTCAAACTTGGCCTTTAATGCCTCGATGGCGCCTCTGGTTCTGGCTTCGGCGTACTCCTCGGCGGGAATACCCCAGACCGGCTCCATGACTATGCCAAGCGCATCAGCAACCCGCGCCACTTCACCGCCGGTCGTTACCCTGATCAAGTTGGCGGTGTTGCGCTGTGCCTCATTTAACGAGGAGAAAGCCGGTCCGGTGAGGCCAGAGAGGGTATTCATCATGCAGTTAATCGCCAGTTTGGACCAGCGCGCCCCCCAGATATTGGTCGTCGCGTCAGTCTGACCGATAACGCTCAAGGAATCCACAATCTCAGAGACCCTGGGGGTAATCATTCCGGACAGCTCACCAACAGTAAAGCAATGGGAGGTTATGGGGTCAGTGCGGACGATATGGCCTGGCTCATAGGTGGCCCCACCGATATGGGGTACACAGCCTATGACCCGGGTGAAACCCACGACGCTCGCGACCGTTTCATCGTTCAGGGAATTCTGGGCCGGCAGGATAAAGCCGGTGGGTTTCAGATATGGCTCTATGAAGTAAGTTGACCATCGGGTGTCGTAGGACTTGACCGACAGATAGACGATGTCAAACTGTTCCTGAATGCCGCTGACATCGCTGAGATGAAGTGCTTTGACTGGTACCACATACTCGCCTTTCAGGTCAGTGAGCCGCAGGCCATCGGCCCTGATTTTTTCGATATGCGGCGCCCACTGGTCAATCAGGGTAACATCATGGCCTTCTCTGGCCAGATAAGCACCTATTGACCCGCCTATGGCACCGGCCCCTAAGACTGCTATTCTTTTTTTCATGTCTCCTCCTAAAAAATATTGAGCGCAACCGGAATCTTAAATTATAAGTGGTTAAAATATTATAACGCAAGGGACAGAATAAGAACAACTATACGCTTTAGACCTGCGTTTGTTTCCACGAGACGGCTTCTTTTATGAGCTCACTCGCGCTTTGCCATGTAGTCTCAGTATAATTGGGGCCGGCCAGCATCACGGCCATCTCGTTAAGATGCTCGCGGTCGTCCAATTTTTCTATCGTGCTTGTGGTTCGCTCACCAGCCGTCTGTTTTTGAACGCTGAAATGCGAATCGGCAAACGCTGCTATCTGCGGCAGATGAGTTACGCAAATCGCCTGTCGGTCACAGGCCAGCCTCCATAGCTTCTTCCCGACTATTTCTCCGCTTCGGCCACCGATGCCGATATCTATTTCATCAAAAATGAGGACCGGTATTCTATCCGCCTCAGCAAGAGCACTCTTTAAAGCCAGCATAAACCGTGACATCTCACCAGCGGAGGCAATAATCTCCAGAGGTTTCAGAGGTTCGCCCGGATTGGTGGATGTCCGGAACTCCACAATATCAGCACCGTCCCGATTAAAGGCGTAATAGTTGCCGTCAGGAAAGGGAAGACCGTCCGGCGCAGGGCTCTGGTCGATTGAAATATCGAATATCACGCCTGACATATTTAGCTCAGAAAGCTCATTTTGGACTGCTCTCACCAGCTTTTGCGATGCTTCCTTTCTGGTATTTGAAAGCTGGGCAGCTAGCGCTCCCATTTCGCTTTTGAGCAAAGTGCGCCTCTCTTCCAGGTCATTTTTCCTTGCCTCGTAGTTGCTTATTGCCTCCAACTGTGATTCCGCCTTACTTAAATAGTCGAAAATGTCGGCAATGGTGTCACCATATTTCCTCTTGAGGTTTCTGAGCAGTTCGAATCTATTGTCCACTTCTACCAGACGTTGCGGGTCGTATTCCAGCTGTTCACTGTATTGGTGAATATCCCTGGCGGCTTCTTCAATCCCGCTAAATATCTCCTGGAGGTAATCCAGCTGTGGTTTCAACGTATCATCGATATCACTGAGCGCTTTCAATGATTGAACGGCCTGATTTAATTTTTCTAAAGCAGAGCCGTAGGGCGTGGGATTTTCATCCCCGTATATCGCCCGGTACGCCTCATAGGAAGCTGTTTTTAGCTTCTCACTGGAGGCAAGCCTTTTTCGCTCCTTCTCCAGGGCTTCTTCCTCTCCTTCTTTCAGCTCGGCCCGGCGAATTTCTTCTATTTGAAAGCGGAGGAACTCATACTGACGCGCCGATTCTTTTTCCTTTTCCATCAATGCATTCAATTCGTGCTCGATTTGGTAAAGCTCCGCTGCCTTTATGCCGAACTGTTCTTTTAAACCAAGGGTATGGGCATAGCTATCGAGAAAGTTGAGATGGGAGTCCTTATTTAGCAGTGACAGGTGTTCGCTCTGCCCGTGGATATCAACGAGGAGGTCTCCAATCTGATTCAAGGCTCCCCTGGCAATCGCCCTGCCGTTCAATCGGAATGTGCTTCGTCCCTGCCTTCGCAGTTCTCCGGATAGTATGAGCGTTTTTTGGGCTTCAATCCCGTAGTCAGCCAGCAGGCTCCTGAGTCTATCCGTGGGTCCGTCTTCTTCCAGGCTGAAAGTAGCCTCAATGAAGGTCGCAACCGCTCCGTAACGTATGTCCACGTCGCTAATCTTACCGGTTAATAGAGCTTCCACGGCATCAATCACCAGGGATTTACCGGCACCGGTCTCGCCCGTGATGACATTGAGCCCGCCATCCAGTTGCCAGTCAATTTCCTCTATGATGCCGTAGTTCCTTACCCTTAGCTCGAGCAGCACCCAAAGGCTCCTTTCACCAACTATGTCCTGGTTTGACGGGCATTTATCTGCCCTTCCGTAATTATAGGGCAAAAAGCAGATTTTGTGTGAATAACTATTGCTTCCGTGAGAAGCATTTGCATTTTTCGAATTAAAAACTATAAATTAATATGCAAGAGAAGCAGACATATGGGGCTGGTAAAGAACTACATAGGGTAAAGTGAGGACAGAATGACAATGCAGCGTAAAGATACGGTGATGGAATCAATCGAGACCATGTTGCATCCTCAGTCCATTGCGGTCATAGGCGCTACACCCAGGCTCCAGTATGGAGGACGTTTTCTCAATAACCTGCTTGAGACCAGGTACAGTGGCCGTCTCTACCCGATAAACCCCAAATACGAAGAGATAATGGGTATGCGCTGCTATCCTGACATCAGCTCCCTCCCCGAAGCCCCGGACCTGGCGGGCATTATCATTCCCGCCGAGAAGACTATGGATGTACTCGAGGAATGTGCTAGGAAGGGCGTCAAGACGGGGGTCATTATCGCTGGAGGATTTGCCGAGCTGGGCACCGCTGAGCGCAGGGCCGCCCAGAAGGCTCTCTCAGATTTTTCCTCGCGCACCGGCATGCGACTGTGTGGCCCTAACTGTCTGGGCATCGCTAACGTTAAGGATGGCATCTGGCCCTGCTCGGCAAGGCTATATGAAATACAGGCGGCTAAAATCGGCCGGCTGGCACTGGTATCGCAGAGTGGCGCCTCCGCTTTCGGCCCCTTTCTGATTAGGGCCCAGGACCGCAGCCTGGGCTTCTCTTACATCATATCAACCGGAAATGAAGCTGATTTGGATACCAGTGACTTTATCCGCTATTGTATCCGGCAGCCTGAAGTTAAAGCTATAATCGCTTATTTCGAGTCGATAAAAGATGGGGACAAGTTCCGCAGTGTAGCGGAAGAGGCCCTGACATCAGGCAAACCTATAGTTGCCATCAAGATTGGCCGCTCTTCCGCTGGTCAGCGGGCAGCTCGTTCCCATACTGCTTCCATGACGGGTTCTGACCAGGCCTATGATGCTCTATTCAAACAGATGGGTGTGATAAGAGTTGAGGATTGGGACGAATTGCTGGAGACGGCCTCCTTTCTGGCAAAGACGCCTCCTTTCAGCAAGGAAGCGGTGGGCATTGTGGCCCATTCGGGAGGGGTCGCCTCCCTGCTGGCGGATAAATGTGAGCTCGTCATGCGTGTGCCACAGCCATCAGCGACGACCCGCCAGGGCCTTGATGATATCCTGAAAGGGTTTGGCTCCTCGGCCAACCCGGCTGATATCACCTGGCACGCCTGGGAGGAAGAATTTGCCGATATCCTGAAACTAGTGCTGGGTGACGATAGATTCGGTGGCGTGGTCCTGGGCACCGCCGGCGATGAAAGCCAGGCCCAGAGGATTATCAAAGTCTCTGAGGAGACCGATAAGCCTCTGGCCATGTTGTGGACTGGCAGTGAAAGGGATACCGCTGGTCTGAGTCTTTTACAGCAAAGCAGCCGGGTCCCGGTATTTTACCGCGCCGAGAACCTGGCCAAAGCCCTGAAAGCTTCGGCGAACTACTACCGGACTAGGGCACGGCGCTTGGCAAAACGGGCGGTCAGGAAAACGGCGGCACTTTCCATGGCTCGTGTTGAGATTGCCGGCAGGAGAGATCCCCTCGGACTGCAGGAGGGTCTGGAGCTATTGTCACGCTTTGGCATCAGCACCGCAAAAGGAAACCTGGCACAGACTCCAGAAGAAGCGTCCCGCCTAGCTGATGAAATTGGCTATCCAGTGGTGTTAAAGGTAGATTCTCCAGATTTACCTCACAAAACAGAGTTGGGCATGGTAAAAGTGGGGCTCAACTCAAGAGCTGAGGTGGAAGATGCCTTCAGAGACATGAGAAATAAACTGCAGGCAATGAAGGCACCGGCCTCAATCAGGGGTTTTCTGGTGCAGGAAATGGTAAGGGGTGGGGTGGAGGTCATCATAGGCATAAAACGTGAACCCCGGTTGGGACCGGTGCTGTTATTTGGGCTGGGGGGCATTTTTACCGAGGTGATGAAGGACTTCAGCCTGCGGGTCTGCCCCGTCAGTCGGGCCGACGTTCGAGAGATGATACGGGAGATAAAGGGCTTCAAGCTCCTGGAAGGCTTTCGCGGCAGCTCACCCGCTGATGTTGCGGCTCTGGAAGAAGCCCTGCTGAATGTATCTCTACTGGCCATGGCGACGAAAGACCAGATTGCGGAAATCGATATCAACCCGCTGCTTGTCTTACCGAAAGGGCAAGGCGTACGAGCCATTGATGCCTTAATAATAAAGGGCTGAAAATGCACAGCGCAAGTAAAAAGGTGATGAGGTGACCGATAATTTAACCGTACGGCGTTCGTGGCTTATTGTTCCAGCCCATGATGCCGAAGCGGTGGAGCGCGCTCGGGAATACCGGCCGGATGTGCTGGTGCTGGACCTTGAATATACCGTTCCCCCAAAACATAAAGAGGCGGCACGCGCCGCGCTATGTAGCGCTATCCACAGCAGTGCCCGGGGGTCAAGTGAGGTCTTCGTCCGGATTGACTGGAAAACGCGATGGCGCGATGTAGAAGCCGCCATTTGTCCGGAATTAAAAGGACTAGTCGTCGCCGGTCCTGAATTCGCCGAGGAAATTGAGGAGCTTGATAAGCTCATTGGTGCTCTGGAGCGCAAAAGAGATGTAACCCCGGGAAGCACAGAGCTCGCCTTGATATTGGAGTCGCCAAGGGGGTTCTGGAATGCTTTGGCTCTGGCTGAAGCCAGCCGCCGTGTTACGGCTCTGGGCATCGGGCGCGCCGACCTTACCATGAACCTGGGCCCTGACCCCGAGGGTGAATTTCGCCTTTACCCGTACCTGATGTCCCGCACCGTAACCGCTGCCCGTGCTCATAATATACCGGCCCTTGGCGCGCACTGGGTATACGGGTCTCGCGGTGGCATCGCCTCCCCGGAAGATACTTTTAAGGCGGCCAGGGAAGCGTGGCGTATGGGTTTTACGGGATGCCTTTGTGCTAAGCCGGAACAGGTGATGCCGGTAAATAACGGGTTTACACCGCCAAAAGATGAGGTAAATAAAGCGGAACAAGTATTGGCAGCATTTCAGCAGGGAAAACGAACTGGTCAAGTATGGGTTGAAGTGGGCGGCCGCTATTATGACACTGCCAAAGCCAGCCGTTGTCAGGATATGGTGCTTTTGGCGCAGGCCTGCACCCAGCGAGACGAGAACAAAAAATCTCGATGAGAGCGGAGGGGGAGCAATGAACTCTATGGTAAACCGATGTGTCCTCTTTGTTCCCATAAACAACCCCCGTTTCGTGGAAAAGGCCTGGACGCGGGGCGCTGATGCCATCATTTTAGACCTTGAGGACTCGGTACCCATGTCTGAGAAACCAAAGGCCCGAGGCCTGGTTCGAGAAACAATCGCCAATGTAGCTAAGGGGGGCGCGTTTGTATTTGTCCGCATAAATAAGGAGTTTGCTGAAGCTGACCTCCGTGCCGCTATCTGGCCCGGAATCTCCCGGGTTATCCTCCCCAAAGCCGAATCAGCCGATGAGGTGATATTCGTGGCTAATCTGCTTGCCGAGCTGGAGAAAGAACGGGGTATTCCTGCAGGCACCATCGAGATTTACCCATTGCTGGAGTCAGCTTTGGGCGTGGTTGACAGCTATTCAATAGCCACCAGTAGCCCCAGAATTAAGGCGATGGCTGATGCGGGGGGAGGCTATGATACGGCGCTAGACCTGGAAATTGAAATGTTTGCTGACTTTGACCAGTACGCTTATCTGCGGGAGTTGCCCTGCCTGGCTGAGATGACGGCGGGAATTGAGGCTGCAGGCGCACCTTATATTCCCGGAACAAGCGGGCGTGTTAATCAAGCGGACGAAGGATTAGCTCTGGCCAAAGCACTGCACGATATGGGAATCCACCAAGCCATAGTGCTGCACCCCGCGCTGGTTGAGCCTCTGGTAACCGGTCTGACGCCAAAGCCCAAAGAGGTGAAATGGGCTAAAAAGGTGATGGATATATATGAGACGCTGGAGCAGAAAGGGGAAAATATAGCCGAAGTAGATGGGAAAATAGTGGACATCTACGAAAATCGTCGTGCACGGGAGCTTCTATGGTGGGCCGAGGCGTGCGCAGCCAAAGACCGGTACAAAATGAGAGCTGTCAATAAAGCCCAATCAGAAATAGAATAAATATAAATCCGGGTAACTTATCGGAAAACATAATCAGACTCAAGGAGGGTTACGTGCCAAGATTCATTCGTCGCTCGCTGTTACTGGTGGATATGAGCACCATGTCAATACCAGAACCAATCCTGAGCGCCGGGTGTGATGGGCTCATTTTAAATTTAGAAACAGCACCACGGCAGTGGCGGAGCGCACCGAATAAATCCGAGATGTCATCAATCACTGCCGCCGCCACCAAACGTGCCGCTGAGGTCTTTGTTCGAGTACAACGCGACACTGTTGATATGGACCTGGAGGCGGCGGTCTGGCCCGGTTTGACGGGTATCTTTCTGCCTGAAGTGGAGAATGCAGAGCAAATCCAAACGGTAAGTAAGCACCTATCAGGTTTAGAACACCGCAGGGGTATCCCTGATGGGTCGTTGCAGATTGATGCCGAAATTGGCACCGCGGCCGGGGTCTGGAATTCTTTAGATATTGCGCGGAGCAGTCCGCGATTAGCCGCCCTGTCTGTGGGTGAGACAAGCCTGTATCAAGACCTGAAATTGGACATTGAAGCTCATCTTGATAAAGATCCGTTGCGCTTCATCAAAGGGCAAATCATGGTCAATGCTCGCGCGGCGGGCATTCAGGCTCAGGGGATGAGCTACCCTCTGAGCATCACCCTGGAGGAAGCCGACGAGCCTCGATTGAGGCCGGCGGTTCGTCACGCGCGGGACATGGGCTTTAAAGGGGCAATCTGTCCGCATATCTCGTGGGTTAAAGTATGTAATGAAGGATTCCGACCCAGTGATGAGGAAATAGCTTATTACCGCAAAGTAAGGGAATTATTTGCCGATGGAGTACGCCGGGGACTGGCTTCGGTACCGTTTGACGGTAAAATGATTGACGTTCCCGTGGACCGCCGGGCCCAGGCTTTTCTGGAATGGGGCGAGCTGTGCACGCGCCGGGATGCCCAAAAAACAAATTAAAATATCCGGCACTATGCTCGGCCAAATGGAATGCGATTCCTTTTGCTGGAATTCAGCTTGTCATTGATGCAGGCGGCAAACCGGTCAACAACCCATCCGTAATAGTCAGGTGGTAGCGCCTCAGGAATGACCTCGGGGACCTCGTTGAAAGCATCAATAATCCACCACCTCTCTGCCTCATCTACACACCACTCAACTACGTTGACATCTAAATCCAGCGCCTGGTTCAACTGGATAGTCAGTTCCGTCAATCCGTATTTCGCATCTCCGATAATGCTTTCGTCGTAGTGGAGATAATGGCCCATGGCCAGAGGCTTAGGAATCCATTTGATGAAGAGAACATCCCGTTTATCGAAACAAAATACCCGAAAGTATTCCTTGTATCTGATTAGCTCCTGTGCCATGAGTATACGGCGAGAGCGAAGGGAGCGGTAGGTCTCTTTCAGTTCTTCGCTTGACCTCACCACATGGACGTCTTCCCAAGCGTATCCGTCAAAGGGTTTCAGAATACAGGGCAGACCGAGTTCCTCAACCACCTGTTCCAGAGATGGCTGAGAAACCAGACCCTCCGTT
This sequence comes from uncultured Dehalococcoidaceae bacterium, assembly GCA_964545815.1. GTDB lineage: Bacteria > Chloroflexota > Dehalococcoidia > Dehalococcoidales > RBG-16-60-22 > E44-bin89. Next base: position 9,854 of record CAZJGR010000029.1, on the reverse strand, counting down.
TCGTCGGCCGAAGACTGGTCAGGTAAAAGAATCGTCTTGGGGAAGGGCAGCCCGAGGCGATTGCCCAAGTGTATCTCAATAAACTTATTAGTTGACGAAGCGGCGAATGGATTATTGATTACATACGTCCCGTTGAGCGCCAGGCTCTTCATTATCTCCTTAAGAAAGGGGTAGCTAAAACTTAGCCGGTCTACTACCACCCGGTAAGCGCGTTCTACCGGGGCTCTTTCCCCGGCCAGGGACATAAATTCTACCTGAGTGCCGCTCAGCCTAGAGACGACATCATTTATGAACCTATCACTCCTGAATTCCAGAATGCCGACAATCATTTTTTAGAATGAAATCATAGGCCGTTTCGGCAGAAACGGTTAACTCTTACGGTATTTAAATATCTTTTTTACCCGCTCTCACCATTAATACCGGTACTTTCCCTCCCCTGAGTACTTTTTCGGTAACGCTGCCAAAAGCCCAGCGAGTGATACCGGCTCTGCCATGCGTTGACATAGCCACCAGGTCGGCCTTGACTCCTGCTTCGGCTTTAATGATTTCTTCCGCGGGGATGTTTCCCGCCACAACTTTACAGGTCACGCTGGCGCCTTTGCTTTTCAGACCTTCACCGGCCTTTTTAAGATAGTCAAGAGCCTTCTTCTTCATTTGCTTCAGCTCACTCTCGCTATAGGGGACCCTAATGATTGTCCGACCGCCCCGAATATCGACATTGTGTGTCAATGTGGTGATTACATGGAAGAGGGTAACTTGCACTTTCTCTCCGGGTGCCAGTCTGGAGACCATATCTTCGACATAGCGTAAGGCAGCCTCACCTAATTTTGAGCCGTCTAACGGAATGAGTATTCTCTCAGACATCTTTCACCTCCTTTTTCTCTACTGTTTCACCTTTGCCATTAAATTATACCTTTTTATAGGCTATTTTTAAATAACTGATTCAGAGGCAATGAATTTTTTAGTGAGGGCGGTGCACTTATTCTACCGACACAATATAGTTGTAATGAGGCTGACCGCCGTCAATCACCTCTACTTCAAGCATGGGATAATGCCGGCGAATAATCTCGCCTACCTTTTCTGCCTCGGCGGTTTCGGTTTCTTTCCCATAGTATATGGTGATGATTTCGGCGCCATCAAAATCAATCTTGGTACAGATATCAGTTATCACATCACTGGCTTTGTCGGCCACGGAAAGCAGTTCACCGTCCATGAAGCCAATAATCTGGTTCTCTTTAATACCAAAACCATTCAACTTCGTGGAGCGGACGGCCCGGCTGATTTCAATGGTTTTTACGGTGGACTTTTCCCGGTTCATTTGCTTCACATTGGTCTCAAAGTCAATTTGAGGGTCGAATGCCATCAGGGCAGCTACTCCTTGAGGGATGGTTTCGGTTGGCACTACCTTGACCTTCTTTCTAGTCAATGACTCAACCTGCTGTGCCGTGAGCACGATATTTTTGTTGTTGGGCAAGATGATGACCTGTTCCGATGGCGCGGCCTCCACCGCCCGGAGGATATCCTCGGTGCTCGGGTTCATGGTCTGCCCGCCGGGTATAATGGCCGAGGCCCCCAGGCTGGTGAAGACTTTAATCAGCCCCTGGCCCGTGACCACCGCCACTATCGCTACGTTTACTGCCGGCGCGGCTTTTTTCTTCTGCAAAGCCAGGAAATCTTCGTACTGTTCATCCATATTGCGGATATTTATCTTATGCATGGTGCCAAGAGAGAGCGCATAATGAATAACACGGCTGGGGTCAGGGGCGTGAATATGTACCTTCACCGTCGCCTCATCACCAACCACAATTAATGACTGCCCCCGTTTCTCCAGTTCCTGCCTGATTTGGTCCGGGTCAAGGTTTTCCCCTTTCAGAATAAACTCGGTGCAATAGCCAAAAGGCTCTTCATCTGCGCGCGAATCCGGCCATTGCTTCAGCGCCACGGGAATGCGGCTGACAATCACCTCTGACTTTTCTAAATCAATGCGATTTGTTTCACCCTTAAGATAGAGAAGTGCTCCCTCCAGTAAGGTATAGAGCCCTTGTCCTCCGGCATCTACCACCCCGGCCTCCTTCAATATCGGGAGCAGATTGGGCGTATTGGCTACCGATTCTTTGGCGGCCTTAACCGCAGCCTCCAGAACTGATGTCACATTGCCGTTGCCGCCCGCCGCCTTCTCGTCAGCCGCTAACGCTGCTTCTCTGATTACAGTCAGAATTGTCCCCTCTACGGGATTACTTAATCCGCGGTAAGCCATTTCTGAGGCCTGAAGCAGGGCTCTGGCCAGGTCTTTGCCGTTAATAGTTACCTTCTCACCCAGACTGCTGGCTAGACCGCGCCAGATTTGTGACAGTATAACGCCACTGTTACCTCTGGCGCCCATGAGAGCCCCTTTGGCCATGGCCTGCACGACCGAGGATACTCTTTTTTCATCGGCCTCAGAGGCTTCCTCCAGACTGGAACGTGTGGTTAATAGCATATTGGTCCCGCAATCTCCATCAGGCACAGGGTAAACGTTTAACGCGTCAATATCAGAAACGCTTTTTTCCAGCCAGTTCGTGGCGACGTTAAACATCAATCTAAAGTCTTGCCCGTTGATTATCTCAGGCTCTTTCATATCGTTCAGCTTTAGGACCTCAAAATACATAGATTGACTAGGTATATAAAGAATAAACGGTTATTAAACCGCTGTCAAGAGCCAGCGACTTAGCGTTCCGTGCCGGTCTATGGGCACAGCTTGCTTTCTTGACAAGATAGGAAAGCCAAATATAAGATAATGCTCATCAAATAAGCGGATTATAAGGAGGGGATTATGCTTGTAGACCTTACGGGCAGAGTAGCCTTTGTAACGGGGGCAAGCCGGGGGATAGGCCGGAGTATCTGCCTGGTTATGGCCAAACAGGGAGCCGAAATAATCCTGGCGGATATCGCCACAGAAGGAGCGCTTAAAGTCGCCAAGGATATAGAGAAGCTGGGGCGCAAAGCCTTGGTGGTGAAGGTGGACGTCGCCAAGCGGGACTCGGTGGTCGCCGCGGTCAGAAAGGCGCTGGATACCTTCGGCCACATAGATATCATGGTCAACAACGCCTCGGTGGTCTCTGCCCCCGGGCATATTACCATGGAAGATGGTACGGATACGGACGAGGATTGGCACGTAGTCCTCACGGTGAATCTGCTTGGCCCCGTATATTGCTGTGAGGCTATTATACCCCATATGAAGGAGAGGCGATACGGTAAGATAATCAACATCGGTTCCGTGGCCGGACACGCCTCACGTCCCCCACATGTATCAGGGACGGGAATCCCTAACGCCTACCCGGTGAGCAAGGCGGCGCTCCTGAGATATACCAAAGCGCTGGTTCACCAGGTCTCTGAGTTCAATATAAACGTAAATGCCATCTGCCCTTCAATGGTATGGACGCCCACCCCCCAGCAGCAAATCGAAGAGATGATTCGTTCCCGGCCCGAGCTCGCCAACAGAGACCCACATGATGTGTACTTAGAGGTGCGCCGCCCGGAGATACCGCTACGCCGTGAACAGGCACCAGAGGATATCGCCAAGATGGCGGCCTTTCTGGCCTCGGAAGATGCCCGCAATGTGACGGGACAATGTATACACGTGGACGGCGGGTTGATACTGCGCGACTAAAAGGCTGTGAACACACTATAGGAGGAAAGAGATGCGTACCAACAGAGTGCTGGCCAAGATTAAGGCAGGTGAGAAGGTGATTGGCCTCCAGATACCATTTTGCTCGCCTGACCTGGTGGAACTTATGGGGATAGCCGGAGTCGATTACGTCTTCGTGGACTGTGAACATGGTTCCTTCTCTTTAAGCGATGTGGAGACGATGTGCCGGACAGCGGAGATGGCCGGTGTAACACCTATCGTGAGGGTGGTTAATATCGAACCCACCACCGTTTTGCCCTTCCTGGTCAGGGGTGCCCTGGGGATTATAGGCCCTCATATAAGAACCAAGGCGCAAGCCGAGCAATTGGTGAAGGCATGCCTTTTCTCACCCCGGGGGTTGCGTAGCTACGGCAATGCTCGTGGCGATTATTATGGCACCTACAACCCACCCAGTGAGCATATGCGTCGTGCCAACGAGGAGATGTTTATCTGTGGCATGATTGAGGAGGAGGAAGGATTCCGCAACTTACCGGAGATTCTGAAGGTAGATGGGCTGGACTTTTTTAAGTTCGGTGTCCATGACATCTCCCTGGACATGAAGGTGCCCGGTGAGTTCGACCATCCAAAGGTCAAACGAGCAATTGAAAAGGCAAAGGAGCAGATACATGCTGCCGGCAAAATGGTCACCGACGATGTGATGTGGGAGGGCACTGTATCGGATCTGTTCCTGAATGCTGCCAGGGCATTCGCGGTCAAGGGCAGAGGCTGAAATTAGAACAGGTAGCAAACCGTGCCCATCTGCCTCATCTCCAGATGCTTCTTCTCCCCGGGGTCCAGTATCGATAAAGGGAGTTACACCAGAGGACAATGCCCAGAAGGATATGAAGGACAATAAGCCATCAGGGCGGTTAAAGGAAGTAGCGCTACTTTTTCTACGGCTTGGCGCTACCAGCTTTGGTGGTCCGGCAGCTTATATCGGTCTGATGCACCATGAGGTAGTCGTTCGCCGCAAGTGGATGGACGACCAGAGATTCCTGGACCTGATGAGCGCAACCATGCTGCTCCCGGGGCCGAATGCCACTGAAATAGCCAGTCATTTAGGGCTAATTCGGGCTGGCTGGCCTGGGCTTATTGCCGCTGGCGGTCTCTTTATCCTGCCGGGAATGGCAGCTATCTTGGCTGTTGCCTGGGCTTATGTTAGCTATGGTTCGTTGCCTGAAGTGACATGGGTACTCTACGGGGTCAAACCTGCTGTCATCGCCATCATTGTTCAGGCAGTGTGGTCTCTGGGTAAAAAGGGCTTGAAGGGACCCCTCACCGCGGTAGTCGCCTTATCAGCCTTACTGCTTTACTTAACAGGCTTCGGTGAAATAGCGCTCCTTTTTATAGGAGCAGCGGTAGTCCTGCTAGCACGTAGTGGCCTCAGGTTCTTTAGAAGAGGACAGACAGCGTTACTTGCTGTTCCGCTATTGTTCAAAATGCCACTCACCGCGCTTTCTGGCGGTGCCGTAGCGTTTAGCCAGTCCACACTTTTCCTCACCTTCCTCAAAATTGGGGCTACCCTCTTCGGCAGTGGCTATGTTCTTTTGGCTTTCCTTAATGCCGAGTTTGTGGTGAAGCTGGGATGGCTCACCAACGCTCAAGTCATTGATGCGATTGCCGTGGCTGGTCAGCTTACACCGGGGCCGGTATTTACGAGCGCGACATTTATCGGCTATATACTGGGCGGGTGGCCCTCGGCACTGCTAGCAACACTGGGTATCTTCCTCCCATCCTTCCTTTTAGTTGGCTTGCTCAGCCGGCTTCTACCGCTTGTCCGAAAATCGTGGTGGGCAGCTTCTTTCCTGGACGGCGTTAATGCCGCCTCACTTGGTCTTATGACCGCAGTAGCCATTCAGCTCGGACGTGTTGTGCTGGTGGATATTTTCACCATCGCCCTCACTCTTTGTGCCCTGTTTCTGGTATTCCGATTCAGGATAAATTCGGTCTGGCTGGTACTGGGTGGTGGATTGTTGGGGGGAATCTATAAGCTGGTAATAGGCTGATTGCTGAGAGTTTCCCTAGGATGTGAGGATGCTCTCATTTATGGTGTGAATACTTCAATATAGTGGTTATATGTCTGGAAAACGGGTAAAAATACCACCTCACGAAGAGCCTTACGATGTTTTGTTCTATGTGGTGTCAGGAATGGGTATTCTTACTTCGTTAGGGTGATAAAGCTAGGCGGACTCACCGTTTACATTGCATCACGAATCTGGAGCGGGAACGGAGCTGCTAGGTCAGGGTTTGATTCGCCTCGCCAACTCATCAAGTGCTAAATTGAGCTTAAGTACGTTGACCCTCTCCTGTCCCAGGAAACCTAGCTGGGGAGGCTCAATATGCTGATCGACTAGCCTCCTTACCTCGGATTCCGGCAATGCGCGCGCAGTAGCGACACGCTGTACCTGGAGTATCGCGCCCTCCACGCTGATATGAGGGTCCAGACCGCTACCCGAGGCCAGGACCAGGTCGGCAGGCACAGGCACATCGGGCGGTAATCCATTCTCACGCCGGACCATTTCGATGCGCTGGTTTACCTGCTCCATTAGCTCAGCACTGGTTGGCCCGTAATTGGTGCCTGCTGACTCAGCAGTGTCGTAGTCTACGGCTGAAGGCCGCCCGTGGAAGTAGCCGGGACTGGTGAAGCTCTGTCCGATTAACTCTGAGCCCACCAGCTTGCCATCCACATACAGCAGGCTTCCGTTAGCTTTATCCGGCATGGTGATTTGAGCTACCAAGGTTACAAATGATACGTAGGCCACTTGAAGCACGCAGATGGCTATTAACAGAAATACTCCGGTCTTTATCTCTTTTTTCAGCTTATTCATCTTTCTTACATCAAATGCAGCAGCACTAACAGCATGTCAATTAACTTGATACCGATGAAGGGTACAATGAGTCCACCCACGCCATAGAGCAAGAGGTTGTAGCGAAGCAACGCTTCCGTTGTAGCGGGCTTGTAACTGACACCCTTTATTGCCAGAGGAATGCATGCCGGTATGATAAGAGCATTGAAGATAATCGCCGCCAGTATAGCGCTGGTGGGCGTGGCTAGATGCATGATATTTAATACATTCAGCATCGGATACTGGGCTACAAACATAGCCGGGAAGATAGTGAAGTACTTGGCAACATCGTTGGCGATGCTGAAGGTGGTCAGAGCACCTCTGGTCATCAGGGTCTGTTTGCCTATTTCCACTATGTCCAGCAGCTTGGCCGGGTTGGAGTCCAGGTCGACCATGTTGGCTGCCTCCCTGGCCGCCTGAGTGCCTGCGTTCATGGCCACTGCCAGGTCAGCCTGGGCCAGTGCCGGGGCATCGTTGGTACCATCTCCTATCATAGCCACCATGTGGCCATCCCTCTGATATTGGCGAATGGCCTCCAGCTTGACCTCAGGACGGGCCTGGGCCAAGAAGTCATCAATGCCTGCCTCGGCGGCGATAGCTGCCGCGGTTAAAGGGTTGTCTCCGGTGACCATGACAAAGCGTAGACCTAACTTACGCATATTGGATAAACGCTCCTTAATGCCCTCTTTTACTATGTCCTTCAGGTGAATGGCACCCAGTATCCGGCGCGTGGCAACCGATGCCTTGGAGCCTTCAGCCACCAGCAGAGGGGTGCCGCCTTCCCTAGCTATCCTGTCCACAGCGGCTCTGGTCTCCGGCGGGATGCTGCCGGCTTTGGATTTCACATAATTCTCTATGGCATCACTGGCTCCCTTTCTGACTTCACGACCGTCTATGTTTATTCCGCTCATACGAGTGACCGCACTAAACGGGATGAAGGTTGAACCTTCAGGAGGCCTAATATCTCTTCCCCGAATGCCGAGAAGCGTCTTAGCGAGCTCCACAATGCTACGACCCTCGGGGGTATCGTCCGCCAGTGAAGACAACATGGCCGTCTCGGCCAGTTCTTCTTTGCCCACCCCGTTAGCCGGGATAAACTCCGTGGCCATCCGGTTGCCCAGAGTAATGGTTCCCGTCTTATCCATCAGGACCACGTCTACATTTCCTGAAGCCTCCACACCCCTGCCACTCAGAGCCACGACATTATTCCGGAGCAATCTTTCCATACCGGCTATGCCAATGGCTGGTAGCAGGCCACCGATGGTCGTGGGCAGGAGGCAGACCAGCAAGGCTACCAGCACCGGTATGGTTATGGTCACGCCCATATAAGCAGCAAAGGGTACCAGGGTGGCCACAACAATAATGAATATCACCGACAGCCCTATGAGCAATATCTCCAGAGCCCGCTCGTTCGGTGTCTTCTGGCGCTTGGCATTCTCGACCATGGATATCATCCGGTCCAAGAAAGTCTCACCCGGATTTACGGTAATGCGGACTTTGATTTCCCCGGAGACGATCATCGTCCCACCGATAACGCCGCACAGGCTGCCACCCGGCTCGCGAACTACAGGCGCCGATTCACCGGTCATCGCTGACTCATTCACCAGGGCTACTCCCTCAATGACATCCCCATCACTGGGTACGACCTCGCCATCCTTCACCAAGACAATATCGCCCTTGCGCAACCTTGTGGCCGGTATCCGCTCTGTGCTACCGTTCGCCAGCAGCTTGTTGGCCATAGCTTCGCTCTGTGCCTGACGCAGGCTCTCGGCCTGGGCCCGGCCCCGCCCCTCTGCCAGGGCCTCGGAGAAGTTGGCAAACAGCACCGTGAACCAGAGCCAGAGGCTAATCTGCCCGTCTAATATGATGTTGCCGCCGGTGAATATGTCAAGTATAGTTACCGCAGTGGCCAAGATTGCGACTAGCTCCACCATGAACATCACCACGTTGCGCCACTGGACGGGGGGGTTCAGCTTCAGAAACGCATCCTTGACCGCTGGTCGAATCAGCTTCGATTGCAGGAGTGTTAAAGTCTTACCGCGCATTCATGTTCCTCCTCAGAACGTCCTTCCCGCAAGCATGAGCAGGTGCTCCAGAACCGGGCCGAGGGTCAGCGCCGGGAAGAAGGTCAAAGCGCTCATTATGACAATCACGCCAATTACCGTAGCTATGAAGAGCGGACTGGCTACCGGCAGAGACGCCGCGCTGACGGCGATTTGCCCCTTGCGGGCGATGGAGCCGCCAATTAGCAGACCCACAAAGATGGTAGAGAACCTTCCTGAGAGCATGCAAACTATCGTCATCAGGTTGATTATAGGCGTATTATACTTCAGTCCTGCCATGACTGAGCCATTATTGATACTGGTTGAAGTAAAGGCGTACACTATCTCGGTTAGACCATGCGGCCCCGAATTGCCCAGGGTGGCTAAACCCGCAGGCACGCTGATAGCAATCGCCGCAAAGGTCAACGAGGTGAAGGTTACCGCAAGAAATGATACACACGCCAGGATAATCTCGCGAAGGTCGAGCTTCTTGCCTATCAACTCGGGGGTACGGCCGGTCATGAGCGCGGCTAGAAACATGCTTACGATGAAGTAGTGAATCATCGTTAGAGAGCCCGTGCCAATGCAGCCGAAGATGGGCGCTCCGATTTGTAAGTTAAACATAATCTGCAGTACGGTAAGAGGCATCAAGCTGTCATGCATGGCGATGGTGGAGCCGTTGGCGGGAGCCATTGCCGTCACTATCCATATGACGTGCTCGAACATGGTGTAGCGCATCTCTTTGCCCTCCAGGTTCACCCCGCCCGCCACTCCGAGCTTTGCCAGAATCGGGTTGCCCTGGAATTCTCCCAGGAAGGGAAGAGGCATGGACAGCACAAAGAGCAGCAGCATGGTGGCAAACAAGGCCACGGCTATCTTGCGGCTTTTGGTCAGCTTTCCAATCATGACGACGATTGAGGCTGGAACAAACAATATATAGCCCATCTCAAGCCAGGCGGATAGAGGCGTCGGATTTTCGAAGGGATGGGCAGAGTGCGTGGCAGACCAGGCCAATCCGTCTTCAGCCATCATCTTGAAGACTTCAATTGTGCCGACCGGGCCTCCGGGTATTACCTGCTCTCCCCCTTCCAGAGTATGTGCCACCACATAATGGTTGAAGTTCTGGATGACACCCTGAGAGATGAGAGGAAACACAAGGAGCAGCGACAGAGGCACCCAGACATAGAGTATACCCCGGGCCAAATCTACCCAGAAATTGCCTATGGTCGGGGAGTGCCTGCGGCTGAAGCAGCGGGCCAGGGTGACCACCGCTGCCAGTCCAACCGATGGGCTGATAAT